>CALAKU010000060.1 GCA_937922925.1 uncultured Arenicella sp. | reverse complement strand
CCGGTGGAAGCGCCTTTTTAAGTACGCTCTTGATTATGCGTTGGCAATTGCAGCTCTCTCCAGTTGCCGGCGCACGTACGCTTGCAGGCTTGAGCTTACAAACGCTCGCTGGTGCACTTGGGGGCGCAGTCTTTGCCCTTGGTGGTAAAAACAAAGCTAATCGAGAAAAAATCGAACAGTCACATGCGACAACTCTCTAACCTCTTTTCGGTTCCCATTAACCTCTTTTCGGTTCCCATTAACCTCTTTTCGGTTCCCATTAACTTCTTTTCGGTTCCGACTAGATTTATTTTGGTTCTAGCCTCAGCGTTTAGTCATTGTGTTTTTGCTCAAACGTCACTGAGCCCAGCTCCACCGGTATCAAAAACAATCGCCAAAGGCCTAGACTCTCCTTGGGCTTTTGACTTTCTGCCTAATGGCGACATTCTTGTTACCGAGCGCAAGGGCAAGCTTCGAGTAATTCAAAATGGAGCGCTAATGGGCGCCGATATTTCCGGCATTCCAGACGTTTTCTATGCGGGCCAAGGCGGGCTTTTGGATGTCATGATCGATCGTGATTTTGCTACCAATCAACGGCTTTATCTAAGCTATGCTTGGGGCGAGCGCGGTGCCAATGCCTTGCGCATCATGTCGGCCAAATTAGATGGAATGCAATTGCGCGAACAGCAAATCTTGTTTACCGCACAACCGTTGAAAGATACCAGCCACCACTATGCTGGGCGTTTATTGCAACTCGCTGACGGCACCTTATTGGCAACTGTTGGCGACGGCTTTGATTTTCGCGAGCAAGCGCAAACGCTGGACAATCATTTTGGCAAAGTCATTCGCATCAATAACGATGGCACGGTGCCAGACGACAATCCTTTTTATGATCGCAATGATGCCCTGCCAGAGATATGGAGCTACGGGCACCGCAATCAACAAGGCTTGGCTTTGGCTGGCCAGCACGTATACGAGAATGAACACGGGCCAAAAGGTGGTGACGAGGTGAACCGTCTCACGCCTGGCAACAATTATGGCTGGCCGGTGATTACTCAAGGCATCGACTACAATGGTGCGCAAATAACGCCTTATCAAGAATACGAGGGCATGGAGCAACCAGGAATTGACTGGACGCCGTCTATTGCACCATCGTCAATGGCCTTTCACGAAGGCGACCTTTATGTCACCTCGCTTGTTGAAGGCCGAGTTCGAAAAATTCAAATCGATGACAGCCACCTGATTGACCACGGCCCGGTATTCCCGGAAGTGGATGAGCGATTGCGCGATATCGCCAGCGGGCCAGATGGGCATTTATACGTGTTGACCGACGGACACAATGCCGAGCTTATTCAGCTGCCCAAAGAGAGCCCATCGAATAAAGTTAGTTCATCTAACGCACCAGAATGACCACCATAGTTACCGCGCCTTTAGCCGGGCGAGTCTTGGAAGTTTGCGTAGAGCTCGGCCAACAGGTCGAGGTGGGCGAGCTACTGGCCACGCTCGAATCCATGAAGGTACAAGTTCGAGTCGAAGCGGAATGCGCCGGTGAGGTCATCGACCTTAATATTGTCTGCGATCAACAAGTCGAGCGTGGCAGCCCACTAATTCAAATCAAACAGTCGAGCGAAACTACAGTCGCCGCGCCGCAAAACACACAGAAAGCGCCACATCCCTTGATCGATAGTTTTCAAGAGCGCGTAAATTTGAGCCTCGACTCATCACGCCCAAACGCTGTATCAAAACGACATCATCGTGGCGGCTTAACCGCTCGAGAAAATCTCGCTTTATTGTGTGATAGGGCGAGCTTTCAAGAATACGGTCAATTGGCGGTGGCCGCTCAACGTCGACGTCGCGACTATGATGAGCTAAAGACAGCGACAGCCGCCGATGGTGTAATCACCGGCATTGCCCAGATCAACGGCAATGCCGTAGCGCTGATCATCAATGACTACACCGTGCTGGCCGGTACGCAGGGCTTTTTCCATCATCAAAAAATTGATCGGATGCTTGAGATCGCCAAACGACGCGAGCTGCCAATAATCATGTACACCGAGGGCGGAGGCGGCCGCCCTGGTGACACTGACGTTAGCGTTGTTAACTCTGGCTTGCAATGCACTTCGTTCGGGGCGTGGGCGGGCTTATCTGGGATCGTGCCGCGCATTTCAGTCGCCCACGGCTACAACTTCGCAGGCAATGCCGCTTTATTTGGCGCAGCCGACATCACCATCGCAACGCAAGACTCGTACATCGGCATGGCAGGCCCAGCCATGATCGAAGGCGGTGGACTTGGCATTTTTGCGCCTAAAGACATCGGCCCAATTGATGTGCAATCGCACAATGGCACGGTCGACGTGGTCGTCGCTGATGAACAAGAAGCGGCCAAGGCAGCACTCAAGTTACTGCACTTTTTTACTCACAAGCACATACGCCATGTCGACAGCGATGATCAATCTGAACTAAATCAAAGCATGCCGGCGAATCGACGCCAAACCTATTCCGTTCGAGAGATTATTAATATTCTCTGCGACACCAATTCTTTTCTTGAACTAAAAAAAGATTATGGCGGCAGCCTTGTCACAGGATTTGCCCGCATCAATGGCCATCGCTTTGGCTTGCTCGCCAGCGATTGCATGGTCTTAGGCGGCGCCATCGATGTGCCTGCCGGAGAAAAAGCCTCCTCATTTATGAGTTTATGCGATCAATTCGCCATACCCATGGTGGCTTTATGCGATACACCGGGATTCATGGTGGGGCCACAGCACGAGGAACTCGGAGCGGTAAGACGGCTTGCCGAGATGTTTCGCATCGGCGCGCAAATGCGTATTCCGCTCTATGCCGTGGTGTTACGTAAGTGCTATGGCCTAGGTGCTCAAGCCCTTCTTGGCGGTTCCACCTCTAGACCGGACGCGACGTTGGCTTGGCCTAGTGGCGAATTTGGCCCAATGGGCTTGGAGGGCGCAGTAAAATTGGGTTTTAGTAAAGAACTCGAAGCGGCCACCGATCATGCAGCGCGCCAAAGACTCTTTGATGAATTGCTGGAACAACTATACGAACGTGGCCAAGCCACCGAGGTCGCAAGCGTCTTAGAGGTCGATGCAGTGATCGAGCCAGCCGAAACCCGGCAGCGCTTAAGTGATTTACTGGCAAACACTAACGCTTAGAAGCACGACATAATTTCGCTTAAGGATTTGCGAGTGATATCGGGTACAGTGACGCCCTCTTCGGGGTATCCCGCAACAATTAACATATACGCTTTTTCGTTGGCCGGGCGCTGGCAAATCTCAGACAAAAACTTCATCGGGCTGGGCGTGTGCGTTAACGTTGCTAAGCCTGAAAAATGTAAGGCCGAAATTAACATGCCAGTCGCAATGCCAACGGATTCGGGCATGTAATAGTTCTTATGAGTCTTGCCCGTCTCGTCCACTGTATTGCGTTGTAAGAACACTGCGATTAAGTAGGGCGCTGTTTCTAAAAACGGCTTGTGTTCATCGGTATCAAAGACTTTCAAATCGTCCAGCCAAGCTTGCGGTGCGCGACGATGATAAAATTCATGCTCCTCTTGCTCGGCGGCATGCCTTACTTGCGCCTTAACTTCAGGGCTTTCAATCACCGCAAAGTGCCACGGCTGCTTATTGGCACCACTTGGCGCCGAACCCGCAGCGCGAATCGCATTTTCAATCACTCGTCGATCCACGGGCCGGTTTGAAAACGCTCGCACGCTTCGACGACGAGCCGCCGTGTGATAAAAACGTTCAGACTCGGCCAGCATATCGGCTTCGCTTAGCTCTTCAAAGTTAAGAGGGATTCGCATGATTTTCTACTTGGGCGTGATCTTTGTGCTAAGCCTATCAAGGCCACGATAAGTCATCAATCACCGGTTTAAAATCTCATGGTTTACACTGGGGTCACATCCAGAATTACGCTATATTGCGCTCAGAGTAATTGCTGACGAGTTCGCTATGAGCACCTTAATAATGATTGCCATTGGGCTATTTTGCGCAGGGTCACTGACCTACGCGTATGCGTTTCGTGGGCAAGCGCGATGGAGTGGCTTTGGCGAGTACGTGCGTAAAGGCTGGCCCATTTTTACGCCGTTCAACTGCCTGTTGTATTTGTTCACTGAACGCAAGGCTCGCCCCGCGATTATGAATATGGCAGAGTTTCCCGAGCTTAAAGAGCTGGCCGACAACTGGGAAATGATTCGTGAAGAAGCCATCGACTTAATGGCTGATGGCGGCTTTGAAAAAATCACCGACAAAGATTCCGCCTCCTACTACGACATCGGCTTTCGCACGTTCTATAAATATGGCTGGACCAAATTTTACTTAAACTGGTATGGCTACACACATGAATCGGCCAAACGGAGCTGTCCAAAAACCATCGAGCTATTGAGCAAAATTCCACAAGTTAACGGAGCCATGTTCTCGGTATTACCGCCGGGCGGCCAGTTAACCAGGCATTTAGACCCAGTCGCATGCTCGCTGCGTTATCACTTAGGCTTGGATACTCCAAACGATGATCGCTGTTATATCTCGGTAGACGATCAAAAGTATTCATGGCGCGATGGCGAGCCGCTCTTGTTTGATGTGACCTTTTTACATTTCGCACATAACGACGCGGATAAATCACGCTTGATTTTAATGTGCGACATTGAACGGCCGATGTCTATTGTAGGCCGCATCCTCAATGCGCCGTATAAATGGTTAATGCGAGCTACAGTTGTGCCAAATACCGATGAGGATAAACGCGGTTTTGCGAATCGCACCTTTAGCTCCTTAGTGCCAATTTTAGAAAAAGCCAAAGGTCTAAAAGAGACCAATCTACCCGCCTACAAAGCGCTTAAATATACCGTTAACACAACTCTTTTCGTGTTGCTGGCTCTGCTTGTATGGGGCGTGCTCAATTTCTTGTTCTGGTTGTTCTAATGACCATTACTATTCTCGACGGAGGCCTTGGCCAAGAATTAATGGCGCGCTCAAAAGCCGACCCTCAGCCACTCTGGTCGGCGATTACCATGCGCGACGAACCACATTTAGTTGAAGCGGTACACATGGATTACTTTAATGCCGGAGCACAAATCGCTACTACCAATAGTTATATTTTGCATCGAGACCGGCTAGCACAAAATGACGCCGAGCATCTTTTCGAATCTTTAAATATTACCGCTTGTGAAATTGCCTGTCGCGCACGCGATAAGTTCGGCTCTGGTTTAGTGGCCGGCGGCATTGGCCCCAACGGCAAATCGTATCGCCCTGATCTGGCAAAGAACGTTGAACAAAGTGCCGAACTGTTTGCCGAAGTCACCGCGCTACAAGCGCCGTTTGTTGATTTCTATCTACTTGAAACCTTAGCCTCGGTTGATCAAGCAGAAGGTGCAGCGAAAGGCGCTAAAACCAATGGCAAGCCGGTCTGGCTATCCGTCACCGTTGATGACCAAGACGGCAGCAAACTTCGGTCTGGTGAACCCATAAGCGATTTGCTTGAGATGCTAGTACGCGAGCCAGTAGATGCCCTATTATTTAATTGCTCGATCCCTGAGGCCATCACCACCGCAATTGCACACATCAGTGCCATCGACATTCCGTTCGGCGCTTACGCCAATGGCTTTACGAAAATTAGTGATGAGTTCAAAGAACTCAAAGGAACCGTCTCTTCACTCGAAGCAAGACAAGACTTGAACCCACAAAAGTACGCTGACTTTGCTCAACAATGGATCGACCATGGCGCAAGCCTAATCGGCGGTTGCTGCGAAGTGGGCCCTGCGCACATCAAGGAACTAGTAAGACGGTACGCGAGCTAGCTGGATTCTGACTTTCGTCAGAATGACTTCGTTTTGGAATCCAGAATGGCTTTGTTTTAGAATCCAGAATGACTTCTTTTGGAATCAAGAATGACTCCGTTCTCAAGGCAGACACCACAACCTAAGTCATTCTGAACTTGATTCAGAATCTATCTATACTTACCCGCAGGCGTGGTCAGAACTACTCTCTATTTTCGCAAACACAACGACACTTATGAACAACAAACGATACAACTGGGGAATCATTGCGCCGGGCAATATTGCAGCGCAATTTGCTCAGGCTCTAAACTCAAGTAAGCGAGCACGAATCCATAGCGTTGTAAGCCGCGACATTTCACGTGCGCAGGCGTTTGCATCCAGATTCGATATCGCGCAAGCCACCGATACGCTAGACAAATTTCTCAGTGACCCCGATCTTGATGTGGTTTACATTGCCTCGCCTCACCACTGTCATGCAGAGCAATCGATAAAAGCGCTGCTGGCCGGCAATCATGTGGTGTGTGAAAAACCTTTCGCCGTTAACTCACGAGAAGGTAAGGCGATTATTGAGGCCGCCAATACATCTGGTTGTTTTTACCTAGAAGCCGTTTGGACGCGCTTTCTACCTATTTATCAAACCGTTCAACACTGGCTTAAAAATGACATTGGCGAGTTACAGTCGATCAAGGCTTCGTTTGGTATCCCTGCATTCGCCGACCCCAAACATCGAATTAATAATCCAGATTTAGCCGGAGGCGCTTTACTGGATTTGGGCATCTACCCCATCACTCTAAGCGATTGGGCCACGGGCGAGATACCAAAATCAATCAAAGCAACCGCCAAAATCAGCCCGACTGGCGTGGATGCCACTACCGCCATTCATCTTGACTACGAAAGCGGTGTTATCGCATCCTTACTTTGCAGTGCTAATGGCGAACTCGACAATCAAGGTTGGCTGTTTGGCAGCAAAGGTAAAATCCAAATACCCAACTTTTGGTGCGCCGAGTCGGCAACTCTATATCGACTCGGACAAAAACCAAACACCGTCTCATTGCCTCATTGCGTAAACGGCTACGAGTATGAGATCGAGGCGGCCCATGATAGCTTAGACCAAAACTTGTGTGAAAACCCGTTATTTACCCCAGAAAACAGCCTTCGCGTTGTGAGCATTATGGATGCTGTCCGCGAGACTATTGGCTTGCGTTATCCATTCGAAACAGATGTAACTCGTCGCGAGTCTTCACACTAACCTCCAACAACCAGTCGATTTAGGACAAAAACTGATTTAAACTAGAATCCGACTCGTAGGTGATCACCGTACTAGACCAGCAGAAAAATAGATCAGCAAAAATTCAGATCAACTGTAGGACGAAAAGGCAAAAAAAAAATGAAAATCAAGCCCACTCCTTCGCAGCCGTTTACGCGATCCACTCTTAGCAAAGCCATCACCACTTGCCTATTTGGCATGGGGCTCAGCCACACGGTAAGCCATGCGGCAACCATCGTCGTCACCAGCAACCAAGACAATGGCGCAAATTGCACTTTACGCGAGGCGGTTCAGTCGATTAATACACGCGAGCCACAGGGCGGCTGTTCGAATAGTGTTCCAGCTGAGGATTTTGGAGACAACGACACCATTCTATTTGATTCGAGCTTAAGCGGGCAAACGATTCAATTAGACGAATTCTTGGGGCAGATAACCATCAACTCTGGCCAGTCACTTAGCGTTGATGCTAGCGCTCTGGCAGATCGAGTCACTATCGACGCTCAGAAGAACTCGCGGATTTTTTATAGCGCTGCGACCAGTTTAACGCTTAACAATCTAAGGCTCATTAATGGTACAGCCAATTACGCCGGCGCGATTATTAGCAGTAGCGACTCTTTGCGAATAGTCAACAGTGAGCTGCGAGACAATACAGCAGCGACTAGCACCGGAGGCGCGATCAACGGTTCCAGTGCAATCACGATTGAGAATTCTTCTTTTATCAATAATCTAAGCGGATCAGCTGGTGGTGCTATTAGTGTAAATGGCGGTAGCTTACGATTAGAAAACAGCCTACTTTCTGACAATGAAGTCACGGCCGGCGATGGCGGCGGTGCCATCTACGCGGTTAACTCTTCGATTGACGTTGTCGACAGTCGGTTTGTAGGCAATTCATCGGGGGTTAGCGGCGGTGCCATGCGCTTGCGGGGTAATTTGGGAGACAATTCCAGTATTTCGGGAACGAGCTTTATTAATAATTCAGCATATACCGGTGGTGCTATCGACTTGCTATCAACCCAGGAAGAGACGTTAAGATTAATCATCCAAGCCAGTAGTTTTAGTGGGAATCAGGCGACTACTCTAAGTGGTGGAGCGATCTATAGTTACGCTTTTGATGGTGCACCTTTGAATGATGGCTATTTCGTCGATGTTGACATTGTCAACACTACTTTCTCGGGTAATAGCGCCGCAAGAGGAGGGGCGATTAGCTCTCAGGGCGACAGCCAGTTCACCTTTTTTAATTCGACTATTGTCAACAATACCGCGTCACAAAACCTCTCGGGCGGCCTTTATGCCGAAAATCTTGGCAATTTTATCATTGGCGTGAACAACGTGATTGCTTCGAATAGCGGCGGTGATTGCAATCGCATTTTCTTAAATGGTGGATCTAACTGGATTGAAGACGACAGCTGTATCGGTACTGCCTTTGGTGATCCAATGCTTGGAGACCTTGCCAATAACGGCGGCTCAACCCTCTCACACGCGCCTTTACCTGGCTCACCATTGATCGACACCGGCAACCCTTTTAGTTGTTCAGCAGAACCGGTTTTTGGTGTAGATCAACGAAATGAGCCGCGCGGCACCGAGACCTGCTTTATTGGTGCAGTAGAGGTGATCGAAGACACCAGCGGCTTTTTCGTGATTCCTCTACCTGGAGATCGTGCTGTGGTGGTGCCTAACTAAATTGCTTGCTGGATGCTGGTACTTAGGATGAGCTAGCCCAAAAGTCATTCTGACGGAAGTCAGAATCTATTGAGCCGGAAACCGTACAAAGGCTAAGAAGATTCTGAATCAAGTTCAGAATGACTTATCACCAACCTAGTGGCGGGGCCAGAATGACTTGGTAGCAACTTAATGGTGGGTTCGAAATATCTTATTTCAGGGCTTAGAACGAGCTAGCCAAAAAAAGTCATTCTGACGAAAGTCAGAACCTATTGGGCCGGAAACCGCACGAAAGCTTAGAAGATTCTGAATCAAGCTCAGAATGACTTATCAGCGACTTAGTGGCGGGTTCAGAATGAATTGTCAGCGGCTTAGCCGCGGATTCAGACTGACTCAGAAACTAGCTTGATCGCCAGCGGTTACCTAAAAAATAATAACCTAGCTACTCAAGATCATTTCCGCCGCTTTTTCGCCAATCATGACAGCCGCAGCATGAGTATTGCCTGAGACCAAATTTGGCATTATTGAACAGTCGGCAACCCGTAAGTTTTTGATGCCGTGCACTCGCAACTTTGCATCCACCACCGCAGACGTATCGCTTGCTAAGCCCATTTTACAGGTGCCTGACGGATGATAAATGGTGGCGCTGCGATGACGAGCAAACTCTAAAATTTCATCGTCGCTTTGCAGTTCTTCGCCGGGTTCATATTCCGACTCCACAAAACCAGCCATTGCGGGCGCGGCGGCAATTTTACGTGACAATCGAACCGAATCAATTACCACTTGGCGATCTAAATCGCTCGCCAAGTAATTAGGATGGATTGCCAATGGCTCCCGCACATCGGCGCTTTGCAAACTCAAATAGCCGCGGCTGCTTGGGCGTAATTGGCATATCGATGAGGTAACTGCCGAAAAATCATGTGTACCATCGGCGGGCTTGTCGGCGCTTAGTGGTTGAAAATGAAATTGTACATCGGGGCGAGCCCCTTGCTGTTTGGAATCGGTGAAAATGGCAACTTGGCTGGCGGCCATGGTTAAGGGGCCAGTGCGGCGGCGCAGGTACTCCCAGGCCATCGACAACTTACCCAATGGTTTTTTCAGCTCATCGTTGAGGCTAAGCGGCTGGTTCAATTTGTAAATGCTTCGAACTTGCAGATGGTCTTGTAGGTTTTGCCCTACTCCGGGCAAGTTGGCTTTAACGGGGATTTCGTGATCGCGCAGACTTTGCGCATCGCCCACACCTGACATCATTAACAACTGTGGCGACGCAATTGCCCCAGCTGAGACAATGACTTCACTCGCCGCATTGGCTCGAAACGAGTCGCCGCCTTGATTGAAACACACCCCAACGGCCACGCCATTGACGATGTTTATTTTTTCAACTAAAGCATTTGTTTTTATTTCCAGATTCTGGCGAGAGCGGATTGGCTTTAAGAAGGCGGTGGCGGCACTGCAACGCAAACCGCGGTGATCTATGTTTAGTTGGAAGTAGCCTACTCCTTCTTGGCTCTTGCCATTGAAATCGTTGGTTTTAAGGATGCCAACCTCAGCGGCAGCCTCGATAAAGGCATCGCAGATTGGGCGACGAACACGAATGTCTGAGACCGCCAGCTCGCCCTCACCACCGTGATAGTCATCGCCGCCTCGCTCATTTTTCTCTGAACGTTTGAACAAAGGAAGTACATCGTGATAAGCCCAGCCGTCGTTGCCTAACGCGGCCCAATCGTCATAGTCTTGCGCTTGACCGCGCACATACAACAGACCGTTCAGGGCACTAGACCCTCCTAATACTTTGCCTCGCGGCCACTCCAATTGACGCCCAGCTGTGCCCCACTCGCCTTGCGTGCGATAACACCAATCCCACTTTGGGTTGTGCATGGTCTTAAAGTAGCCAATGGGAATATGCAGCCACGGGCTAGTGGCTTCGCCGCCCGCTTCCAGCAGTAAGACTTTGTGATTTGGATTTTCAGAGAGCCGATTGGCCAACACACAACCGGCGGAACCCGCACCGATAACAATAAAATCATAGTGCTGGGCCTGACTATTTTCCACCTTGATCAGTCGTCCTTGAGTCGGTATTCAGCTGCGCGCGCGTGGGCAGTGAGTGATTCTCCACGAGCGAGAATGGATGCGCGTTTGCCCATCTCTTGTGCGCCTTGCTCGGAAACCTTAATGATGCTGCTGCGTTTTTGAAAGTCGTAAACGCCTAATGGCGAACTAAATCGTGCTGTCCCGGCCGTCGGTAAAACATGGTTCGGGCCAGCGCAATAATCGCCTAAAGATTCAGAGCTGTATGGGCCAATAAACATCGCACCAGCATGGCTGATCTCGTGCGCGAGCGCCTCAGCGTCTTCAGTGAATATCTCCAAATGCTCTGCGGCGATTTTATCGGCGACATCAATCAACTGTTGACGGGTCTGGGTAACAATAATAGCGCCATGATCTTTTAACGCAGCCCGAATTATATCGGCGCGCTCCATAGTGGATAATAAGCGATCGATAGATTGCTGCACGCGCTCGGCCAACAGCTCACTGTTGGTGAGCAAGATCGATTGCGCCAACTCATCGTGCTCGGCCTGCGCGAACAAATCCATGGCAATCCAGTCGGGTTCAACCGAGTCATCGGCAACCACTAAAACCTCTGAAGGCCCGGCAATCATGTCGATGCCAACTCGGCCAAACACTTGGCGTTTGGCCGTAGCCACATAAATATTGCCGGGCCCAGCGATCTTATCGACCTTAGGGATTGTCTCGGTGCCATAGGCCATTGCTCCAATGGCTTGAGCACCTCCAACGCGGAATACACGGTCGACACCAGATAGCTTTGCCGCCGCCAGTACCATATCGTTGAATTCGCCGTTTGGTGTTGGCGAGGTCATGATTAACTCTGGTACGCCGGCCACCTTGGCCGCGACGGCAATCATGATAACCGATGAGGGATAAGTGGCTTTACCGCCTGGGACATATAGGCCAGCGCGTTGTAGCGGCGTGATTTTCTGGCCCAAAATGGTGCCATCGGCTTCTTCGTATTGCCACGACTCTTGCATTTGATGCTGGTGATACTCGCGCACTCGCTCGACGGCGAACTCTAAGGCTTCACGATCTTTGGGCGAGATATTTTCAAGCGCCAGATTTAGGCGATCTTGACGAACTTCCAGACCGCGCGCCTCAGCATCAAAACCATCGAATTGCTGAGTGTAATGATAGAGTGCTCTATCGCCGTTACGCGCAACATGGCCAAGCACTTCGGCAACGGTTTGCTCAACATCTTGGTCGCTGGCTTGCTGACGGTTTAACAGACTCGCAAGGTCAGCATCAAAGGAGTCGTGCGCGCTGTTTAGACGTTTGATATCAACGTTCATGGCTTTCTTTTATTAACGTTCATGGCTTTCTTCTATTAACGTTCACGACTTTCTTCTATTAACGTTCACGACTGTCTCCCAATACTGTTAAGACTGTCTTAAGCCTTTACTAATTGCGCCAACTGTTCATTGAGTTGGCTAATGGCGGCATGCTGGGTTCGCATCGATGCGGCGTTCGCAATCAGTCTACAAGAAATATCAGCCACTAACTCTTTTGCCACCAAGTTGTTGGCTTTCAACGTGCTGCCGGTTTCGACCAAGTCGACTATCTCGTCGGCTAGGCCAACCAAAGGCGCTAATTCCATTGCCCCATAAAGTTTGATTATCTGCGCTTGAATACCTTTACTTTGGTAGAACGCTTGGGCTGATTTAACATATTTGGTCGCGACCTTAAGGCGCTTTTCAGTCCGCGATTTGTGCTCATCTTCTTTGCGCACTGCGGTCATTAATCGACACTTTGAAATCTGCAAATCCAGTAACTCATACAAGCCTTCACCACCATGCTCCAATAAGCCATCTTTGCCAACGATGCCTAAATCAGCGGCACCGAATTGCACATAAGTTGGCACGTCGGTAGCACGTAATATCACCGCTTGCAAATCATCTCGATTGGTCGCGAATATCAGTTTGCGACTGGTGAATGGGTCGTCCAAAAGCTCGATACCCAGCTCCGTTAACAAGGGCAAGGTTTGCTTGAGAATTCGGCCTTTGGATAAGGCAATCGTAATCATGACACTAACTTTTGCAGTTCCACATCTTTATCCCAAACATGGCTAGGAATTCGTCGAATATTTGCGCCGAGGCGAGAGAGCTTTTCCTCAATGCTCTCATACCCACGGTCGATATGATAAATGCGATCAATCACCGTCGGTTTGTCTGAGACCAAACCAGCGAGCACCAAGCTCGCCGAAGCCCTAAGGTCAGTTGCCATCACCGGTGCTCCTCGCAGCTTTTGGCGCCCTTTGATAAAGGCCGTATTACCCTCAAGATCGATATACGCGCCCATGCGTTGTAGTTCTTGCACGTGCATAAATCGGTTTTCAAAGATATTTTCTACCACTTTGCTGGTGCCTTCGGCGACCGCATTCATGGTGACAAATTGGGCCTGCATATCAGTTGGAAACGCAGGATGAGGCGCAGTATGAATATCAACGGCCTTTGGCTGCTGACCGTGCATATTCAATTCAATACTGTCGCCGTCGATGCTGATATCAGCGCCGGCCTCAGTGAGTTTATCAAGCACTGCATCTAAATACGTCGCATCGGTTGAACGCGTTTTAACTCGCCCCCGAGTAACCGCACCAGCGACTAAATAGGTGCCAGTTTCGATGCGATCGGCAATCACGGTGTGGCTAGCGTCATGCAGGCTGTCGACACCTTCGATGACAAGCTCTGAGCTGCCTGCGCCGGATACTTTTGCGCCCATGGCATTTAGGCAGTTGGCGAGATCCACAATCTCAGGTTCGCGCGCGGCATTTTCAATCACCGTAGTACCTTGGGCCAGAGCAGCCGCCATCATTAGATTTTCGGTGCCGGTTACGGACACCATATCCATAAAGATGCGGGCGCCCTGCAAACGCTCGCACCGGGCTTTGATGTAGCCATCTTCGATACGCACGTCGGCGCCCATGGCTTCAAGACCTTTGATATGTAAGTTAACGGGTCTTGAGCCTATCGCACAGCCGCCCGGTAATGACACCTCGGCTTGTCCAAGACGCGCCACCAAAGGCCCCAATACAAGGATGGACGCGCGCATGGTTTTCACCAAATCATAGGGCGCGCGAAACTGATCGAGCTTACTCGCATCGGCGCAGATATTCATGCGCTCGTCGACCTCCATCTCTACCCCTAAAAAAGCCAAAAGGCTCATGGTAGTGGTGATGTCTTGCAAGTGCGGCACATTACTTAACGTCAGCTTGCCATCGACCAGCAAAGACGAAATCAATATGGGCAATGCCGCATTTTTGGCACCGGATATCACGACTTCGCCATCGAGCGGGCCTGCGCCAGTTACAATCAATTTATCCATTGCGCTGTTTAGGCTTTGAGAGTTTGCTCAAGTTCACCAGACTCGTACATTTCGGTCATGATGTCTGACCCACCTAGAAACTCGCCCTTAACATAGAGTTGGGGGATGGTCGGCCAATTAGAGAACGTCTTGATACCTTCGCGAACCGCATCGTTTGCCAACACATCGACAGTAACGAATTCAGCTTCTAATGCTTTGAGAATTTGCACAGCACGGCCAGAGAAGCCACATTGTGGAAAGTTCGCATTGCCTTTCATAAACAGCACAACTTCGTGATCTGTTACGGTTTGCTTGATTTGCTCATCAACGGATGGGGCATCTTGGCTTGGATTTACAGTGTCAGTCATTTTTGTCACCTTTACAGTAGCGTTTAGTGAATCACGAGTACTTGGTTCGTAATCACGTTTCGAACGTGGTCGCTGTCAGCAGCAATTGTGGTTCATCAAAATTGGATGGCTTTTATCGCGGCGAGCTATTGCTTAGCCTTATTGCTCCGCTTCGGCCGGAGTTAGGGTTTTCATGGATAAAGCATGGACTTCGGCTTTCATCTTATCGCCCAAGGCCGCATACACAAGTTGGTGTCGCTGAATGCGATTTTTAGACTCAAACTCTGAGGCCACAATAACGGCTTCAAAGTGATGACCATCGCCTTCAACACTCACCGTTGCGCCGTTAAAACCGCTTTCAATCCAAGTTTTTAATTGTTCGGGAGTAACCATAGTGTTTCGATTTATTTACGCCTAAATAGAGCGTCTTTTGATAGCTTGGTAGAATACCTGAAACCCTGTTCAACAACCACAACGGGGCTCAGATCAGCGTTTAGATCAACCCTATTGATCGCGCAAGTTATACCCATTCGCCAGCATGCGTATCGTTATCGCCGCCAACACCAAAGTTGCCACCAACATAATGGCAAAACTGGTCATTACAGGCTGGTCTGATTGGCCAAAAAAGCCATAGCGAAACCCATCTATCATGTAGAAAAACGGATTAAAACGAGATAACTGAAACCAAAATGGCGGCAAGGAGTTAATTGAGTAAAACACACCACTTAAGAACGTCAGCGGCATAATGAAGAAGTTTTGAAACGCCGAGATTTGATCAAATTTTTCAGCCCACATACCTGCAATCATACCGAGCGAGCCAACACACACACTGCCAAGCAAGGCAAAGCCAATCACAATACCAATATTATTGATCGGCACATTGACATAGAACACGGCCAATAAAAATACGCCCAAGCCCACCGCAAAGCCCCGCAAAACCGCCGCGCCAATGTAGGCCAAATACATTTCAAGCGCTGAAAACGGTGGCAGTAGTATAAACACGATACTGCCCATCACTTTAGACTGGATTAGGCTCGACGAAGTGTTGGCAAAGGCATTTTGGATCACCGACATCATCAGCAGGCCGGGGATGAGAAACGCGGTGTAACTAACCCCTGGAAAAACTTCTAGACGCCCTTCAAGCACATGGCCAAAAACCAGTACATACAAAAGTGACGTCATCACTGGCGCCATCACGGTTTGCAACCAAACTTTTACCCAGCGCGCCACCTCTTTGCGCAATAAGGTGTAAGAGGCAATCCAATTGATGGTATTCATCGCTGCGCCTCGTTGTTGGCTGTTAATCTCACGAACACGTCTTCGAGACGGTCTTCTAAAACGCTTACAAACTCAATATGATTGGCCGCGCCGCGCAAACCGTCGAGTATGTCCATCATCGAATCTTTCTCTCGGTTAAACACAAGCTCAAGCTCGCGACCTTCTTGGCGCGTCACTTTTGGCATTAACGATTCAGGAACCGCCGTGATGTCATGCGCCGCCCTTATCAATAACTTGCTGCCAAGGCCGCGTGCCAGCAAATCATCTTTGGTCTCTAAGGCAATCATTTGGCCTTGGTCGATAATCGCGATGCGATCACACAACTCCTCGGCTTCTTCTAGGTAATGCGTTGTTAGTACAATCGTGTGACCACTTTGATGTAAGCGCCGCACGAAACGCCACAGCGTTTGACGCAATTCGACGTCTACTCCTGCGGTGGGCTCATCAAGCACCAGCACCGGCGGTTTATGCACCAATGCTTGGGCGATCAAAACTCGTCGTTTCATGCCGCCAGAGAGTTTGCGCATATTGGTATCGGCTTTGTCGCTCAGATTTAACTGCTCTAGTAACTCGTCTATCCACGCATCGTTGTTACGCAGCCCAAAGTAACCCGACTGAAACGCCAAGGTTTCGCGTACCGAAAAAAATGGGTCCATCACCAATTCTTGAGGCACCACGCCAATATTTTTGCGCGCCTCGCGATAATCACGACTCACATCGGCACCTAATATACTTAACTGGCCTGAGTCGGCTTGCAACAGCCCCGCCAAGGCACTGATTAAGGTCGACTTACCTGCGCCATTGGGCCCCAAGAGGCCAAAGAACTCCCCCTGTGGGATATCAAAACTAACATCGCTCAATGCTTGCAAAGACCCAAACGCCTTGCTGACATGTTGGACCGAAACGGCGGGTTGCTTGGCCAAAATAAATCGCCTATCAAAAATAAGAGGTTAAAACGAGAAAAGGCGAGGCTAAATGCCTCACCTTTTAAAGCGCGGTTACCACGCCGATATGCGTGAAAAATTTAGGCCGAGTTTCGGCTTCGTAAACTGGCGATCAAACCATCAACGCCTTGTTCTTTCAAAGTGCGAGCGAAGGTCGCCCTGTACAAGCGGGCGATATTTTGCCCTGCCACTTCAAGATTATACGCTCGCCATTTGCCTGTGTCGTTTTTATTCCAACGGCTTTCGCGAGTCGTCATCTGAAGTTTGATCGGGAATTCACCACCTTCTGCGGTGACTAATTTCACCATCACATCCGCTCGGTAGGCATCTGAGCCTAGTTTTAGTGGTTCATAAACCACCTTTTCGTCGCCGGTGGCATACAAAATACCGCTGGCGTAAGTACGCAATAACAGCGTTTTAAACTCAGAAACCAACATGTCTCGTTTGGCAGCAGGCGTTTTCGTCGCGAGTTCTTTCCCAAGAATGAGATCCATCATGAAAGAGATGTTCAACGAGGGAACCAGTGCCTCTTCAAGCATGGCGTAAAGCGCCTTGCTGTCATTTTGATAGAGATCTCGATTTGCCTGGATTTCGCCGACCACTGTATCAAAAGTCTGCCGCACGACCTGGTCTGGTGCCTTCGCGGTAGATGCGTTAGCCACTAATGCAAACACCAAGCTTGTGTAGATCAAAAATGTCGATAGAATTTTTTTCATAATCAAGGAAGATATAGAGTTTAACTAGTAGTAAGAGACCGCCTTAGCATCGCAAAAACTTACTGCTTTTTGGTTTTTAATTAGCCGTTTTCCACGAAGCAAAACGAGTGTTAGTCAATCAACGCAATTTAGCTAATGATTAACATTCATCACTAGCATACACATGCAAAATGAACCTTGCCTGAATGCGAAAGCGGCTATTTCAAATCTTGAGCCGCTCGGCTATTTCCAGTCTCCGGGCGCTGCCGTTACGAACCTCCCGAATCGTATTGATATATGACGATGAAATTGCCAAAAACAAGCAAACTCGGAGCACTTTTTTCAGACGGTTATTATCCAAGCCATGGCTCTTGTGGCGCGATGTCAGATTCACCGAGCACGACGTTATCGATTAAATTTGGCGAGCTATTACTATCCACCAAATCGAAGGCAAATGGGTAAAGCCTTACTAAACTATTAGATTGGCGGCCCTTTCGCCCTAAGCGCTGAGTTGGCTAACTGGCTTTCTTTGCCACTTTCTTCGATGTTTTTTTGCTGGTTTTCTTAACGGCTGTGCTGGCTTTGGGCGCGCTCGTATTCTGAGCAACGGCTTCCATGTTTTCGTTCAATTTAAACAGCAACATCACCAGCTCAGCGATAACGCGCAGCACAATAACCCCAATAGCTATGTAGATGAGCCCTTCAAAAATGCCTAAAAAGCCATTTGAAAATAAGTGCCCAAGCCCCGTCCAAACAACCGCAAGCAAACCTAACCAGTAGGCGGTTCGAATCAAGCTTGGTGTCAGCATTTCGTCAAAAAACAAAATGCGGCGTGGTAGCGGTTCAGCTAAAAAATCATTAATTTTATCTAACATATCGACCCCTCGACTTTAATTTGGTCAGCGAAACGAAACATTGCAGTCTACTGGCTTTGACCAGACTCAGTCGTGCCTTTACAAATGACTAACACGTTGATGAGTATGCTTAGCAAGGCGCAATGCAGTCTAAGTATAGCGGCCCATTTTGATAATTACGTTATAAACTGTAAATCCTGGCCCTTGCAGTTGCATTTTGCAGTCGAACACAACAAACTACGCGCCAATACGCTCTCTTATTGACTCGCAGTGCCCGAGCAACTAACCACAAGCCTTAAAGAATGGAATTACTAGTACCGATCGCGTTGGTTATCGCAGGTTTTCTTCTGTTGATATGGAGCGCCGACATGCTCGTGGATAACGCCTCGGCCCTAGCATCTCAATTAGGAATCTCTACTTTTCTGGTCGGCATCATCGTTGTCGGCTTCGGCACCTCAGCACCAGAACTCTTTGTCTCAGCGATGGCCGCCATCCAAGACAAAGGCAATTTGGCCCTTGGTAACGCATTGGGTTCCAACATCACAAATATAGGCTTGGTCTTGGGCAGTGCTGCCATGTTGCGCGCACTGCCGGTGGCCAACAATACAGCCCGCATTGAGTTGCCGTTGGTAATCGGCACTGGTTTACTGGCCATTGTCTTGGTGCTCGACGGTGTCTTGTCCCATGTTGATGGTTTTATCTTGTTGGCCGTGCTCATTTGTTACTTGATTTGGTCGGCACGCAATTCAGAAGGCGCTGGTGGCGAACCACCACTAGAGAAACTGGCCGCACATCCTCATGATTTGGATCTAAGCCATCTTGATCATCCCCGCGGAGCGTCCACTAAAACGGCTGCTCTGTTCACGGTTATCGGGATCGTTTTGTTATTAGTGGCCTCACGCATGCTGGTGATTGGCTCCGTCAAAATCGCCGCCTATCTCGGTGTTGGCGAATTAATCATCGGGCTCACCATCGTCGCAATTGGCACTAGCTTACCTGAGCTTGCGGCCGCCGTTGCCGCCGCCCGCAAAGGTGTGCATGACATGATCATCGGCAACATCATCGGCTCAAATGTCTTCAATACATTGGGAGTTTTGGGGCTGACCGGCGCGATTAAAGTCACTGACATTGATACCGCGGCCCTTGCCAGAGACTTCCCAATCATGTTTGGTTTCACCATCTTGATGTTTGTCTTTGCTCTCACAAAAGGAGCGTTTAGCCGCTTTGAGGGAACCCTTTTGATGATCGGTTACTTCGGCTATTTGTCATATTTGATATCAATCGCCATCTAATTTAGCGCGACACGCTCGCTTTAAGCTGTTTGATCTTTGCCGCGCGTGCGGCTACTCTCTCGCAGATGAAAAACACGGCCTTTATAGACAGCGCGAAAGCGGTTCTGGAGATCGAAGCCTCGGCTATTTCTAGCCAACTCTCGACCTTGGATCACACATTTGAGAACGCCTGCGCTAAAATTTTAAGCTGCGAAGGTCGTGTGATCGTAACCGGCATGGGCAAATCAGGCCATATCGCGGGCAAAATCGCAGCCACACTCGCCAGCACTGGAACGCCTTCTTTCTTCGTTCATCCCGGCGAAGCCAGCCATGGCGACTTAGGCATGATCACATCAAAGGATTTGGTGTTGGCGATTTCCAATTCTGGAGAAACCTCTGAAGTACTTTCAATATTGCCGATCATCAAACGCATGGGCGTTGTTCTGATCGGGCTTGCAAGCGTGCCCTCGTCAACCTTGGCACAATTGGCCGATGTGTATATTAATGTGCCAATTAGTAAAGAAGCCTGCCCAATGAACCTAGCGCCTACCGCCAGCACCACGGCAACCCTCGCAATGGGCGACGCTCTGGCAATCGCTGTACTGAATGCTCGCGATTTTAATGAGGCCGATTTTGCTCGCTCGCATCCGGGCGGCGCACTCGGAAAACGACTCTTATTGTATGTTGAAGACATCATGCTAACGGGCACTGATATCCCCTTGGTAAGCGAACAAGCCAAACTCTCTGACGCCTTGGTTGAAATGACATCAAAGGGTTTAGGAATGACCGGTGTCATCGATCAAAACAAATGCTTAGCTGGCATTTATACTGACGGCGATCTGCGCCGCACCTTGGCCGAGAAAGTTAATTTAGAGACACCAATCCGCGACGTGATGACGCGCGAGCCAATCACCGCTCAAGCAAATTTATTGGCAGCGGAGTTAGTGAGAATCATGCAAGACCATCAAATCAGCGCCATGTTAGTCACCGAAAACAAGCAAGTTGTCGGCGCTTTGAATATGCAAAGTTTGCTGCGCGCTGGAGTTCTGTAATGCTGCCACCTCTGCCCTATCAAGTGAGTGACGCGCTGCGAGAAAAAGCAGCCAACATCAAATTGGCGGCCTTTGATGTCGACGGCGTCTTAACTGACGGTCAACTCCATTATGGTAAAGATGGGGAACAACTAAAGGTTTTTCATGCCCTTGATGGCCACGGGTTAAAGATGCTCCAAATCGCTGGCATTCAAGTGGTGGTGATTTCCGCGAGAGCATCCCAGGCCTTGCAGAAACGCTTGAGTGATTTAGGTATTGCCGAATGCCATTTAGGTGTTAGCGACAAGCTATCGGTTTTTGAAGCCTTGTTAGCAAAACACCAACTGCAAGCCGAGCAATGTTGTTTCACTGGTGACGACGTGATCGACTTAGCCGTTATGCAAAAATGCGGGCTTAAGTTTTCTGTGGAAAATGGCCATTTTATTGTTCGTGATATAGCCGACTGGATCGCTCCATTAAGGGGCGGTAATGGCGCCGTGAGAGCCATCTGCGATCTGATACTCTACGCTCAGGGAACCTATCCTCTGGGGCAGAGTTCAACTCAATGAACTCCGCAGAGCATTAATTATTGTTTGGGTTAGACGATAGTGAAACAAATCGAATCACTTCTTTACATCACAATACTGGGGTTTGTGGGCCTTGGCGGCATTTATATGCAAACGGCCATGATAGACGACCCCGAAGAAGTACAAGACTTTGACAACCGTCACGACCCTGACTATTACATCGAAAACTTCATCGCAACGGGTTTAGATAAAAACGGCCAACGCCGCTTTGTAATCAAGGCTGATCGCATGGCACATTTCCCGGATGATGACACCGCGCTCTTTGATCAGCCTCACGTCATTCAGTACGAGGAAGGCTTTGCGCCAAGGCACACTTATGCCGACTCTGGCTGGATGTCGTCCACCGGCGATGAGATATTGATGACGGGTAACGTTAAGGTCGTTTTTGAAGCTGACTCCCGCGGCCCGGGGGGCACTCAGCGCAGCCAGCGCCTGCGCATTCTGCTCGACAAAGACACCAAAGATAATTTGTTCTAAATCATTCGATAAAACGCTTGTGTTCTTGCCGTTGGCGTTCAGCTGGCAGTCAGCTTGTGTGATATATTCTCACCAAAATAAGAATAGACTAAAACCAAAGCAAACATGAATCGATCGCACGTCGCTCTTGAGAAGGCCGCTACTGTTCCGGGCCGCCCAGTTTTGTTCTTCGCAATTGCCGCTTTAGCAGCGGCGTGCCTATTGTTTGCGACGCCCGCCTCGGCATTAAAAACCGACCGCGACCAGCCCGCAGACATCCAAGCCGACGACATCGAGTTCGACTTCAAGAAGGGAACTCGAACCTACATTAACAATGTCCTTGCGGTGCAAGGCACCATGCGCTTGAAAGCCGATAAGCTCATTGCTATTTACGCCAACAACGACTTACAAAAGGCAACCATGTGGGGCTCCTTAGCGCGCTTCAAGCAACGCCCCGATGGCAAAGACTACGATGTACAAGGCTGGGCCAAGAAGATGATCGTTGATCAACAGGCCAATACCATTACCTTGATAGGCCAAGCAGCATTGCAACAAGGCCCAGATACCGCGCGGGGCGAGACCATTATATACAACATGGCCAACGACACGCTGAACGTCAAAGGCGGCGCTAAAATTGGCTCTGGCGGTGCCACTGGCCAGGCGCGCCCGAATAAAAAACTCAAAGACCCGTTCGCGAATGACGATCTACCAGAGCCGCCACCGCCGTCTAACACGACGATTAAGGCAAACGAAGATCAACCCAGCAATGACGACGACGCTAACACACCATATGTTGCGCCAACCAGCAGCGGGCGCTCGCGATTGATTTTACGGCCCAAAAAGAAAAAGCCTGCAAAGGAAACCACGGACGAAGACGATAAAGACGGCGATGACGACGAAGATGATGACAAAAACGACGACGATGAGACAGAATCGTCTGCCGAGTCCGACAATTAGTGTTGTCTAGTCAGCCGACTTAATCTAGGAATATACAGACACGCATGAGCATTTTAGAGACTCGCGACCTGAGTAAAAGCTATCGCGGCCTACAGGTTGTGAAAAAGATTAATATCTCGGTAGAGAGCGGCCAAGTTGTTGGCCTGCTCGGCCCAAATGGTGCCGGCAAAACCACCAGTTTTTATATGGTGGTTGGTTTAGTACGCAGCAACAGCGGGCGTATACTGCTGAACGGTCAAGACATATCGCATTTACCCATGCATTCACGCGCCAAACTGGGCATTGGGTATTTACCGCAGGAGCCATCGATCTTTCGCAAGCTCACGGTGGAAGAAAATTTAATGGCGGTGTTAGAAACCGACAAAAGCCTGAGCCCACAACACAGGAAACGCCGGGTCGAGCAACTGCTAGAAGAATTCAATATAGGCCACAAACGCAGCACACTCGGTATTTCTTTATCGGGGGGCGAGCGACGACGCGCCGAAATCGCGCGAGCCATCGCCCTCAACCCCTATTTTATTTTGCTTGATGAACCATTTGCCGGGATCGATCCAATCTCGGTTGGTGATATTCAACAAATTATCGACTATCTTCGCAGCACCGGGATCGGCATTATTATTACTGACCACAATGTTCGCGAAACTCTAGATATTTGTGACCACTCATATATTTTGACTGAAGGCCGAGTGTTAACCGAAGGTACAGCAAAACAAATACTCGCTCACCAAGGTGTGCGCGATGTCTATCTGGGCACCAAATTTAAAATTTAGTTTAATCGCTGGCTAAGACCACAAACTCAGTCTAGAATGACTTCATGAGTGTGTTTGGTTTACCTGATTTACCTTTATCAAAAGCTACAGGAAGTGGCTCCCAATTACTTATAGAGCAGAGCGAACCACGCACACAGTGTTTCGACCACGCGACGCCCATTATTGAGTGCCGTTAATGGTTTTTCCAATGAAGCAAAGCCTTTCTCTTACTACCTCACAGCAGCTTACGCTAACCCCTCAATTAAAGCAGTCTTTAAAACTATTACAGTTATCGGCCTTTGATTTGGAGCAGGAAGTTCAAACCGAGTTAGAAGCCAACCCTCTTCTTGAAAAAGTCGAAAAAGAACTCAGCAAAGACGAGCTGCCGCCAGAGCATACGCCGCTGCGAGATAACAACATCCCGCAGCCAATCGGCGAGTCATCCGAGCCTGAAGCCGAGATGGAACGCACCGACAACTTGGCGCCAGAGCAAGATCTGGCGCTAAATTTACAAGAAAATTTTCACGACTTTGGTAGTCAACGCCCCACTCCAAGCGCTGCGAGCAGTGATTTCGAGATCGCGCAACTTGTAGGCCAATCGGAAACTTTAGTAGACCATCTATTGTGGCAATTACAAATGACCACCTTGTCCGAGCGGGATCAAGAAATCGGGCGAACGCTGATCCACAATTTGGATGAAGACGGCTATCTAACCGTCTCGGTTGAAGAAATCCATCGGCATTTAAACCATCTAATTGATATTGAAGAGGATGAAATTCAGGCCGTATTGAGCCTGATCAAAACCTTTGATCCGCTAGGCGTTGGTGCCGCAAACCTTAAAGAGCGCCTGACTATTTTGCTTGGCCAATGCACCGAGCAGAGTGCCTATGCGCTGGCTACGAACATAATTGATGATTACCTTGACCTATTGGGCAGCCGCCAATTCATCAAAATCAAAAAGGCGCTGAATGTATCCCAAGACGATATGGTCGCGGCAATCGAACTTATAACAAGCCTGCAACCGCGCATTGCCCTTCAATTCAGCCAAGACAAGCAAGACCACGTTGTCCCCGATCTTATCGTTGGGAAAGACAAAGACCAATGGGTTGTTCAGGTCAATCCAGACAACCAGATTCGACTTCGTGTTAACGATCTCTATGCTAGTTTACTAAAACAGGGCAAAGAGGAGTCGCTGAATGAGTCCGATAGCGAATACATTCAGTCGCATATGGCCCAAGCAAAAATGTTCATCAAAGGGTTGATGAGCCGCTACGACACTTTGCTATTGGTCGGGCAAGCCATCGTTGAACGCCAACAAGCGTTCTTTGAGCAAGGCGAACAAGCTATGCAGGCCATGGTGCTTGCAGACATCGCAGAGACATTGGAATTACACGAATCGACGATTTCGCGTGCAACAGCTGGTAAGTACTTGCTTTGCCCGCGCGGTCTATTTGAATTGAAATACTTTTTTTCAAGTGCCTTAAGTAATACTGAGGGCACGACCTCTAGCTCCACAGCAATTCGATCTTTGATAAAAACAATGGTCGACAACGAAGACAAGAACAAACCGCTGAGCGACAGTAAAATCGCCAAGCAGCTAGAGCAACAGGGGCATATTGTGGCTCGCCGCACCGTCGCCAAGTATCGTGAAAGCTTACAGATTGCGCCGTCAAGTCAGCGCAAAGTATTGTGAATTAATCGAGTTAGCAGGCTCTCGATAAACGAAAACTAAGCACAGCACGAAACAGCGCACGGCGCCTTAGAGTGAAACGAATATGCAGAGGCTATCGCGGCCAGCCATGTATGTGCCGCTTCAACATAGGAGTACGCTATGCAATTGACTATTTCTGGACATCAAATCGATCTCACCGATTCTATGAAAAATTATATTGGTGAAAAAATGGAGCGAATCGAACGACATTTTGACCACCTAAATAGCATTGATGTTGTATTACACGTAGAAAAAATTCATCACAAAGCCGAAGCCACCGTCAATGCCAAAGGCGTAACCATGCATGCCCATGCAGATTCAAATAATATGTACGCGACTATTGATGAGCTCGCTGACAAGCTCGATTCGCAAGTGAGAAAACACAAGGAAAAAGTGACCGATCATCATCAACGAGAAGGCGGTATCAAAGGTTTGCAAATGGTGCCTGAGACAGAAGAACTCTCGCAGTAAAAGTTGTTACAATTACCAAAGTAATTTTCCTGATTCGGCGCTGCTGTTAGCGCCGAGTTAGGATTCTCTGCTTTAAGGCCGGCTCGAAAAGCAGGCTGGGTAAAACGCGTCCACAAGCGCAAACGTATTTGACTGTAAACGAACGAATAGGCCAGCCATACTAAAGCCTTGCCTCAACTTGCTAACCTTAAAATGAACAACACTTCTTTACTGGCGAACTGCCTAACGCAAGAACGCATTTTGATTCGAGCCGAAATCAGTAGCCGTAAGAAGTTGCTCCAACATATGGCGAGCTTGCTGTGTAGCGCTTTAGACGACGAGGTTCGAGAAAAAGAAATCTATCAACAGCTCTGGGAGCGCGAGAAGCTTGGCAACACCGGCATTGGCAATGGAGTTGCATTACCTCACTCACGAACCAATCAAACTAGCGACGCCGTCATAGCAATTATAACGCTCGATGACCCGGTAGATTACGACGCCAGTGATCGCCAAAACGTTGATCTTGCCTTCGGCCTATTAGTGCCTCAAGAAGCAAATCAAGCTCACCTCAACTTGCTGGCGGATATCGCGCGCCTGGTCAGCGATACCGACAAAAAAGCCGCATTAGTTCAGGCTCAAAGCGCGCAATCATTGCGAGACCTGATCATTAATTGGTCGCAATTGCCTGAGCCAAACTAATGCAAGCGCCCAAATTCTTTATCATTAGCGGAACCTCAGGCTCCGGCAAGAGCATCGCTTTACAAGCTCTCGAGGATTTAGGCTTTTATTGCATTGATAATCTACCGGCATCATTGGTAACCGAGCTGGCTGCAAGAGTCTTATCTAACGATACGGTTGAGCATAATTGCGCTATCAGCATTGACGCTCGAAACCACGATTCTCTGACGAACTTGCAGAGTAATTTCGATAGTCTCAAAGCGTTTAATATGGAGACTCGAGTTCTCTTTTTGGATGCTGATGACAAGACGCTACTCAAACGATACAGCGAAACTCGACGCAAACATCCGCTTTCTGACGCGACGACATCACTGGCTGAAGCGATTGCTAAAGAACGAAAAATATTAGGCGAGATTGCTAAAGTCGCGCATCGGCGAATAGACACCAGCACTTCAACACCGCATGAATTACGCAGCCTGATTAGAGACGAAAGTGAACAAGGCGGAGTGCACGCACTCACCTTACAAGTTCAATCTTTTGGATTTAAGTATGGCAACCCAGACGACGCCGATTTTATGTTTGACGTTCGTTGCCTTCCTAACCCGCATTGGCATCCCGAACTCAAACCTCTTACCGGCCTCGATGCCCAGGTTAGAACTTTTCTTGGCGAGCAACCGGCTTGCACAGCAATGTTCGAGCAGATTCGTGATTTTATCGAATATTGGCTGCCTCATTTTATTGCCGACAATCGCAACTATATTACCCTCGGGATCGGCTGCACCGGCGGCCAACACCGATCGGTTTATCTGAGCAGCTTACTTAAAGAACACTTCGATAAAAATGAAAACATTCGCACCTTGGTTCGGCATCGAGAGATACAACAGTGATTGAAGCGCGCATCGAAATTATCAACAAGCTCGGCCTGCACGCACGCGCGGCCGCCAAGCTGGTCAACACCGCAGCACGTTTTGCTAGCGAAACCATGGTTGAGTTTGGCGGCCACACAGCGGATGCTAAAAGCATTATGTCGGTCATGATGCTGGCCGCGTCTCAGGGCAGCACGGTAACGGTGCGTTGCAATGGCTCGGATGAAAATCAAGCCTTAGAGGCAGTATCGGATTTGATCAACAACTACTTCGATGAGGAAGGCTAAGCATGCTTAGCCTATTTGGCGCAGGGATTGGTCGAGGCATTGCCATTGGCAAGGCCTATGTGCTGCGCAATAGCGATATCGAAATACCGCAATTTCAAATCGAATCGAATGAAGTGCGAGGCGAAATAGAACGGCTGAACAATGCCATAAAAGCCACGCAACAAAGCTACCAAGAACTGGTTCGCAACCTACCTAAGTCGGCACCAAAAGAGAGCGCGGCGTTTATCGAAGCCCACACCTTGATGCTGCGCGATCCGGTCTTGGTTAATGAAACAAAAAAAATAATCAGAGCTGAGCGCATCAATGCAGAGCACGCACTGCAAACCCAGGCCAATAATTTGATTCAAGTCTTCGACGCGATGGAAGATGCCTACCTGCGCGCCAAGCAAGAAGATGTCCAGCACGTGACCAATCGCGTGCTACGCAAACTCCTAGGTATCGTGTCACACAATCTTGACCAATTTAATCATGAGGATTTGAAAGGCCGGGTCATTATCGCAAAAGACTTAAGCCCGGCTGAAACACTGTTTATCAAAGACCGCAAAGTCGCCTCGTTTGTAACGGACCTAGGCAGCCAGATATCGCACACTGCGGTCGCTGCCCGCAGCCTTAAATTGCCGGCGGTGGTTGGCTTACACGGGAGTACGAAATACATTCAAGAAGACGATCTGCTTATCGTTGATGGCATGCGCGGCATCATTATCGTGAACCCCGATGCGCTTGTTTTAAAAGAATTCAAAGCGCTGCAAAATCGCATTCGCAAACGTGAAAAGCAGCTTTTCAATTTAACTCGTAAGACCAGCAAAACGCTCGACGGCGAACGCATTCATTTAATGGCGAACGTCGAAACCGCTCAAGAACTAAAAGAGGTCAAGCGTGTTAACGCCGGCGGCATTGGGCTGTATCGAACCGAATACCTTTTTATGAATCGCGCTCAAGCGCCAAGCGAGCAGGAACAATTTAAAGCCTATAAACGCATGGTGACGGCCATCGACAAACCGGTGGTGATTCGAACGCTCGACATTGGTGGCGATAAACAACTTACCTTCGGTTATCCAGACAAACTTTCCAGCGAATCGCCACTGGGCTTGCGCGCCGTACGTTTGTGCTTAAACCATGTTGATCTTTTTAAACCGCAGCTGCGCGCGATACTTCGGGCTTCTGCTTTTGGCAAAGTCTCGTTGATGATTCCGATGGTGAGCAATATGGATGAAGTTAACCAAGTGGTCAGCCTCATCAAGCAAACTAAGAGCGAGTTAAAGCAAGAAGGCATCGCTTTTGATTCACGCATCAAAATCGGTGCGATGATCGAAGTGCCAGCCGCCGCAATCATGGCTGATTTGTTTGCTAAAAAGTTCGACTTTTTATCGATTGGCACAAACGATCTTATTCAATATACCCTAGCTATAGATCGAGTAGACGACGCGGTTAATTATTTGTACGACCCCATTCATCCGGCCGTATTACAGATGATTCGTCAAACTATTGGAGCATGTCGGCGTGCAGGTATACCAGTATCTTTGTGCGGCGAAATGGCGGGTAATGTTCGCTATACCCGCCTCCTACTTGGGCTTGGCCTGCGCCACTTTAGTATGGACGCGACTTACATTTTGGATGTAAAAGAGCACATCTTGGGCACCGACACGCAAAAACTGAATTACTGGGTTGGCAAAATCAGCCGCGCCGAAACACCTAGCGCTGCCCGCGACTACTTAACGCAACTGAACAAAAGCTGATCAACTGGGCAGGCCAAACCAAGCCCGGTTAAGCTTTAATGCGTTCATTAGTGCCTGCCGTTATACTAGGCGAACACAAGATCATTTGCTGAGCGCTCAGCTCACAAAACATCGTAATGCAAACACCGCTGTCTCCTATCACTAACGTCGTTGAGTTACTCGATACCGGTAACGACGATGCTGTGGCAGCGATGTTTGCAGAAGCGCATCCCGCTGATATTGCCGATGCGCTAGAGAGGCTTACGCCAGAAAAACGCCCTGCCGCTTGGTTGCACATCCCCAAGGATGCTAAAGGCGAAGTTCTAAGTGAGCTCAACGAAGGCGTATTTCGCAACCTTGCCGAGGAGCTCGACAACAGAGATCTAGTCAATGCCATTAAAGTGCTCGACACGGATGACATCGCTGACTTGATACCTGATTTACCCGAGTCGCTGTTGGCCGATGTCTTATTCGCGGTCGACACGGAAACCCGAGCCAATCTTGGCGAGGTACTAAGTTACCCCGAAGACAGCGCCGGCGGCTTGATGGATTTGGATTTCATCACAGTGCGCGACAACATATCACTTGATGTGGTCTTGCATTATCTGCGTCTAAAAACCGAGTTGCCAGAACATACCGACACCGTCTATTTGGTGAACCGAGCCAATCAACTGACTGGGATTTTGCCTTTAGATCGAATCATTACCCAGCGTGGCGGCGACCAAGCTCGCGGCCACATGGTTGAGAGCCCCGTGATTTTTCAAATCTTAGACGATGAAGAACAAGTCGCAAAAGCCTTTACCGATTACGACTTGATTTCTGCACCCGTAGTTGATGAAAATCAAAAGCTCGTGGGTCGTATTACCATCGACGACGTGGTTGACGTAATTCGGGAACAAGCCGAACACGACATCATGGCCGCAGCAGGCCTAAAAGAAGAAGAGGATATCTTTGCACCAGTCACCAAAACAACGGGCGATCGTACTATTTGGTTAGCCGTTAATTTGTTGACCGCGCTATTGGGCTCATGGGTTATTGGCCAATTTGAAGGTTCTATTCAACGGTTGGTGGCGCTAGCAGTCCTGATGCCGATTGTCGCCAGCATGGGCGGTAACGCCGGAACACAAACACTGACGGTGGTTATTCGCGGTATGAGCTTGGGCACGATCTCCCGTGGCAACATGCTTAATGTGCTTAAAAAAGAATCAATGGTCGGTGTTCTAAATGGCCTGATTTGGGCCGCGGCAATCTCCATTATCGCTGGGCTATGGTATCAAGACATTATCTTGGGCTTAGTTATAGCTGCCGCCATGATCGCCAATCTGGTCATGGGCGCGATTGCCGGCGTGTGCATCCCAATTTTTCTTGAGCGAATGAATATCGACCCAGCGTTAGCCGGTGGCGTAGCGCTGACCACCGTCACCGATGTGGTCGGCTACTTTTCGGTCTTAGGTTTGGCCACGCTGATTTTGCTTTGAGTCCTAGTTGTTTTGAGTCCTAATTGCTTTCGATCCATCTAAGTTGAGCACTCTACCCCCCCCGATGTTAATCAGAACGTTATCGTCTTGAACCAAGAGATACAAAATCGTGTTTGACGGATTCGGGCTCGCCGAGCATCACGTCATTTAATTCAACCCAAGCGTGGCTGCTCAGGCGTCGCTCTATTTCGGCAACGCCGTTCTCGCTGTGTCTGGCAACGCAGTTTTCAACAACTTTGGCGACGCCTAAGATGACCTGAGCATCGTAGCCCCGCGCCACGAGCATATTGGCTAGTGTGATCGCGCGAGGCAGACATTGCGCCGAAAGAAAATGCAAGCGAGCGGCCAAACGAACCGATTCATGCATCGCGAGCCCCAAATCCGATTCTTCGTTGCTACCCGCCTTATTTACTTGGTTTATCGCAACGATCTTAATTTGGTCTTGTAACCAATTTTCTTGCTTAACTTTAATCCGTATAACAACAATCCAAAGACGCCAGTACGCCTCAAACAGCCATACCCACTGATTGATATTAAGTCTTTGAAAAGGCTTTACTTTTTTCAACATAATGAGCTTAAAGACAAAGCATTATTAGGTAAAACTTAGTGAATTATAGAATTTATTAATGTAACAAATTTAGGGCTTTTTGAACTCGTCAGGTAAACTATAGGCTATGAATGGATTTGACACCAACACGATTTCACGCTCGCTGTCTCGACATGGCGTTAAGGCTGCGTGGGCTTTTGCTTGTATTTGCTTGCTGCTGGTTTTAATCAGTATTGCTTGGCAAATACGCTCAGACATCGTGGCTAAAGAACGAGATTACGCTCCTCAAAAAGCACAGACAATCGTCGCTCGAAAAGGCCCCAGCTATCGCATGAGCGATATCATAGGCGCCAATCTGTTTGGCGACCCCACTCCGACACCAGTCGTTAAGCAAGCGCCCAAGACAACCCTTGATCTAAAACTGCAAGGTCTCTTGTGGGCCACTCAAGACGGCGTCGCGCGGGCAATCATTCAATCGGGTAGAGGTAAGACCAAACTCTATTCGATCGGCGAACGTATCGCCGGCGCTGGTGCCTCAGTCAAAGAAATCAGAAACAATGAAGTGATTCTTGATCGCAATGGCGCGTCAGAGAGTTTGCCCCTGAATAAATTGGCTGGGGGCGGCGACATTATTAGTTACGTCGATGGCTCGTCAGCTGAGATTTCAAGAGCAAGTTTCAGTTTACCCTCGTCACCGCAAGAAACATCGACTTCCAGTTTTGAGCGCGGGCAAAGCTCAAGCACGCCTAGAGCTAATCGCCCCAGAAAGGTTCGCAAACCAAATTTTTCAGGCCTTGATCGCGCGCTAGAAAAGCTCGGTGAAGGCTAAGCTCCTCTTAAACACCTATAAATTTCTCTAAGTAACTCTAAGTGGTTAGAGATTTAAGCTGTTAGAGATTTAAACTCTTAAGACTCTAGGCTTTTGTGTTTGATTGGCTTTTGCTTTTAGCGCTCTTTGTGTGGCGTGGTTAATTATTCTTTTGCTAACCTCAATCGCATACCGATCAAGCCCATCAGAATGAGCAGGCAACAGTAGGCAAACCATTCACCATAACGTTTAAACGGAGTGTCACCTTGTTTGGCTTGAACCGCATGGCTCATCATCGCCGATTCAAACTGCGGAGTGACTTTTTGAATACGCCCTAAGTGGTCAATAAACGTAGACGGCCCAGAATTGGCGCTTCGCACCATTGGCCTCGCCAGCTCTCTTGCCCGCATTTGCGCCATTTGCTGGCGTTGATGTGGCGCTAATGAATCGCCAAACCAAGCGTCCTCACTGATATTCACTAAAATACCTGCGTCACCTGAATGGCGTTGTAACTCCCCTGAAAACGCATCTTCGTAGCAAATCGATAAGCCGACATTCAAGCCGTTTTGACACTTAAGTTCTTGCTCGCCTTGCCACGCCCCCATATCACTCATAGGCAGCTGCAAGTAGTCTAACACCCAGCCGAATACAAATCTGAGCGGCATGTATTCGCCAAATGGCACTAAATGGCGTTTTCGATACACTTGTGCTTGACCATCACAGGCCAATACCGCGGCGTTATACACGACGGATTGATCGACTTGTTCGCTGTAAACGTTGTCGAGCACTCCGGCTAAAACAGCCGTATTATCCGGCGCGAAATTCTGCCAAAACGCCTGATCTGTCTGCTGAAAATAAAGTGGCAGTGCTGTTTCTGGAAGGACAATTAAGTCTAGCTTGCCCTTATTCGCAAGCCGCTGGCTCAATGTGCGATAGTGTTGGATCACACCTTGGCGATACTGAGCAGGCCATTTTTTCTCAATCGGGATATTGCCCTGTACAACCCCAATTGATAAAGGCTCGCCTGAGTCTTCTACCCATTGGTAAGCGTTGAGAAGGTAAGACGAAGCAACGAGTGCAAGTAACACCATACTTGCCAACCGAAATCGCCTACCAAGTAAGCTAAGGCCTAGGCTGAACACCACCACCGAAAATGAAACCAGATACACACCACCTATCGGCGCCCACGCCGATAACCAAGTCGGTATTTGGGTATAGCCAATATCCAACCAAGGAAAGCCTGTGAGAACCCAACTCTTTTGCCATTCGAACAGCGGCCAAAGAATAGCGAGAGCGAAACAGCGCTTGAGCGATCCCTGAGGAGCTAACCACGCAGCAAGCCATCCAACCATCGCGGTAAAACAGCTCAAGATCGAAGCAAACCCTAACACCGCGATGCTGCCCATCCACAAGGGCATACCGCCGTAAGTCGACAGAGAAATATAGACCCAAGACACACCAAACAAATACAAACCCAGGCCGAACACAAAACCAATCTTAGCGGCCGCCATGGGGCGGGCGAAACTAAGTAGATAAAATAGTCCGGCTAATGTGAAAAAGGCCAGCCACCACAATAAAAACGGCGCGAAGCTCAAGATGGTTAGCCCGCCCAACAAAAAGCTGGCCATTAATGCCAGCTTGGGATGCGATTCAAAAAAAATTTGTGCGCGCTCCTGAAAAGCCTGTGCCGCCCCCTGCGCTTTACTCGTTTGGTCTGACATCACTCCAAATCAGTCACGATTCGGTTTTGGATAATTCTGACTTTAAGCTTCTGAACAACTCCTTTTCCTTTTCAAACTTCTCGGTAACGTCCAGTTTTTGCTTAGCCAACGAAATCAACTCGGCTTTAGATTCTTCAATTTTAAGGTTATTGCTCGCGATGTTCTCTTTGGTCGTTTCCAGTCGGCGAGCACGCTGATTCGGAAGCTTTTTTTCCAATCGCTTATTTTGTAATGATAATTGCTTAATATAGGTTTCGTGCACCGCAATACTGGTTTGGACGGTACTCAATTGGTTATCGCGTTGCCGATCAATATCTTCTTCGGTTTCGTAAACACTTAAGATACGAATCCGTTCCTCTTCGGCGGCCCGCTCTTTACGAGCTTCTTCTTCCGCCTCAGCCCGTTCTTGCGCTTCAATTGCTAATTCTGTTTGGGTTTTAGCTTTATCTTGCTTACTCTCGATAAAACCTCGCTCATTGAGCGTTGTTACTTCGGATTTTTTGCATGCCGTGACCGCAATGTCTCCGTAGTGCCATTTACCATTTTCGTCTTGGCACTTCTTGATTGCCCATGCCTGCTGGCTGTAACTGAGCGTTAGTACAACTAGCAAGCCCGACAAGTGAGTAGATTTAATCTGCATTAGGTTTACCTCGTAATATCCCCAACAAAATGGTGCTAAACAACAGCCCTAAGACACCAATGGACGCGGTGGCGTGCGCAGCACTAAGAAAAGCCCCAATATCAACATTGGCAAGCTTAACACTTGGCCCATGGTGACCCAATCAAATAACAAATAGTTTAAGTGCTCGTCGGGCACGCGAACAAATTCCACCAGAATTCGAGCACCAGCATAGCCAATCAAAAAGACGCCAGACATAAATCCGGCGGCCCGCGGCTTGCTTGCTAACCACCAAGACACGATCAACAGTAATAAGCCCTCTAAAAAAGCCTCGTACAACATTGAGGGATGTCTCGCTAGTGGCCCACCATTGCTAAAAACCATACCCCAAGGTAGGTCAGTCGGCTTGCCCCATAACTCCTGGTTGATGAAGTTGCCTATGCGCCCCCAGAACAACCCTATGGGCGCCACTGGAGCAACAAAATCGGTTACAGCGAAAAACGAAACTCGATGACGCTTAGCAAACAACATAAGCGCAACTATTACGCCTAACAAGCCACCGTGAAAAGACATACCGCCTTCCCAAACCTGAACTATGGCTAAAGGATTAGCCAAATAATCACCTGGTTTATAGAACAAGATATATCCAAGGCGTCCACCAATGACAGCGCCTAAAGCGCCGTAAAAAATCAGATCGGAAATACTCTCGGGATTCCAGATACTTTTTTGCAGGAAAGCATAACGTTTGACTCGATGTACCCATAAAAAATAGCAGCTTAAAAAACCAGCCACATACATTAGGCCATACCAATGAATCTCGAGACCAAATATCGAGATCGCAACCGGATCAAAATTGGGGTGAACTAGCATGACTTACTTTAGCGCAGCGTTAAACAACGACGTCTCTAGGCAAGCGTTACAAGCTTTGCTTAAACGCTGCTTCGTAGCGCGCTGCAAATTCGTCTTGAGTAAACGAATGGCTTTGCGTGCCTTCGTGTTCAATTTGAATGGCGCCACAAACAGCGCCCATTTGCCCAGCAACCTGCAAGTCTCGACCTTCTAATAGGCCATGCATTACCCCAGCACGATACGCGTCGCCACAGCCGGTTGGATCAACCGACTTGGAGATTGGCGCCACGCCCACATCAAGCCGTTCGCCGTTGACAAAAATCTGAGACCCATCGCCACCGCGTGTAACGATTAAGGCATCCAACTTTTCAGCCATGGCTTCTAAACTTAACTCGGTTTTAGACAGCAACAATTCGCTTTCATAGTCGTTAACAATCGCATAGGTGGCTTGCTCTAAAAAGGTTAAACATTCCTCACCGTCAAACAAAGGCAGTTGCTGACCCGGATCAAATATAAATGGCATATTCGCGGCCGCCATTTCACTGGCGTGAGCAATCATGGCGTCTTTTCCATTGGGCCCAATAATGGCCAGCTCAATGTCTTCAGACACTTGATCGATTTTATTCAAGTGGGCGTGATTCATTGAGCCCGGATGAAAATTAATAATCTGATTGTTGTCTAAATCGGTAGTGAAATACGCTTGTGCGGTAAACGTATCTTGAACTTCTTTGATATAACGGCGATCTAAACCGAGGCCATCAAGATAGCGCGCGTAAGGCCCAAAATCTTCACCTACGGCGGCCATGATCAATGGCTCGCCCCCTAATAATTTTAGGCTGTAGGCAATATTGCCTGCGCATCCGCCCAGATGGCGCGTCATTTCTGGCACCAAAAAGCACACATTTAGGCGATGAATTTGATCGGCCAGAATGTGGTTCTTAAAACGATCTTCAAAGACCGTGATAGTGTCGTAGGCCATTGAGCCCGTTATCAATGTGTTTTTCATGCTTTGCTAATTAGTCTTTTGTTGTTAAAGCTTTGGTTTTTAGAGCTTTCGTTATTTCTAATTCTTCCACTTCGAGTTTTTTTAGACTTTTAGAATTAATCAGCGATTTGATTCTCGTACGCGTCGGCGTCCATTAGCGCATCTAAATCTTCTAGGGCCGAGGCTTTAATTCGAAACATCCAACCATCGCCATACGGCGATTGATTCAACAGCTCGGGCTCGTCGTCGAGACTCGAGTTCACTTCTACGATTTCACCACTGACTGGCGCGTATATATCCGACGCCGCTTTCACCGATTCAACTGCACAGCATTCTTCACCTGCCGTGACGCTATCGCCTATATCAGGTAGTTCTACATACACTACGTCTCCCAAAGACTCTTGAGCGTAGTCAGAAATACCGACTTCAATAATGTCGTTGGGCAAAGCACGGGCCCATTCGTGAGATTTTGCGTACTTTAGTTCGTTGGGAGTGTCGCTCATCGTTTTATCCTCTTATTGCAGACATTGATCGCTTTGACCTTCGTGAATTGGAATTTGGTTTTGTCAAAACACGCGTATTATAGTGAATGCAGCCTCTTTTTTTGTTTGTATTGAACAATTATCTTGCAATCCTTTACGACTTTCCTGAAAATGCGAACGGTTCTCATTTACATTTTACTAATTGAGTTTCGATCTCAGCTTTAACCATAGGTGTCCCTAATGAAACGCGCGGCCTTTTTTGTATTACTGCTTAGCCTTGCGGCCTGTCAGGCTGACCCGCAGGGCGCTCAGCGAGACGGCACAGCGTCCGCCGGCGAGGTAAATATTTATTCTGCACGCAAGGAAGCGCTAATGGCTCCTTTGCTCAACGAGTTTACTCAACAGACAGGAATCAAAGTAAATTTGATTAGCGGTAAAGCCGACGCTTTGTTAAGCCGCATCCAATCGGAGGGCGCGAACAGCCCAGCCGATGTGCTACTAACAACCGACGCGGGCCGATTACACCGAGCCAAAGCAGCAGGTGTGCTTAAAGCGATCAATTCGAGTGAGCTTAATAGAATCCCCGCGCGCTATCGCGATCCAGACCAGCAATGGTTTGGGCTCTCCTTGCGTGCACGTTTGATTTTGCTTAATGATCCGGCGAACACAATCTCAATTGACTCTTACGAAGCCTTGGCAGACCCAGCATATCAAGGCCAAATTTGCATACGCTCATCGAGTAATATCTACAATCAATCGCTTACGGCATCTTTGCTACACCATTCCGGGGAGCAAGCAACGCTAGAGTGGGCCAAAGGCTTGGTTGCGAATCTCGCTCGATCTCCACAAGGCGGAGACACCGATCAAATAAGAGCCGCGGCCGCGGGAGCCTGCTCAATCGCAGTGGCAAATTCTTATTATTTGGCACGGCTTTTGGGCGACGATCCCGAGACCGATGATTTCGCCGCAGCCAGCAAAATACGCATCGTTTGGCCAAATCAAAGCGGGCGTGGTACCCACGTAAATATCAGCGGCGCGGGGGTCTTAACAAATGCGCCAAACCCTGAGAATGCGATCAAGCTGATCGAGTTTTTGGCCTCCGATTCAGCACAGCAAATTTACGCTGAACGCAATTTTGAATATCCGGTTATCGCCGGCATTGAACTGCATCCGGTGTTAACCGGTTTTGGAGAATTTAAAGCCGATACCATTGCGCTGAATATTCTTGGGGAGAAAAATGCAGAGGCTCTCAAATTGATGGATCAAGCAGGCTGGAAGTAAACCGAAGCCGCTCCGTATCGATGGCTCCGATCATGTTACCGCTGCGTGTCGACGCATCCCGCTTGATATGGCCTGCGTGCGCTTTACTGGTGGCCTTGCTCGTGGTGCTGCCGATACTTACCTTACTCAAACTAAGCCTCTCAGCCGATCCACAGATTTGGCAGCATCTTCGCACTACGGTACTCGCTGACTACGTATCGACTACGGCGATCTTGGTGATTGGGGTTGCAATTCTAAGCCTCGTTTTAGGAGTTGCCAGCGCTATTGCGATCAGTCAATTTCGCTTCATCGGCGCAAGCATTTTAAGCTGGGCCTTACTCTTGCCACTGGCTAGCCCGGCCTACATTACCGCCTATTCTTATACCGGTTTATTGGATGTCAGCGGGCCAATTCAATCACAACTTCGCGCTGTGTTTGGTTGGCAAGTAGGCGACTATTGGTTCCCGGCCATCCGCTCTTTGCCCGGTGCCATTTTCGTACTGGGCTGTGTTCTTTACCCCTACGTGTATCTCTTAGCGCGCACAGCCTTAAGCGAACAATCGGTAAACCTGTCTTACGCCGCTGCCAGCAGTGGCGCGAATCGACGCCAGTTTTTCTTTCGTGTCAGCATTCCTCTCGCGCGCCCAGCCATTGTCGCAGGCTTGGCTTTAGTCATTATGGAGACCTTAGCCGACTACGGAGCCGTGAGCTATTTTGGCCTTAGCACTTTTACCACTGGCATTTTTCGAACCTGGTTTGGTTTAGACAGTGTGGAATCAGCTGCGCAATTGTCGCTGATGCTGCTAAGCCTCGTTGTTCTGTTGATGATTCTGGAAAAAGCCGCTCGGCGACGAGCTGCCTATTTTTCTCAGTCGCCGAGTCGCGAGGACAATCGAATTACCCTCCATGGTTGGCGTCAATGGCTAGCCATGGCGCTTACCTGCATTCCACTCGTATTAGGTTTTGTGGTGCCCATGGCACAATTGCTTTTCTGGGCTGTACAGCGTATCGATGGGATTTGGCAGGCTCGATTTTGGGAGCTGCTTAGCAACACCTTGAGCCTGGCAGGCATCACCGCCGGTATCACACTTGCTCTGGCTCTATTGATAAGCTACGCCGCTCGATTTTCTCCCAATCGGTTTACTCGACTGTGCCGATCTATTTCGAGCCTAGGCTACGCCATACCCGGTTTGGTAATCGCCGTCGGCGTACTCATACCGTTAGCTTGGTTTGATAACCAGCTTGATGCATGGGCAAGACTCCATTTGAATACCTCAACAGGCTTACTCCTTAGCGGCAGTCTTGTGGCCTTAGTCGTCGCCTATATAGCGCGATTTCTAGCCTTAGGTGTTAACAACGCCGAAGCCGGTTTGGCCCGTATTCATCCAAGCATGGAACAGTCTGCTCGCTCACTCGGGGAAAATTCGTTTGGTGTGATTCGACGAGTGCATATGCCGTTGTTACGCAATAGCATTTTAACCGGCTTTATTCTCGTGTTTGTCGACGTGATGAAGGAGCTGCCAGCGACCTTAGTGCTGCGGCCTTTTAATTTCGACACTCTTGCAGTGCGGGCCTATGAACTCGCTGGCGATGAAAGACTCGCCGATGCAGCGCTGCCATCACTGGCGATTGTTGCAGCAGGCTTGATCCCTGTGATATTACTAACTCGATTTATGCGTTCCGACAATTAGCGCAAATCCCGTACAGATACAAAGAGTGATCTTGCAGTTCAAAATCATACTCTTCGGCAACTCTGTGCTGGCGTTCTTCGATTTCGGCATCGTAAAACTCGGTCACCGTGTTGCACTTGACGCACACCATGTGATCATGATGTTTGCCGTCATCGATTTCAAAAACAGCTCGGCCACCTTCAAAATTGTGCCGCAAGACCAAGCCGGCATTTTCAAATTGCGTTAAGACACGATAAACCGTCGCAAACGCAATTTCTTCGCCCGCATCCAACAGCGCTTTGTACACATCCTCGGCAGTAAAGTGACGTTCTTCGCTTTCGCTGAGAATCGACAAAATTCTAAGTCGAGGCAAGGTGGTTTTAAGCCCAGCGTCTTTTAAGTCTTTGCTACTCGCCATTAGATTTTGCAGGTGCGTTATTACGGGCCGTGTATTTTAACAGTTTTTGAGCCTTATCCATCGGCAAATTTTGGCTTTTAAACACAGATCTGTATAGTCCCTAGAGCCCCGATCACACTTTTTATTATGAGCCGTCTTTCTCATCTTGCTTATTTTGCACTAATCGCCTTTTCTACCGCCCTTATTTTTAAGTGCGGTACAGTGGCGGCCGATCAAAGTAACCCAGAACCTTCGGGCTCTTTACCGCTTTATATTCCTGTATCAGGTGAGGATTTCCCAAATCTAAGTCGCGATTTAAATATCGCTTTAGCGCAGGCTGGATTGTCACACTATCGGGCACAGACCACTGACTATTGGCATCAATACCAACAAGGCCTGCGCATGGGCCGTAAAGGCATTTATCTAGCCGCCCCGCATTTTGCGAGTTGGGCGATACATCAGCACAGTTTTGTTCCCGTCTTGAAACTCGAGGATGACATCAGTTATGTGGTCGCTGCTCGCAGGCGAGACCTGTCTGTGTTTGAGATGGCCGATTTAAATGGTCGCAATGTGTGCGTGCAACCCGGCCTCAATCTCGACTTTTTACTAATCTCAGGCGCGTTCACAAACCCGCTGCACTCTGCACGAACACGCACCTTCTCTAATGTCGCCAAGTTAATAGAAAAAGAAGCAGCCATTAACGAAACGCCGCAAGAGTGCGCTGCCTTCGCCACGACCAATCACGTGTTTCAAGCCTACAATAAAAAGTATCCCGAGCGATTGATTCGCTTGCAACAAAGCATAAATTACCCTCCCTATGTATGGGTTGCTCAGCCCGAGGTAGTGAGCGCAAAACTTAGCCAGTTTTTACGCTCCAGCGAAGCTGTCGACATTTTAACCCCGGCATTAAAACGCTTCAGCAATGGCGACCGATTAAACCCCGCGGCAGCGGATGATTACCCGGTAAATTTGAGTGAGCTGTTAGAGCCGTTCTGGGGCCGCTAGATAAAACTCGATCGCATCCACCAGATTACAGCCCCCCAGATCACAGACCCATAGCCTGGCGTGCTAATAACTCTCTCAAGACTGGCGTGTTATCGACCAAGCTCATGCCCAGACCGCGCAAGGATGCCCAGAGAGGGTTGTTCGCCTTGTAGGTTTGGTAGAGCGCCGTCATCAATAAGTCGGTTTGGCGATTGTCTTTTTCTCGGCCTCGCTGATAACGCTGCAATAATGCCAACATACTCCTTTGCCTTAGTTGCTCTGTTGAATGCTCGCTTAACAAAGCCGCTAACAGCTCTATGTCTTTGAAACCTAGATTAGCCCCCTGCCCCGCCAAGGGATGAATACTGTGCGCGGCGTCGCCAATCAGAGCGACATTGGCTTGGTAATATCGGCTAGCCGATTGCGAAACCAACGGAAAGCATTGGCGTTGGGTCTTCAACTTCACCGCGCCAAGACGTTGATCCAGCGCTTTACTGAGCGCGATTTCAAAATCAGTCTCACATAATGCCATTAACTGATCTGCATAGTGTTGATCAGCGCTCCATACAATCGAGCTATCGCCATTCGCTAAAGGTAAAACCGCCACCGGGCCAGTATCTAAAAAGCGCTGCCAAGCACAATGTTGATGAGGCTCACTTGTACAAATACGAGCGACGATGCCAGCCTGACCATAGGGCATTCGATTAGAAAAGATCTTCGCCGCGCGGCGCAACCAGGAATTGGCGCCGTCGGCTGCGATGGCAAGAGGCGTCGTCACACTGAGCGTTTGACTACTTACCTTAGCGGTGTCGGCGGCACGTTTAAATTCTGTTAGCTCATGCTCATAAACTACGGAGATTCGCGCTGTTTTAGCCAGCTCTTGTTGCAGCAGCCGCGTTAGCTTTTGTGCATCGACCATCCAACCAAGCTGTGTTTGCTCGATTTCACTCGCCGAAAAATTTAGCTGCCCAGCCGATCCTGCATCCCAAACGCACATCGACTGGTAAGGATGACAAGACTCAGAACCAAGCAGCTTGAACACGCCTATCTGCTCAAGTAACGTTGCGGCGCATTGGCCTAGCGCAAAAACTCGTTGATTTGGGTCTGATGCTTCATCCAATGCTGGGCCGCGTTCGATTACCTTGATTGAAAAATCGGTGACCTGCGCTAAACGCAAGGCTAAGGCCGCACCTAATGTACCTGCGCCTACAATAACTATGTCGGCTTGAACTATGTCGGCTTGAACTATATCGGCTTGCATAATGTCGGCTTGCTGTGACATGTTAGGCGGCCATCAAGGCCTCAATATCAGCAACGGTTTTTGGCGCATTTTCCGTCAGGTTTTCATAGCCTTCTTTTCTGATCAAGATATTGTCTTCAATTCGAATACCAATATTGTGCCAACGAGCGTCAACTGAATCCGCCGGGCTAACGTAAATACCCGGCTCCACGGTAAACACCATACCTGGCTCCAATTCACGCCATGACTCATCAATCTGGTAGTCACCAACATCGTGAACATCCAGCCCCAGCCAATGACCAGTGCGATGCATATAGAACTGGGTATAGCTCTGCTTTTCTAAAACCTCGGCCAAGCTGCCTTGCAATAAGCCTTCATCCAAAAGGCCTTGGGCTATGATTTCTACGGCAGCATCGTGAGGTTCGTTCCAGCTACAGCCTGCGTGACATTTTTCAAATGCCTTTAGCTGCGCCGCCAACACAATGTCGTATAAGGCTTTTTGCTCGCCGCTGAACTTGCCATTGACTGGAAAGGTACGGCTGATGTCCGCGGCATAACAACCGAATTCTGCGCCGGCATCGATCAGCAATAAATCGCCGCCTTTGAGTTCGGCATTGTTCTCGATGTAATGCAAAATGCAGGCGTTCTCGCCACCGGCAACAATCGATGGATAGGCGTTGTAATGGCTTCCCGCTTTGCGAAACTCGCACTCCATTTCAGCCTGAACTTGGTATTCGAACATCCCCGGGCGGCAAACTTGCATCGCCCGAATATGGCCTTGGGCTGACATTTTGCCCGCCTTACGCATCAGGGCGATTTCATCTCGCCGCTTAAACAAACGCATCTCGTGTAAGAGATGATTCAAATCCACCAATTCATAGGGCGCGTGTTTGCCCCGGCGTTTGCAGTCTTCTTTAATCTTGTTAACCCAACTGAGTAGTTGCGCATCGAAATCGGGATAACGCCCGACGGTGGTAAAGACTTTGTCTTTCTCTTCCATCATTCCGGGAAGAATGTCGTTAATGTCGTCAATGGGGAACGCGTCATCCGCGCCAAAGCGCTCAACCGCGCCTTCCAAACCAGCGCGGCGACCATCCCACATTTCTTTAAATGGGTCGCGTTCACGGCAAAAGATAATCACCTCACCCTGCTCGCGCCCGGGGCTAATCACCAATACTGCCTCTGGCTCCTCAAAGCCACATAGATAGTAAAAATCGCTGTCGGGGCGAAAAAGATATTCGACATCGCTATTGCGTGATTTTATCGGTGCCGTTGGCACGATCACGATATCGTTATCGCCCAATTGATTGACTAAATCTGCGCGACGACGCGCGTAAACATCCTGGCTCATAAACGGTTTCTTTTGTTATTACAGTTTCTTTTATTATTGTTGTTTCGCAAGACTAACTCGGCGACTTAGTGCGCTTGTTGTGGCGCATCGGCCGCGCGTTCTGTGTAGATAAATTCAAAGATTAATTGCGCACCTACTTTGACGTACTCTTCAAGCTCGGCTAACGCCCACTCTTCTTGCTGCTCACTCTCGTCACCCACACCAGCTTCGGATATCTCCATAAAATCACGAGCGATTTCTGGGCCGCTTTCTGACAGTTGGTCAACACTTACTTTATCGTTATACAACAAGCCGAGTAAAAACCCTTTGCACCAAGTCGCAATGCCCATCGTACGCTCTTCAAGAGAGGCCGACTCATCCGGCAGAACGAGGTTGAAACCCTCATTGTGTTCAAACAATTGCTCTGAATTGTCACGGTACAAATCGTAAAGCATTTTCTCAACGGGTTTAAAGCGCGACTCCTGCGAAGACGCTTGCGGCTCTAGCAAATGCAGTAAATCAGGCGTTAAACCGGTTTTCAAATGATTGCAAATGGCGCCCACAATCATGCCATGCACCTCACTGCCGGTTTGATGTTCAATTTGCGCTAAATCCAATACCGCCTCAATTTGGCCGTTACGGTCATCGCCACTTGTCATTACTACTTCCCAAAAAAGGTGAAAATAAGCTGAGGAGCCCGATTTTACCTTGTTCAAGGCCCTAGCGCTCACTACATTGTGCAACAATGAAGCCGTGCCCGAGTTGACGCCGCCCAGTGCCGCGCCCTACTATTAAGGCTATAAATACACTACAAAGTAAAAGACATGGGGGTTGCCTAATGCAAGCCAGCTTTTCAGGTTTGGAACAACGTGTTGAAACCTTGATCAACGAATGCCGCCGCTTGAGTTCAGAGAACCAATCTCTGAAGTCGGAGCAGCAATCGTTATTGTCTGAAAAAACTCAGCTACAAGAAAAGAACCGATTGGCCTGTAACCGATTGGAAAAAATTGTCGAAAAACTTCGCCTGCTCGAAGACCAATAAAGCGACCACACTCATGCAAAACAAAGGCGTCAACATCACCATCTTAGGCCGCGACTTTTCAGTAGCCTGCCCTCCTGAAGAACAAGAGGATTTGCTCAAAGCCGCAAAGTATCTCGACGACAGCATGAAGGTGATTCAAAAAACAGGCAAGATTATCGGCACAGAGCGAACTGCGATTATGGCTGCGCTGAATATCACCAACGACCTACTCCAATTGCAACGTGAAACGCAAGGCCAAGAACAATTGCTGTCTAAATTGGAATCTCTGCAAACCAGAATAGATGATGCTTTAAGTGAAGCCGATCAAGCTACGAT
>CALAKU010000059.1 GCA_937922925.1 uncultured Arenicella sp. | reverse complement strand
TTCGTTTTTGTACTCAAACGGTACGCTAAATAGGAAATGAGAGTGGCTGTTGCGGCGTAAATTGAGCCTGCGACAGCCAAGCTCTCTAGCGAGACGCCTGCATCGAAAAATAAGCCAAGGACGATTGGCGAGCTGGCGGTCATAATCATCATGGCGAATGCCCCTAGCGATTTGATCGACGCAAAATGTTTAACACCGTAGCGTTCGGAGAAAAACGGCGCGCTCAGTGCGCCTTGAGCGCCTGTCGATATCGCCATCAACATCATAAACAGCGCCGCTACCCATGTTGAGTTACCGAAGCTTAAAACCAATAGGCCAATGCCCACAGGCAAGCTTGCCCAAGGTGCGAGTCTCACCGCTCCAATTTTGTCAGCGAGGCCGCCAATGAACAGCATCGACACAATGGATGTGACTGAAAACAGCGCATACATGCTGCCCCAGAACGGTAATGACCACTGTTTTGATTCCACCAAATGGATTTGATGAAACATAAAGCCCGTATAAAGCATTGAGTTAGACATTAATCCGGGAATAAACAGGTAAAAAAATGGGTCTCTTAGCACTTCAGGGCGAGTCCATTGCTTTTGAGGACTCTGTCTGGTGGCATCTTGAGTTCTCGATTGATTTTGTATCTCAGCATCGCCGCAGCCCTGAGTTTGATGGCTATGCTTGAGCAGAGTCACTAAGGCGGTCATCACTACAATCACAGCTAGGCCGATGTAAGCCCAACTGGGTCGCCAAGAAACGGTCGCAATTAGAAGCACGATAACGCTTGGCATGGTTGCCTCGGCAAAGGAATATCCCATATTTGAAATGGCATTTGCTTTGGCTTTATCTTCAGGCAAATAACGCATCATTGCCGTCGACGCCGTCATCGAGGTTAAGCCTTGGCCTAGTTGCCTCAATAGTAAAAAGGCGATGAAGAGCGTTGGCCAGTGATAACTGTTTGCGAGTAAAAGACCGGCCCCAGCTAAAAGCACCGCAATACACAGAGCCACTTGATGCAACGGGAAGCGGTCAATCAAGCTTCCTGTGCGCAATAAGAGAAAGGCACTGCCCAAGGTCGCGAGGCTGTATATGGTTCCAAGTTCGCCGTGCGATAAACTAAGTGCTTGCCTTATTTCTCCATTAAACAAAGAGATAAAGTAGGTCTGCCCTGGGCTCGAGCAAAACATCAATCCGAAGCCGAACAGGAGCAAGCGCCAGTCTTTTCTAATTAGTGCTGAAAACGATTTGATGCTAGCCTCTCGAAACGCAACTAGAGTACGCCAATACCGTTGGCCTTAAAGTGTGGACTTTCGACGAGCCAGCTTTGAATGTCAACCACTAAGAGCGCAAGCAAGAGAGCACAAGTAAGATGGCAATTTCAGGTTTATATATCGATGGGGCTTGGCGTGAGGCAGACCGCGAATTTGAAGTCACTAATCCAGCGTCTGGCGAGGTGATCGCAACCGTTAGTGACGGCAATCAGGCTCATGCTGAATACGCGATTCAAGCTGCCTCGGCGGCGTTTAAGTCATGGTCTCAAAGCACTGCTTATGCTCGCGCCGCTATTTTAAACAAAGCCTACGGCTTAATGCTTGAGCGTAAAGAGGAACTTGCCAACTTGATGACTCGAGAGCAAGGCAAGCCGCTTAAAGCTGCGAACAACGAAGTGCAATACGCGGCTGATTTTCTTCGATGGTTTGCCGAAGAAGCCGTGCGCAACTATGGCGAAACAATTCCATCGGCCCGAGCTGATCAACGTTTTATTGTGCGTCATGAGCCGGTTGGTGTCGTTGCTGCCATAACTCCGTGGAATTATCCAATCTCTATGCTAACTCGCAAGCTGGCACCAGCATTGGCCGCAGGGTGCACAGTAGTCTTAAAGCCAGCGGAAGCAACCCCATTGTGTGCAATAGAAGTCTTTAAAATATTGATAGAGGCGGGCGTGCCAAAAGGTGTGATCAACCTCGTAACTTTTTCTAAACCAAAGCCAATTGGCGAGGTGTTTTGTTCGCATCCCGCGATTCGTAAAATCACATTTACTGGCTCTACCGCAGTCGGTAAGAAATTGGCCCAAGACGCAGCGCCGTATTTAAAGCGAGTGTCGATGGAGTTAGGAGGCCATGCGCCCTTTATTGTGTTTGATGATGCCGACCCGGTTCATGCTGCGAAAGGCGCATCATTAGTTAAATTTTTAAATACAGGCCAAGCCTGTATTAGCCCGAATCGAATTTTTGTGCAGCGCAAGATGCTAGACCCTTTTATCGAAACGCTGGCGCAACGAATCGCGTCTATGAGGACGGGTAACGGTTTAGACCCGAGCAATTCAATTGGCCCGCTAGTGAATCAAGCTGCCGTGAGTAAAGTCGCAAATCAGGTTGATGATGCGCTCTCTAAAGGAGCCGAGTTGGTGACTGGGGGTCATGCTTTAAACGACGGCGAGTTTGCCGGTGGTCACTTTTACGCACCAACATTGTTGAATAAGGTGACCGAAGATATGTTGATTTATCGAGAGGAAACCTTTGGCCCAATTGCCGCCGTTATTCCGTTTGATGATCAAGACGAGGTTATAGAGAAAGCCAACGATACTCACTATGGTTTAGCCGCCTATATTTACACTCAAAACTTATCGCGTGCCATGCGCACCTTTGAAGCACTAAACTTTGGCATTGTAGGCATCAACGATATCAACCCCACTAGCGCCGCCGCACCTTTTGGCGGTATGAAAGAAAGCGGTCTTGGGCGCGAAGGTGCGCGCGAAGGCATGGCTGAATACTTAGAAACTAAGCTCGGGGGCTTTTCTGTTTAGCATGCACTTCTATATTTTCAATTCGTTTGGGACAGTTTTACTTGGATTACGCAGAGCATTAGGAACTCGATGAGGCGTTTACCTCCATTAAATTGGCTACGGTCGTTTGAAGCCTCGGCCAGAGCATTGAGTTTTACTCATGCAGCGCAAGAGTTGTGCCTTACTCAGGCCGCAGTGAGCAAGCACGTTAAAAGCCTTGAGTACAATTTAGGAAGAACCCTGTTTACGCGCCTACCTCACGGCTTGGAGCTAACACATGATGGCGCAGCCTATTTACCCGCAGTTCGCGATGCCCTAGATCGATTGAGTAACGCAACTCAAGACCTCTTCGATTCTAAAAAGCGCTTGCAGTTAAACGTCCGAACTTCCTTGGTTTATTACAATTGTTGCTTAGCGCATCGAATCTCGGAGTTTTATCAAAAGTACCCTGACATTGAAATTAATTTCTCCAGTTTCATCTGGGTTGATAACGGCGGCCTTGAGCCGGGGATTGATCTGGAAGTGCGCTACGGGAGAGGCGACTGGGATAATCTAATAGCCAATCAAATTCATGATGACTCTCTTTTACCCGTGGCGAGCCCCAAGGCTGAGCTGGGCAGGGTAGAAGATCTAAGCGATCAATATTTACTTCATTGTGTTGGCTATGCAGAGGGTTGGGAACATTGGTTACAAGCGGCGGGTTTTAGTGGTTTAAAGCCCAAAGGTCACCGCCATTTTGATACCTTGATCTCAGCCTTTCAAATGGCAGAAATGCAACATGGCGTGGCATTAGGGCGCAGTTCGTTGGTCGAGCAGGCATTATCCGAGGGCCGTTTGGTCGCGCCATTTGATTATCAGCTCAAATCAAGCGAAGCCTTTTATTTAGTGCATTCAAACGATTGCCCTACAGACTCTCCTGCCGCGATGTTTAAAGATTGGCTGCTAGATATCTAAAGAGATAAACATTTAGTCGAGTCGCGCCGCAAGTTTTTTCACTGTGTCAGACACCGCCAAGTGTTGATTCTTAACGTAATCCTCGTGATTGTTCGCGAGGCTATCTAGATCGTATACATAGTTAACCATGGTGCCTAGAGATTGCGCTTGGCCTCCATCGCTCGCATTGGCGTTTGCGAGAACTCTGAACAGCTGAGCGCCATTGCGTAAATGAAAACGGGCGACCGGATCAAAAGGAAAGCCGCGTTCGTTTTTCGCGTTGACTAAATAGTGCGCAGCTTGAGCCTCGATGTCACTATGCGCTTTCATGTTGTGTTGCGCCAACCATTTAGTGAAACTGGGCAGCGGTGAGATCGTCGCGAACTGTTCGATGTGTGGATACTGAATTCGTAAGTAGGCCACCACGTGTTTGATCAGATAGTTGCCGAAAGACACACCGCTTAGACCTCGATGACAATTCGATATTGAATAAAAAACCGCACACTTTGCCTGCGCAGCGGCAATGGGGTTCTCTCGTTCTTCTAATATCTCGGTCATCTTACTTGGCAACTCTTTAGTCAGCGCCAGTTCAATAAACACCAATGGCTCGTCGGGCATCGAAGGATGAAAAAAGCCAAAACACAAACGATCTTCGGGTACCAGGCGTCGGCGCAACTCGCCCCATGTGTTAATCGTGTGCACGGCTTCGTAAGCGATAATTTTTTCTAAAACGTCTGCGGAGCTGTGCCAGTCGATCTGGCGCATTTCGAGAAAACCGCGATTGAACCAATCACGAAATAGCAAAAGCAAATCTAAGTCGAGTTTGTCTAAAGCAGCGCTTTTCCCGATGTTTTGCTTTCTGCATTTGAGGACATCGGCACGCAGCTTCACCAGTTCTTGTGTCGCTCTGGGCGCTAGATTTAAGCGGCTAAACAAGTGTCGGCGTGCGCTCTGCGTCAAATTTATTAGCCTATGCAATTGGTGGGCATCGCCATTGTGTTTGAACGCTTGTACGGCCAGATCTAAGTGATCGAGTTCGATGTCAAATTGAGCATCAAGAAAGGCAAAAAATTCGCTTTGTTCTAGTTCATTCAAGGCCGCATAAAGGCCTTGAAATTCCTTGGCTAGCAACATCGTTGAGTATTCCCCGTCAGAATCCAAAATGTCTTGGCATAGCTGTTTGATTTGATTCAGCGATGACGTGTCATTAGCCTTGTTAAACCATCGCTGAAAATCAAAGGATTGCAATCCAATTGTCCAATTACGTTCTAGAAATTTCATCGTTTTAACTACTCTGTATGACCATGCACAAACCCTAACACCGAAAATTTGATTTCCGTTGCAACAAAAGTTTGCCCTCAGGCCCCTAAATTTTTAGGGCCAATAAACTCAGTTATTGCTAAAGTGCGCTAGTAGGCAGGGTTGCCGCACAAAGCAATACTTAGGGATTATTAATACCGCCAAAAAAAAGTAATAAAAAGAATAAACAAAATGATATGAGAGGAGCGCCCCATGTCACAGTTGAAAAAATCAGAGTCAAAAACGCCACAGTTAAAAACGCCACCGTTGATCAGTAAAAGCCGTCGCGTTCGGTCTACGCCATACAGTCGTCGAGTTGAGGCCGCTGGAGTTAGCGCCTATACCAGCTATAACCACATGTTGCTGCCAACGGTGTTTGAATCGCCCGAGGCTGACTATTGGCATCTTTGCGAGCATGTTCAAGTGTGGGACGTGGCTGCAGAGCGTCAAGTCGAACTAAAGGGGCCCGATGCCGCACGCCTAGCTCAATTGATGACACCGAGAGATTTGAGTAAGCAAAATGTGTTGCAAGGCAAGTATGGGCCAATATGCAATACCGACGGGCTTATACTAAATGATCCTATTATTATTAAGCTTGCCGACGATCGGTTTTGGATCTCTATTGCCGACAGCGACGTTAAATTTTTCGCGCAGGGTCTAGTCATAGGTATGGGGCTGGATGTCGAGGTTTTTGAACCTGATGTCTCACCTTTGGCAGTGCAAGGCCCCAAAGCAGAAGAGTTAATGGCTAGAGTATTTGGCGAGCCAGTGCGCGATATTCGTTTTTTCTACGGCGCCATGTTGCCCTTTGAAGGCCAAGATATTTACGTAGCCCGATCCGGTTGGAGTAAACAAGGTGGTTTCGAAATTTACTTGAACGATTCTTCACTTGGCGAAGCTTTATGGGATGCCTGTTTTGAAGCCGGTGCCGATTTAAATGTGCGAGCCGGCTGCCCCAATGGGATAGAGCGCATTGAGTCTGGTTTACTGAGTTTCGGTAATGATATGGATGAATTCGATACGCCATTTGAGTGCGGTTTGGATTCATACCTCAATCTAGATGCCGATATCGAAAGCCTGAGCATTCAAGCGCTCAGAGAAAAGCAAGGCCAGCAAACACGCAGGCTCGTGGGATTGGCCTTTACTGAAACACCGGATTTTGGCGACGCTAACACCATTGGCGGCTACGATCTATATAATAAGGGTCAGTCGATCGGTGAATTGCGCTCGCATGCGTGGTCTCCGCGATACAAAAAACATTTAGGCTTGGCGATGCTCAATAGCGATTTTCTAGATCAAGCTGATTCAATTAAGGTCGCTGGCCAAATGAGTGAGTTCCATCCAGTGCCATTCGACACAACCCGATTAAGCTAAATGAGTCGTTCCTCTTTTTTACATCCAGACACCATCGCACTGCACAGCGGCTACTTGCCTGAAAGCGATCATGGCTCGCGTGCGGTGCCGATCTATCAAACCACGTCTTATGTGTTCGACAGCGTTGATGACGCTTCATCGCTGTTCAATGTTGAACAAGGCGGCCATATTTATAGCCGAATCTCGAATCCAACTGTTGCAGTTTTAGAGCAACGATTGGCGGCCATGGAAGGCGGCAGCGGTGCTATTTGCACGGCCAGCGGCATGAGCGCCTTGTTCACGACCTTTATTACGCTCTGTTCTGCCGGAGATCACATTGTCGCGTCGGCACAGATCTACGGTTCAACTGCCACCTTGTTAAGGCACACCTTAAAGCGCTTAGGGATTGAAACCACCTTTGTGTCTATTAATAATAGCTCTGAACTTGACGCGGCCATCAAAGACAATACCAAGCTCGTGTTTTGTGAATCGATTGGTAACCCAGGTTTGGAAATCGCAGATCTTCCCGCTATCAGTGCTGTTTGTCAGGCCAAAGGCTTGCCTCTCGTTGTGGATGCCACGTTTGCGCCACCGGGCTTAACTAAATCAGTCGAACTTGGTGCCAACGTGGTCGTGCATTCGGTGACTAAGTGGATTGGTGGTCATGGCGCTGCGGTCGGTGGTGTCGTGATTGATGGTGGCAATTTTGATTGGCAAGCCAGTGGTCGCTTTCCTGAGCTGACCGAGCCATATGAGCCATTCCACGGAATCTGCTTTTGGGATGAATTCGGGCCAAATGCGTTGGCCATGAAAATTCGCGCTGAATCAATGCGTGATCTCGGTGCATGCATGAGCCCGAACAATGCGTTTCTTTTGCTGCAGGGCTTGGAAACCTTGAACGTTCGCATGGACAAACATTTATCCAATACCCAAGCCTTAGCCAATTGGTTAACTGAGCAAGATCAAGTGCTGTGGGTTAGTTACCCTGGCCTTGAGTCGCATCCGACTCATGAACTGAGTAAAACCCTATTTGAAAAAGGTGCTGGCTCAGTCCTTACCTTTGGTGTGGTTGGTGGCCGCGCAGGCGGAGCCGCGTTTATGAACGCTTTGAGTATTGCCAGTAATCTTGCCAATGTTGGTGATTCTCGTACCTTGGTTTTGCATCCGGGCAGCACCACGCACTCGCGTTTAAGTGCCGACGCCATGCACGCGGCGGGTATCAGCGAAGACATGATTCGAGTCTCGGTTGGTATTGAACACATTAGCGATATCAAAAACGATTTCAAAAAGGGGTTGAAAGCCGCCTTACGTCTGGCCGACGCAGCGGCATCGAAACCGGAGGCCAAATGAAAATTGATGTAAATGGCGCCAGTGTGCATTTGGCTACGGGTGGCAAAGAGTTTGATGCCACTAAGCCGACCGTCGTTTTTTTGCATGGCAGCGGCATGGATCATCGCGCCTTTGCCTTACAGACTCGTTGGTTTGCTTTCAATGGTTTTAGTGTGCTTGCGCCGAGTTTCCCGGGCCATTCTTTGTCGCATGGCGCTGCGTGTGAATCAATAGAAGACTCAGCAGCTTGGTTAAACGATCTTCTATTAGCACTCAAGGTCGAGCAGGCCCATATCATAGGTCATTCTCAAGGGTTTCTGACGGCCTTGGAATTTGGTCGTCATTATCCTGAAAAGCTTCGCTCATTGGCAGGCATTGGCACAGCCGATGCAATACCGGTGAATCCAGCCTTGATTGAAACGGCATCTTCTAACCCCACTCAGGCAGCTGAAATGATGTTGCAATGGGGTTTTGGAGAGCAAACTCACATGGGCCATAGCCCCACGCCCGGCATGCAGCCGATCGCAATTGGCCGCCAAATCATGCGCGCGAATCCGCTTGCCGCGGATTTGCGATCTTGCGCGGCCTATCAAAATGGGGCGCAGGCTTCAGAGCAGATTCAATGCCCAACCGCGATGTTGTTGGCCGGCCAAGATAAAATGACGCCTATCAAAGCAGGTAAAGCGGCGGCGGCAAGACTCAAAGCGCGCGTGATCGAATTTAATAACTTCGGCCATATGTTGCCCATCGAAGCGCCCAAACAAGTATTGGCCGCCCTTAAAGAATTTATTGTTGCGATAGAAAAAGAGCATGACTAATCAAATTAAAAAGGTCGCCGTGATCGGCGCAGGCACTATGGGCTCAGGTATTGCTGGGCAGGTCGCAAACGCAGGCATTGATGTCTGGCTGCTAGACCTACCGGGTCAAGACACGCCCAATGCATTGGCAGAGCGTGGTCTAGAACGTTTGCGCGAAGGCGGTGGTTTAATGAGCGAAAGCTTAGAAAAACACATTCATCTGGGTAACACTCGCGACGACTTTCATCAACTGGCCGATTGCGATTGGATCGCTGAAGCGGTGGTTGAGCGTTTAGACATCAAGCAAGCCTTATATCAGCAAATCAGCGAGGTTTGTCGCGACGATGCCTTGATTAGTTCTAATACATCGACCATCCCAATTCGCTTATTGGTCGAAAAAATGCCCACTGAGTTTCGACAGCGTTTTGCGATCACGCACTTTTTCAATCCAGTACGGTTTATGCCGTTGCTAGAGTTGGTTCGTGGAGTGGAAACTCGCGACGACGTTATGCAAACCCTCGGTGATTTTTGCGATCAACAGCTTGGCAAAGGCGTGATTGATTGTTTAGATACGCCAGGATTTTTGGGTAATCGTGTTGGTTGCTATGCCATTCAAGCGGCGCTGCAAGCCGCGTTTGAAATGGGTTTAAGCCCAGTGCAGGCCGACGCCATTTTTGGGCGGCCCATGGGGATTCCAAAAACCGGCGTATTCGGTTTGTACGATTTGATCGGCATTGACTTAATGTCCGACGTGGCGCAAAGCTTGGTCAATACATTGCCAGATGAAGACGCTTTCCATCTCGAGGCGGCTAAGCAACCGTTGATGATTGAGATGATCGCTAACGGCCAAACCGGCAATAAACAAGGGCAGGGCTTCTATCGAAATAAAGACGGTCAACGTCAAGTGGTGAATTTGCAAACCGGCGAGTATCAAAACGCCGAGCGGCTTAGTTTGCCGCTGGCACTCAAGGCTGAAAAAGAAGGTGTGCATCACCTATTAAACGACGATTCGATCTACGGTCAGTTTGCTTGGCGAGTGCTTTCGCGCACCTTAAGTTATGCCGCATCTCTCGTTCCAGAAGTGGGCGACGACCCAGTTGGTGTGGATGACGCCATGAAGCTTGGCTACAACTGGATCAAAGGGCCATTTGAATTGATCGACGAGATCGGTGCAGAAGTATTTGCGCAACGTCTTGAATCCGAAGGCCGTGATGTACCTGCCTTTTTACAAGCCGCCAGAGGCTCCAGTTTTTATCGCGTCGATAATGGTGCATTGCAAGTTCGCACCTTTGCCGGCGATTGGCGAACACTTGAGCGCGCCAAAGGCGTGCAACGATTTAACGAAACAAGGCGCACACTCACACCTCAAAACACCTGCGAAGTTGCCTCTTGGTTTGAAGTAGATGGCGCGGCGTTGGTTGAATTTCACAGCAAAGCCAACGCGTTGGATGGCGATTCTATGCGTATTTTGGCCGATGCACTCGAGCAGGTCTCAAAACAAGGTTTACGTGGTTTAGTGGTGCACAACGACGCACAGCATTTTTCGTGTGGGGTGAACCTAATGGCCGTACGCTCTTATTTTGAGCGTGACGATTTAGATGGCCTAGATGCTTTTTTGGATCACTTCCAGCAAACCGTGCATTCGATGGCCACTGCTGATTTTCCCGTGGTGTGCGCGCCAGTGGGTTTATCGCTGGGCGGCGGTTTCGAGGTGGTATTGCATGCAAAACAAGTTATCTGTCATGCCAATTCGACCATGGGCTTGGTTGAATCCGGCGTTGGTGTAGTGCCCGCGGGCGGGGGATGCAAAGAAACGCTGTACCGCTGGTTTGAGAAAACGGGAGATATGGACGATGCGGCTTGGAACGCCTTTATGAATTTGGGCTACGGCCGCACCTGTAGCTCACCAACCTTGGCGCGCGAGCAAGCGATGTTGCGCGACAATGATAGTTATCTAAATAACCGTGATCGACTGCTACCGGCTGCACTCAAGGCGCTAGATCAAGGCGATCAACGTAAGCTTGAACGCGGTTCACTGGCAATGGTTGGTCGTGATGCGTTTGCGAAAATGCAGGGCTGGCTAGAGCGCGCCCAGGCTAAGGGCAAGTTAACGCCGCACAATGTTGTTGTCGCCACTGAGTTGGCGCGGATTGTTACCGGTGGTGATATCGATGCGGGCACGATGCTCAGCGAGCAAGATTTATACGATGCTGAGAGAGCGGCATTTTTGAGATTGGTCTCAACCCCAGCAACTCGAGAGCGGATAACATCCATGCTGGATTTTGGCGCAGCTGTGCAAAATTAAATTCGCAGAGACCCAACTAAAACAACAACAAGAGGAGAACACGCATGCCGATTGAATACCAACAACTCCCCCGAAGTGGTGCGAACCATGTGCCGTTGTCTCCGGTGTCGTTTTTGGATCGAACCGCGGATGTCTATGGCCATCACACGGCCTTGGTTTATCAATCGAATTCGTGGACCTGGTCGCAAGTGCGAGAACGATGTATCCGAGTGGCGCACAGCTTGAGTGAGCGCGGAATCGGCCCAAACGATACCGTATCGGTATTCGCCTTCAATACGCCAGAGATGTTTGAAAGCCATTTTTCGGTGCCCATGGCAGGTGCAGTGCTCAACACCATTAACACGCGCTTGGATGCCGACACCGTGGCTTATATCCTCGATCACGCTGAATCCAAAATGGTCATCGTCGACAGAGGCCTTTGGCCCGTGATTGATGAGGCGCTTAAGTCGTGTAGTCAGCAGCCCGAAATAGTCTTAATCGACGATGCGTTCGCCGCCGGTGAAGAGCAATATGAAGTAACACGAAAGGTCACGCCGTACGAAGATTTAGTTGCGAGCGGCAATCCTGACTACGCTTGGGCTTTGCCCACCGATGAATGGCAAGCGATCTCGCTTAACTACACTTCTGGTACTACTGGTCGGCCAAAAGGCGTGGTGTATCATCATCGCGGTTCTTACCTTATGACGATGGGCACGATTGCATCGTGGAATATCCCGCATCGACCGCGCTATCTCTATTCGGTGCCAATGTTCCATTGCAATGGATGGGGCCACGCTTGGACGATGGCCGCCAAGGCCGGCACCGTAGTGTGCCTACGGGCTTTCGAGCCAAGCGCCTTTTTTGACCTACTTGAGCAGCACCACATTACGCATTTTGGAGGCGCGCCAATCGTACTCAATATGCTCGCTGGCGTACCCAAAGAACAGCAGAAAACCTTTGATCCCAAGATTCAGGTCATGACCGCGGGCGCGCCGCCACCAGCAGCGGTATTGGAAAGCATGTCTCGATTTGGCTTTGAAGTAATGCATGTCTACGGATTAACGGAAACTTATGGGCACATATTGCAAGCGGCACCGCAAGCGTCGTGGCAGGGCAAAAGTGAGGCTGAACAAGCGGAGTTAAAGTCAAGACAAGGCGTGCGTTTTGCCATGACCGAAGCCGTTAAAGTGTTTGATCAAGACAGTGGCCAACAAGTGCCAGCCGACGGTGAAACCATTGGCGAGATTCGCATTCGCGGCAATACCGTTATGAAGGGCTATCTCAAAAATAAAGAGGCCACCGACGAAGCCTTTGTTGGTGATTACTTTGCCAGCGGCGATTTGGCGGTCGTACATTCTGATGGCTACATCCAAGTAAAGGATCGCGCTAAAGACATTATTATTTCCGGTGGTGAAAATATCTCATCGGTTGAAGTGGAGAACACCCTATACAAACATCCAGCCGTCGGCGAAGCCGCCGTGGTGGCGATGCCGGACGAAACATGGGGCGAAGTACCTTGCGCATTCGTCGAATTAAAGGCCGATCACCAATGCACTGATACCGAGCTAATGAGTTTTTGTGCCGACAATATGGCGCGCTTTAAACGCCCTAAAAAAGTGGTGTTTGGTGCCTTGCCGAAAACAGCCACAGGAAAAATCCAAAAAACAGTCTTACGCGAGAAAGTAAGAGATATTGTTCAAAGTGTTTAGATTAGTCGAGTAAAACTACGCCGTAACGAAATCGTAACTTTCCTAGAATTGGCTAAATACGCGCAAGTCATCGGCTACTTATATCAACTAAACTAGCCTATCTGCTTATGTTCTAGGCGTTTTCTCAGCTAATTTTACCATCTTATTCTGGGTGCTCCGAACCATATGGTATGGGGTTGTGTGAGCATTTTAAATCTTATATAAGATATAAGTCATTCAGATAGCAAAAGATCTTTTAAATTGATCGTAGTTGGTAATCTTCAGATTTGAGAGTTTTTACTTACTTTGTTTGCATCTAAAACGATTCAGATCATTTCAAACTATGTTGTTAGGGGTAGGGTAGCTAATGAAGAAATAAATAAACACTGAGGTAACTAAAATGACTAGATTATTATTTATAACGTTGTGCCTTGCTTTAACTAGCGCGCTTTTACCTGATTCGGTATCGGCGAAAATCGCAGGTAAAAATGTGGTTTTGATCCATGGATTTCAGCTGCATCAACTTGAGAACACAGATAGAAATATCCACTATGATTTCAAAAGAGATGGTGAACATTATTGGAGAAATTATTGGCAGAGGCATGCTGAGGCCATAATCAGCTGGGATTCGGCAGGACGCCTCAAAGGAAACGTTAGAAAGCAAGTCTGGGATCAATTCGCGGAAATTTACAACAGTAAAAAGTGTGCCGAAGGCTGTTTTTTTGTCACACATTCCACGGGCGATTTGGTGATGCAAGATTTGCTCAATGTTCTTATGGATGGAAGCGCGAATAGTCAGTTTAAGACCGATATAAAGCAGTCAACTTGGAGCCAAAATTTTAAGCTGCTGGCAACGATTGATTTTGCTGGTGCTGGGGGTGGCTCTGAAATTGGCCGCATATCTTTTAATAGAAGAAAAGGGAAAAAAGCAACGGGAATTTTGGAAGACTTAGTACCTACTACGGCAAGGCAAAATTATTCCAGAGCCCATGACGTTCCTCGTTTACGATTTGTCGGAGGCGGCGAACTAAACTATACACGCCGGGAAAATGAGAAGTTCTGGAAATCGTTTTTTAACGGGCTCACTTTTTTTGCCACGGGAGCGATCGCAAACCAATGGGCTGAAGATAGGCTGCCAGGAATGGACGACGGCATCGTCGCTGCTCATAGTGCTTGTGGAGCTAAAAAAGCGAATAGTTATTGGTCATGCGTAACCAATATTGATCGTTGGGGAAACAAAAAAACAGTGGGTAATGGAATTGAATCATGGGAACTTCATCCTAACCACTTTCCGGTAATTATGGGGCCGAGGTTGGAACACGGTCAGGGTATCGGAAACCCCTATGGTCCACTCGTGGGTAAGGACGACCCCAAGATAAAGAAGTTACTAGTGCCAGCACTGTCATTTGCGCACAAAAAAAGGCCCGATCAAGAATTTACATTTACGCCGCTAGAACAATCTGAAGGTCGAAACAAAGTAGCGATTAAAAACTATCAGAGTTACGCACATATGAGCGAGCTTGTACGTTCAAGAACCTTCGTCTGGAATCGATAAGCGATTTACAAAACGCGAAGTGCCATAGTTGGCACTTCGCCTTACTCTGAATAACAACCAGGTGTGCTGGAAACAATGAACGATATAAGAACCAAAATAGGCCTCACCATCTTATTTTTTTGTGCGGCGCTAAGTCTGATGATCTTGAGCTTTAAAGAGCCAGCATCAACGGCCAATGTGACTAAATCGGAAAAACAAGTAAAAGATCGGTTATCGCCGAATTTAGCTCAGCAAGATGTTGTTGATTCCAACAAGCAAAAAAGTAATGACGAGATTGTTCAACAAAGTATTGATCAAGTCTTAGACATATATGCGAACACCTCGCGGTTCCCTGTAAGTTCGCGTCCCGTGCAACATCCAGAAGAAGTCCAAACCTTCGAACCTTACGAGGAAACCTCAGTCAGCAGTCATCCTGATATCACTGACAAAGACCACACAACGCTTAGATTTTCGTTTGCAACTGATCGTTATCAATATTATGAGCAAGACATTATTGGTTTTAGAGCCAAGATACTCGGAGTCGATCCATCTACAGATTACGTAGAGTTAAACGCTGAAATTTTCACCTCGGACGATCATGAAACAACCCAAAAAGTTGAGTTTCATCCTTTACAGAATAAGCCGGGTGCTTATTTTTCTGAGGTGTATGCCAGTACTCTTCTGAGCAAATTTAAGTCTAATCAATTTTATGCAAGAGTCTCAGTGGCGAAGCAAACTGAGCAAGTTGAAGAGCTAGTGGCATTCAGGGTAGATCGAGCTATTGCTACGGTAACGGGTGTTGCATTGAGTAAGGTTGATGGCTCGAACTTGGTGATACCTGTAGAAGTTAGCGCAGAAAAAGAAGGGAACTATGAAATTACGGGTGTTCTTTTTAATAGTAGCAACAAGGAACCGCTACTTAGGCTGCAAACGGTTGGTCAACTTGAAATAGGAAATGGCTATTTAGATTTAAAAGCCGATTATTCGGCACTAAAGCATAAAGGCTCAGAAGGGCCTTACTTGTTGAGAATAGACCATCTCAGGCGAGCTACTTTTGAGCCTGATGAAGGCGATCAAATTGGAAATAGTTTATCTGAATTCTATGACGTACAAGGAGCATCGTTTTCAGACTATAGCCAAGAAGAATACCTCAATGAGACGGCCATAGATCGATTAGAAATGCTGCGATCTATCATAAATCAACAGGCAGGGGTTCAATAGAACGAACTGATAAGGCCTTTGATCAACACACATGTTCGGCGTGAAACGCCATATGCTCGCCAATAAAGCTGGCGATAAAAAAGTAGGAATGATCGTAGCCTTCTTGATAACGAATTTTAATTGGGTAGTCGGCTTGATCCGCCGCCTGAACCAATAGCTCGGTTTTCAGTTGCTCTTCTAAAAAATTATCTGCGCGGCCTTGGTCTACCAAAATAGGCAATCTTTCTTCCGCTCTAAGAACTAATGAACATGCATCGTGAGCCGCCCATTGCTCGCGGTCCTCGCCCAAATACAAGCCAAGCGCCTTATGGCCCCATGGGCAATTGAGAGGTGACACGATGGGCGAGAATGCTGAGGCGCTTGCAAACCTCGAGGGTTGGTTTAATGCAATTGTCAATGCGCCATGCCCGCCCATAGAATGCCCGGAAATTGCACGCCGATCGCCGTCTAGCGGCAGCGAGTTCTCAACGAGCGCGGGGAGTTCTTGGCTAACGTAATCGAACATTTGATAGTGTTGATTCCATGGTGCTTGTGTTGCATTCACATAGAACCCTGCGCCTAGACCAAAATCCCAAGCACCGTCTGCGTCATCCGGCACATTGTCGCCTCTTGGGCTGGTGTCTGGGCAAACAATCGCAATACCGTACTGAGCCGCAAATTGCTGGGCTCCGGCTTTAGTGACAAAGTTTTGATCGGTGCAGGTTAATCCAGACAGCCAATAAAGCACTGGCACTCTTTTTGTTTGAGCTTGCTCTGGCAAATAGATCGAAAACACCATATCGCAATTTAACGAATCTGAGTGGTGAGAAAACTGCTGTTGTTGGCCGCCGAAAATTTTATTGTTTGAGATTTGTTCCATCACGGTCACGATAAGGGCGTTCGAATAAGTAGAGTGTTAAGTGTACACCTTGATATAGTAGGTTCATATCATTTCAAGAGCGAGCGAGGCTATTGAGTAATCATGGTTTCGCTACCCAAGCATCGAGTCCTACATGAACGACCTTTTTACGGCGACGAATATCATAGTCGCATTGACTTGTTTGACATCCATGGCGTTGATGAATCAGTCGCAAAACCGCGCAGACTGGTTACTGCATCCGGTTTACATTCTGCGCTACAAGCAATGGTACCGGTTTGTAAGCTCGGCTTTGGTTCACGCAGACGGCGTGCATTTAGCAATTAACATGTTCGTGCTGTGGTCGTTTGGTAATGCGTTGGAGCGGGTATTCTTCCCGAGCTTTTTAGGTGGCGGTGCGCATCTAACTTTGGTTGTTTTATACGTCAGCGGCGTAATTATCGCGTCGATTCCGGCGTTTTTGCGCAATAGAACCGACCCAAGTTACGCCGCGCTAGGTGCTTCAGGCGGTGTCTCGGCAGTCGTGTTTGCAGTGATTTTGTTTGCTCCATGGAGTAATTTGTATCTCTACGGAGTAATCGCGATACCGCAAATATTGGCGGGTATCGCCTATTTAGTTTATTCATGGCGAAAAGACAAAGCAGCCAACGACAATGTAGGCCACTTAACGCATTTCACCGGGGCTATTTGGGGGCTTATCTTTCCGTGTTTGATTGAGCCTAGGCTCATCGGCCACTTTTTCTCAGCCGTCTTGGCTGGGCCCAATTGGTTGTAAATTGAGTCTAATCTAGGTTAGCTGAACCCAAAACACAGATTGATATATCAACAAGGTTCTCACAAGCATCGCTATAAAATCCGCAAAAATCCAGACTTTCTAACTTCAATTAACTTTTTGAGGACTCAGATGTTAAAACCCTTCTTCTCTCTTTTAGTTTTTTCCTCGGCCTTGGCCATCTCTGGCTGTGTCACTGCCAGTGATCACGCTGGTGGTCATAGTGTTGAAAAAGCCAAAGCTGATGTTTGCAGTGGCTACGGACCCCAAACCCCACGAGACATTGACTCACTCGTTGGCACTAATAAAGTGGTCTTTAGTCTGGCGCCACCAAGTGATCAGATGAATCTATGTAATATTCATTTTCACCAAAACGCCGAACACAAAGCGAAAGCTTTTGCGGTGTATGCAGGCGAAGGCAATAACGGTGTTGGCGGAGGATATCAATGCGGTATCTCCGAAAGCTTGAGCGAAGCAGAGCTAGCCGCTCCAGCTGGCGAAGTATGCAAAGGCTTAAAGCCCGGCGATACGGTTGAGGTGCACTGGGTTCACACGAGTTGCGATGTGGCGCCTGGCCCGGGCTTGGGTTCTTGTTTGTCTGACAGTTGTGCCAATCCTAACCTTCGGGTAGAAACGCAGGTATTTACTTTGGTTAATGATCCAGATGCGTTGAACTTTGCAGATATGGATTACCAAGGCGATCAAGTAAACGGTTATCACCAAGCCAACTTTATTCCTAACAACACCGGTAACGCGGTTGAATTTTTAGGATCAACCACAGGCCCTAGCTACACCGAACAGGCTTGCTCGCCGTTACAAGTTAGCTGGAGCGTTCGACCTCAATGCGCGAAGCTCGACATCAACTCACTCGGTAAGTGGTGCGAGGGCAATAGTTTTGACGAAGATCACGCCCACGGAGTTCGTAAACTGGTCACAGACAAGCGCTTGTTATCGCCAATTAAGTAAAACGGCATTAATCTGCGCGAAGAGCCCGGTAATCAGCCGGGCTTTTTTTTGTCCTAAAAAAATCATCGGTGAATGTTAGAGCGCTATAATCGCTCTAATAGCGAATACCTTATCTGTTAACGCACTACCTATTTTCCGGCCAAGACATGAAACTCTATTACTATCCGAACTGTAGCAGTTGCCGCAAAGCGATTAAATTTTTGGATGCGCTAGGTCAAAAACCGCAAATGATTAATATTGCAGAGCAGGCGCCAGATTTAGTCGAGCTAAAGACGATGTTGGCTGCCTATGATGGGCAAATTCGCAAATTATTTAATACCTCTGGTGGTGTTTATCGCGAACTTAATCTGAAAGACAAATTGCCGAGCATGAGTGAGGCCGATGCGCTCGCCTTGCTATCGGATAATGGTATGCTGGTTAAACGCCCGTTCTTATTGTTTGCCGACACTGGTTTAGTTGGTTTCAAAGAAGAGCTTTGGCAAACGGCGCTTACTTAATTAGCACAACGACTACCATGTTAGAACGATTAGCCAACTTATTTGAGCAAGTTGCCGACATCGCTCAATCAATCCAGAAAAAACTTGCTTGGTTTTTGTTGCTGGCCGTTGTTTGTGTTGCCGTTCTGGCATTTAAGTTGATTTCGGCGGAGCACAGCGTTTGGTGGAATGTTTTTGTGGGGCTCACAATCGGGCTTCCTTTGTTGGTATGGGTTTTTATTTGGTATGTGCTTGGGCAGTTGTGCGACGCCCCCGATTTGGCGGCCGACCTAATGAAAGATCAAGACGGTGCCTTGGCCAATTTGGGCGAAATAAGTGTCAGCCAGCCTAATGGCTTGCGTGGCCTTGCGGCGACCGTTCAACAGTTTCGTCAGCATGATGGTTTGGAGACCGTTTTTGATGCTATCAAGGGTATTGGGCTGTTAATTAGCCCGGTGTTCTTGGTGCTGTCAATTGTGTTTTTATTCGGGCTAATTGGTTTGATTTTATTAACGCCGATTGTTTTATTGTTTTGAATTGCCGATTGGTTTTGAGATGATTAATCTATGTTTGCGAGCTAACGTGCATTGATAATGGATATTTATTCTGCTTTAGAACTGACTCATTGGCGCATGCGCGATGATTTTCGTGTGGGCAAGATAGACAATCAAGATTCGGCGCTTGAATCGCGATCTGGCTCGGACGAAGAGCCAGAGCCGCAGCAGACCACCGGTCAGCAAGACACTATTGATCGCCCTGAGACCAGTCAAAAAGCGAGTCAGGAAGCCAGTGATAGCGGTGATAGCGAGAGCGGAGAACGAAAGGTTGGAAACAACCCCAAGGCCTCGCCAGTTTCGACAGCACCTCATGCGTCGCTATCAAATGGCTCTGCCTCAGAGCAAGCTCCTGAGCCACTCACGTGGGAGAGTCTCGAGGCCCGGTTTGAGCAGACTGACTGCCCCGTATGCCAGCATCAATCCAATGTGTTGCATGAAGGTAATAAAAGCGGGCGATGGCTCTTTGTGGTTGACGCGCCGAGTGCGGCTTCAGTGGCCGAGCAAAAATTACTAACAGGCCGAAATCGTCAACTATTTGATTCTATATTGCGCGCATTGCAACTCGCGCCAGATGACATTTATCTAAGCAGCATTTTTAAGTGCGCACCGTCCGACGATCTTAGTATTGTGAGTCGCTGCCAAGACTTACTTCGAGATGAAATTACCTTGCTTCGCCCAAGTTTCATTGTTTGTTTTGGTGAATTTGCATCGCAAACACTGCTGAGAAGCAATGATTCACTGGCTCAATTGGAAACAGCGCAGAACATGTATCTGCCATTAACGATTCCATTGATCTCGACTTATTCCTTACCTGAGGTGTTGCAAAATACGGCCCTCAAAGCGAGGCTTTGGGAGTCTCTGAAGATCGCCCTTCGTTCGCAGCCGGCCAACATCTAAAGGTTTTCTATGGCGCAATTGCGTTTTATGCGCTCGCAAGATCTCAATGCCGTGATGGGTATCGAGCGAAACGCTCAACTAAGCCCGTGGTCGCGGCTCTCCTTCGAAGAATCCTTAAATCGAGAGCATCGCTGTCGGGTGCTAGAGCAGAGCGATCAAATTATCGGCTATTCCATTGTTTGTGATGTAGCTGATGAATTGCACGTGCTTAATATCGTCGTCGCCCAACCTCACCAGGGTAAAGGCAATAGTCATTATCTGATGCAAGACGTTTTCGATTTTGCCCAAAGCCAAGACGTGTCGGCCATATTTTTGGAAGTGCGAGTGAGTAATGCGGTCGCTCAGCAACTTTATGAGCGCTGGGGCTTCGAGCGCATTTATGTTCGCAAGCGTTACTATCAAGCGCTGAGCAAAGATGCAGAACGTGAAGACGCGTCGATTATGTGCCGACGCCTATCTGAATAAGTCGCCTATCCGAATAAATAGTAGAGCAAGTCTGACAAGATTTTTACTTGAGCAATACCAGCAACTGTTGGTTAAGTCGTAAAATTTGGCCAATGGCTAATTGATTCCATTCCGCAAGCTGGCTAACACCTACCTTATATTTTCTTGAAATCGACCACAGAGTATCGCCTCGTTTCACAGTGTGAATCACTTTGTTACTTAGGCTGGCGTTTGAATTTGCTGAGCTCTGTGTTGATGAGGTTGAGGTGGCGACACCATCAACGACAGGTATTAATAGAGTTTGCCCAGCACGAAGCGCTGACCCAGTCATATTATTCGCTTGGCGAATCGACGCAACTGACGCTTTGTATTGCTCCGCCAAGGTACTCAAGCTATCACCACGCTCCACAACGACGGGTATAAATTCAACGCCGGATTCCGTGAGTGCTATCTCGGTCAGACGCTCTAGGGGGATACGGTGTGGTAGTGGCACCAGTAATGTGTACTCGCCGGTAGGTGGCGTCGACCAACGTTTGAAACTCGCGTTTAGATGTCTAAGCTCGTCAAGATCGGTTTGGCTGGCCTCGGCAAACTTACGCAGATCAATCTGATGATTAATGGGTATTGCAACAAACGCGGCGTCAAGACGAATATCCGGCAGTTCAACGCCAAACTTTTCTGGCGATCTAATAATCTCACGCAGAGCAATGAGCTTAGGTACATATCGCCGTGTTTCAGAACGCAGCGACAAGTCTTGATACTTAAGTGGTTTACCTTTGCGGCGATTACTCTTGATGGCACGTTTCACCGTTCCGGGGCCGGCATTATAGGCGGCTAATGTTAGCCACCAATCACCATCAAACATGGCATTTAGCTGAGCCAAATAGTCCAGAGCTGCGGTGGTTGCACGCAAGGCATCGCGTCGCCCGTCGTACCACCAATTCTGTTCCAAGCCAAAACTACGGCCTGTCGAGGGTATAAATTGCCACAAGCCGGCGGCCTTTGATCGGGAAATCGCGCGCGGTTTGAACGCGCTCTCTACCGCGGGTAACAAAACGATTTCCATTGGCATGCCGCGCGCTTGTACTTCCTTAACTAAATGCGGCAAAAAGGGCTGTGCTCTTTTGAACAGATTCGCCAAATAAGTGGGATGCCCAGTTTTCCAGCGCAGGTAATCGTCAACATAAATCGAATCGAGCTCGGGTAAGGCAAAGCCAGTTCTCAGACGGTCAAACACGGTTTCTGGCTGAGCGATGGTGGTGAGGCTTTTTTGGCTTTGAATTTGCTCGCCTTGAACGTCAGTGTCGGTAGGTTGTTGCGTATTGGGCCTTAGAATGAGTTTTTTTACCTCACCTTGTTTAGCCGTTTCTTTGCTGCTTTGATCTTGCTCGAGTTCGTCTATTAGCTCAGGGCTGTTTATCGGCTCAGGGCTGTTTACTCGCTCAGGGCTGTCTACCCGCTCAGGGCTGTTCAAGCTTACGTCATTTTGTTCAAGTTCATCGGCTTTGTGTTGTGACAGCTCCTCAGAGCGGCTCGACTTTGGTGAGTCGATGTCAGGCGCTTGCCGGTTGCTGCATGCGCTTAAAAAGGCCACGCAAACTGCGAGCAAAATGAGTTTCAGGTTCATGCGCGCATAGTAATGATGCTGTCATTTATCGTCAATGAGCAGCTAGGTAAAATCATGTAATATAAGACTTTATAACCAATCTAATTATCCTGCGGTTTTGGATGAAAATAAGCTGGCAAACGTCAGAATATGCCGGGCCTTACTTCGCGGCTGAGCGTACCTTTTTGCAGCAGGGCTTGCGTCAGGCAATCGGGCCAAGCGTGCTTCAGATAGGCGATATGCTGGATGCCCAGGTTGTCGACGAGTTAGACCTGCCTCAGGTCGTACGCTCACGATGTGAATGGATAGATGATGGGCAGAGCCAATTCGACCAAAAAGGCGATTTAGTTGCTGATCCCGCGTTTCTACCGTTTGATGTAGACACGTTTTCGACAGTCCTGTTGCCTCACGTCATTGAAATCCATGACTTGCCGCATCAGGTCCTACGCGAAGCTTTGCGAGTACTTCAACCTGATGGGCACATTTTGCTCACCGGGTTTAACCCGTTGAGCCTGTTAGGCATGCAGCGTTTGTTGTCAAAAAATGCCGCACCGCCGGGGCGTTATTATACGGTTCGTCGTGTCGTTGATTGGCTACAGTTACTGGGTTTTGAAGTGACCGCAAGTTCCATTTTCCATTACGCACCGTTAAGTAAGCGCGATCGAGTTCGTCGAAGCCTTGCCTTTTTGGAACCCGTAGGAAATCGTTGGTTGCCGATGACTGGGGGTGCCTATATGATTTGTGCCAAGAAGCGTGTTGCTGGTAATACCTTTATTGGCAAGCCTATATTAAAACGCGCCAAACCCAAACTAGTTGCGGCGACAGCCCGGCACTCCAAATCAAGCAAGTGACCACTGACCTTAGTATTTATACCGACGGCGCATGCCGAGGTAATCCCGGCCCTGGCGGATGGGGCGCCGTTTTAATGTACGGTGATACCCAAAAAGAATTGTTTGGCGGGGCTGAAAACACCACCAATAATCGTATGGAATTGCAGGCCGCAATCGAAGGCCTAAAAGCACTCAAACGTGGCTGCGATATTACTCTGTACACCGATTCTCAATATGTACGCCAAGGCATCACTGAATGGATAACAAACTGGAAAAAACGTGGCTGGAAGACAGCCGCCAAAAAGCCAGTCAAGAATGCAGACTTATGGCAAGAACTTGATCAACAAGCGCAACGCCACTCGATAAACTGGGTCTGGGTTAAAGGCCATGCTGGCAATGCAGGCAATGAACTTGCCGATCAATTGGCAAATCGCGGAATAGATGAGATGAGTGATAATTGATGAGTGACTACCAACGGCAAATAATTTTGGATACTGAAACCACCGGTTTGGAGCATCGACAGGGCCATCGAATCATCGAAATAGGGTGCGTCGAGATGGTGAACCGCAAGCTAACCGGTAATAATTTTCATCAATACTTAAACCCGGATCGAGAGATCGATCAGGGAGCCATTGAAGTTCACGGAATTACCAATGAATTTTTGGCAGATAAGCCCAGATTTAAGGATATTTTTGACTCCTTGCTAGAGTATTTACAAGGTGCGGAACTCGTCATTCACAATGCGGCTTTTGACGTCGGGTTCTTAGATGCGGAATTTGCCAAACTTGAGCAAAGCCTTCCCGCAATTGATGAGATTTGCGGGGTACACGACACTCTCCTGCAAGCTCGAAAGCAGTTCCCCGGCCAACGTAACGACTTAGATTCATTGTGTAAGCGCTTCGAGATAAACAATAGTCATCGCGAGTTACACGGTGCATTGCTTGACGCCGAAATTCTTGCCGATGTTTATTTGGTCATGACCGGAGGTCAGTCAAGCTTATCTCTGGAAGCCCAAAGCAGTGCTCAACATGCAGGCGTGGCGTCCACTAAGGTCGATTTGTCACAATTGGATCTTCCGACGGCGCATGTGAGCTCGCTTGAGACACAGAATCATGTAGAATGGCTGGCTAGACTAGACGAAGAGGTCGGCGGGGAGTGTGTTTGGTCGAAGCTAAACAAACGAAACACACAATCGGTCTAGAAGACTGTAATTAATAGACTCGAGACGAAGCCCACTATTGAGCTGTCCTTGATACCGCCAATACCGCCAAGGCAGTCTTTCTTCTCTCGCTTACGACTCAGGCGTTTGCTGAACGCCAAAATTTTGCAAAGAAATCATTCTCGGTAATCATGAGTAAGGCCAATTCGGTAAAAAAATTGTCCGGTTACGATCTATCAGGCTATAGTTTGATGGGCAGCGATTTAGCGGGCGCGCAGCTTTCTCAAGCGAAATTACGTGGTGCGAATCTAGCCGGGGCTGATTTGTCTGGTGCCGACCTGAGCGAAGCGGATCTCTCTGGTGCTAATCTTTCCGGTGCGGATTTATACAAAGCCAAATTGGCAGGTGCCAGATTAACAGGGGCGACTTTATCGCATGTCGATGCATCTGGCGCTGATTTTCGAGACGCCATTGTTTCCGCCGCCGATTTAACCTCATCGACTCTTTCTCAATGCGTATTTACCAAGGCAAACCTCGTCGGCGTTGACTTCAGTGATTGCGACTTGACCGAAGCTGACTTTAGCGAGGCCATCTTGACCGGAGCAATGTTCGCTAAGGCGAATTTAAGCCATGCGAAATTTGTAGGCGCCAAACTCTTTGGTGCTAAGTTGCAAAGCGTGAATCTAAATGGGGCGAATTTGCGATCAACCGATCTGGGAGCAGCGCGTTTGCGTAATGCCAAACTGCGCAATGCCGATCTAAAATCTGCCAGTTTGTTTAGCGCCGATTTAAGCCAGGCCGATTTGCGCGAAAGCAATTTTGAAACCGCTAATTTGCGGTCAAGCATTATGGCAGGGGCTCAGCTTAGCAACGCGGATTTTAACGGTGCAAATTTATCAAATAGTCGCTTGAGCCGTGCTGACCTCAGTCATTCGAGCCTTGAGGCGTGCAATCTTTCGTCGGCGTTTGTTTCGGGCAGCCAATTTACTCAGGCTAACGTTAAGGCGGCTAACCTGATCGCGACAGGTCTAAATAAAAAATTCGCGCTCAGCGAGTTCCCAGATTTAAAGTTCTCAGATAAAACAACATGGGATCAAGAGCATTATCGGCGCAATAAAATTTCGGTTTCGCATGCTCAAACCATCGAAAAAGAAGCCAAGAAGAAGAGTTTCTTTTCCCGCCTTTTTAGTTAACACTAGGAATAAATTAGCGCTTGTAAATAAGTTAGCGTTTGTAAATAAAGAGTTCGATTCGAAACAAAAAACCCAGCTCAGCGGCTGGGTTTTTTTATGGCTTACGCTTTGCGAGGCTTAGGCTTAAAAGTTAACCCAAATCGCAATGCCGCCGACGATTGATAAAACAATCGTATACGGTAAGGCCATAACCACCATCTTCATATAAGACAAACGAATTAAGGGTGCCAAAGCCGAGGTTAACAAGAACAGAAACGCGGCTTGACCATTTGGTGTGGCGACACTGGGTAAGTTAGTGCCGGTGTTAATCGCAATCGCCATCACATCAAAATGCTCACGAGTGATGGTGCCATTATTGAGTGCTGTGACCATCTCATTGATGTAGACCGTTGCAACAAACACGTTATCGCTGATCATAGACAAGATGCCATTTGCCGCGAACATCACGAGGGGTTGAGATTCAATTGACATGCTAAACACGAAATCCGTCACCGGTTGAAATAGGTGTTGCTGATGGATTACAGCGACAACCGCGAAGAATACAACCAGTAGTGCGGTGAAGGGCAGCGCCTCCTCAAAAGCATGGCCAATCTCGCCTTCTTCAGTAATGCCGTTAAACGCAGTGAGAAGCACAATGATCATCAGGCCGATTAAGCCGACCTCGGCAACATGAAAGGCCAAAGATAAAACTAAGATCAGACCGACAGTAGCTTGAACCACTAATTTCGCTTTGTCACGGCCGTCCAGTTTCGCTTCTTGTTCGGCATCGAAGTCTTCCAAGACCGACCGCACTTCGTCTGGCAGCTTTCCGCCATAACCAAACTTGCCGACCACTTCCAGCAACATACAGGTTAGCAAGCCTGCGGCTAACACCGGCATCGTGACCGGTGCCATACGCAAGAAAAATTCAATGAATTCCCAACCGGCTTTTTCGGCAATCAATAAGTTTTGAGGCTCGCCGACCACCGTGCAGACGCCGCCTAAGGCCGTGCCAACTGCGCCGTGCATAATCAAACTACGCAGAAAGGCTCTAAATTGATCAAGGTATTCGCGCTTATATTCATGCACATGTTCGTCGCCAGAATGATCGTGATCATCGTGAAACGACTTACCCGACGCCACACGATGGTAGACCCCATAAAAACCCACGCCCACGCTGATCAATACCGCGGTTACAGTAAGCGCATCTAAGAACGCGGACAGCACCGCCCCTGAGATAGAGAACAAAAACGACAAGAACACTTTGTTTTTGATTTTGATCAAAATTTTGGTGAAGGTGTACAGCAGCAATTCACGCATGTAGTGAATCCCCGCAACCATAAACACCAACAGCAAGATCACTTTAAGATTGGCTTCGATTTCGTGATACACCGATTCAGGTGACGCCATGCCGATAATCACAGCCTGCAAAGCCAGGAGCCCGCCCGGTTGTAACGGATAGCATTTAAGCGCCATAGCCAAAGTGAAGATGAATTCCAACACCAGAACCCAACCGGTCAAGAAATGAAGCCCTGAGAACCACAAAATCGGGTTAATAATTAAAAAAGCGATGATGGTGTTTTTATACCAATCGGCTGAACTTCCGAGAAAGTTATCTCGAAAAGAACTGAAAACCATTTTTGACGACATTGAGTTCCTCTGGTGCGGCGGAATTGCCAAGTTTTGTAATTCTTAGTGGGTTAAATATAACAACGCTGAAGATTGCGCTCAATCAGTATCGGCGCTTACTGGCGTTGATCAATTTTCAGCAGAAGGGCGCTCTTGCGCTTTGGATGTGATTTTTTAGCACCGAACCAATCCTTTAAAAAGCCCTAAAATACAACCCGTTCAACAGCAATCAATGTCACCTTTTGTAGTATGGACTGGTAAGGCCTGAGTTTGCCAGACACTTTTCATAGTAAATAGTGTAACTGAACTATGAGGGCTAAGCCGAGGGTAAAGGAAACCCATACAACGACGAATATAAGCAAGAAACCGTCACAAACAGAAGCTCACCACTGAGCCACTAGCGACTTTTACCACAAAGCACGATTGCTCGATTAGATCGGGTGCATTCGCTTCAACATCGTAAGAAAACGCACGCCCGAACTCTATTCCATCAGGGGAGAAAAACGAATCGCGCGGCGCGCCAACCATCAGTGTGTCTTCATCCACCGCCAGGCTTTGGCCAAATGACGATACTTGTTCTTGGTCGAGGTTCGGGCGCTCCAAAATAGTTATCTGTTGCCACTCGCCTTCTCTTAACTGAAACACATAAACTCGGCCACAACTTGCGGTAGCTACGCAGTCTTGTCCATCGGATAAACGGTCAAAGTCTGATGCGCCAACAAACAATAGATCACCGATGAGGGCAACAGATCGACCGAAGTTTTCTTCATCAAAAGAACTGGAAGATAGTGTTCTGTTGAGCCCGAACAGACTCTTTGTACAACATCATTTGAGCCACCAAAGAAATCCCGATCGATCAATCCAGCTTTACTTAATGGCACATGCATGTCCGAGATGACGTCCAAATCCATTGCTGATCTAGAATCCTAAGCCCGTTTACGGTCATCGATAAAAGAAGCCTTATCAAGGTTCATTTTTACATTAATTATCATTATATTATGATAATATTGATAATATTCTAAGAAAACGAAATCATATTATGGGTCAAGACAAATCCTTTTTTACGACAGTTGAGGCTGCAAAGTTATTGGGAACCTCGGTCAGAACTATTCAGCTTTGGGTTGAAAATGGCGCATTAGACGCTTGGAAAACGGCTGGGGGACATCGACGTATCCGCGCTGAGTCTGTGCACGCTAAGATGCAAGAGCAAAACCCCGATTACTTGCCGCCTAGTCACGCAACCAAGTCAAAAGGCCATCGAATACTGGTGGTTGAAGACAATCCAACGGTAAGTCTTTTCTATAAGGCGGCCATCGATTCTTGGGCCTTGGATATCGACGTGGTCTCCGCCGAGGATGGGTTTCAGGGGTTGGTTATGATTGGAGAGCAAAAGCCGGATCTGATCATATCGGACATCTACATGCCGGGCATGGATGGGCTGCAAATGATTCAGTCCCTGTACAAAGGGAATTTGATCGAAGCCGCAAAATTGATTGTGATCAGTGGTCTGGATGAGCAAGAAATTAATGATCGAGGTGGCATTCCGGCGGGCGTTACTTTTTTCAACAAGCCTGTCGATGTGCAACAATTGAAATCGCTCGTGCTGGATAAGTTAAATCTGCATGGCGCGGGGGGCGCATCGCAATGAAAGGTATTTTATTTGTCGAGTTTATTGATTATTTAGAGTCACAGGGGTCGCCTGATCAGACTCAAGAAATTATAAATCGCGCTAACTTAGAATCGCAGGGAGCCTACTCAAGAGTAGGGTTATACGACTATCAAGAATTAATCTCTTTATTGATTGAATCGGCATCGTCATTGAATACACCAGCCGAAGAACTGCTGGATGGATTTGCGGATCATCTGATGAGTATGTTTTCTGAAAATTACGCCGGCTTTTTCGAGTCGGCTGATTGCGCGGCCGACATGCTTCTAAATCTCGACTCTCACATCCACGTTGAAGTTAAAAAGCTCTACCCAGACGCAGAGCTGCCTAAGTTCACAGCGGTGAGCGACGATAAGTTGTTAACCTTGGAGTATAGCTCGCCGCGCCCTTTAGCGGGTGTTGCCCTGGCGTTAACGAAAGCTTGTATCAAACATTTTGGCCGTGGTGAAACCTTGATAGAAACCACCGTTGCGGACGACCAATGTTCAGCTAACTTCAAAATTAGAATGAGTTAGCGTATGTCTGAGGGGGCAAAAAAAGATGGTGGTACGCAACAAGAGTTCGAGCGCAAGCTAAGCCTAGCTGAGCAAAGAGCGCAGCGTTTTAAAAAAGCACGAGACACCGCAGAACGTTTACTCGAGGAAAAAGCTAACGAGCTTTATGCTTCCAATCAAGCGCTCCAAGCGAGCCGTGATCATCTTCGCACAGAAATTGATCAAGCTACTTATGAGCTGCAAGCCTCCAATCGCCGACTCAAGAAAGCGTTGGAAGAAAAATCGACGTTTATCGGTGCTGTGAGCCATGAAATCAGAACGCCGTTGAACGCGGTGATCGGTTTATCTGAATTGTTGCTTGATTCACAACTGCCTTCGGCGCAACGAGCACACATAGAAACGATCTTTTCTAGTGCCAGTTCCTTAGCTAAGTTGATAAATAGCGTGCTTGATATTTCCAAAATGGAGGCTGGGAAAATCAGTATTGCCCCAACCCCAGTCCGAGTAGATAAGGTCATCGAAAGGCAAATTAATATGTTTTGGCATGAATCAAAACAAAAAGACCTAGAGCTGCAAGTGCACCTCGCAAACAACGTGCCTGAATATCTTGAGATGGACGAAGCGCGCTATGCGCAAATTCTAACCAATTTGATTGGTAATGCGTTTAAGAACACACAACAAGGCTTTATTAAAGTGCGCCTCGAATACGCCAACGGCGTGCTTAAGACATCTGTAATCGATACTGGGTGCGGGATCAAAGAAGATCAAATCTCTAAAATTTTTAAGGCCTATGAACAATTTGGAAATTTAAGTCAGGGTGTTGGCTTAGGCCTGGCGATTTGTAAACAACTTTGTGCGGCCATGGGCGGGGTAATTTATTGTGCTGCTGGTGTAAAGCAAGGCAGTGAATTTGTGTTCGAACTTCCTTTGGCCACCGCTGAAGCCCCTGCAGCCGTGAATAAGGTAAGTGATCGTGTTGATTTGAGTGGTCTCAAGGTTTTGATTGCTGAGGATAACCCCGTTAATCAAAATGTGCTCTTGGCTCAATTTTCACAACTTGGATTGCATCCAGAGATTGTTGATAACGGCCAGTTGGCGCTCGACACATTGACGGCTGGCGACCATTACGATGCGGTGTTGCTTGACATTCAAATGCCGGTCTTAGATGGAGAACAAACTCTGCTAGCTATTCGCCAGTCAAGCAAAATTCGGGATGATTTGCCATGCGTTGCCATTACGGCCACCAGCTATTATCAGAAACGCGAGCAATTGCTTGAATTGGGTTTCGACCAATTTTTGAGTAAGCCGTTGTTACTCGATGATTTGCGTAACGCACTAGAAATGATCGTGGCGAGCAAAGACTTTGTGCGAGGCCAGGTGTCGATCAAAACCGAGCAGACCAATGAGTTGGATTGGTCTTTCTTCTCGAGCCAGTTTGGGGATTCTGCTAAAACAGTTTTTGCGCAAATGGCGCCCGTTTTTCTTGACCACAGTGCGTCGGAAATTCAACGCCTTGGCGAAGCGGCTAAAGCAGATGAATTTCACACGATCAAAAAATTAAGTCATTCGTTAAAAGGGGCCTGTGCAAGCATGGGGTTAGCACGCTTGGCTGATTGCTTTGCGGACATCGAGCTTGCACCAGAGACTGCGTACGATGCATTAGCGTCAATCAACGCCAGATTCAGCGAGCTTAAAAATGAATTCGACCTCGCGCTGGGTGAATAATGACAGCGAAACATCTCTTTTTGCGGAACGTGGCGTGGCTCGGAGGTAGCGAAGCCTTTGTAAGACTTACTCGCTTATTGACTGCGGTCGTGCTTGCCCGGGTTCTTGATCCACTGACTTTTGGTATCGCGGCGCTGGTACTAACCATTAACGAGCTTGTTCATGTCTTTAATCGCAATGGGGTTGCCGCCAAAATTGTGCAATGTTCTGAGGATGAGCTCGAAGACGTGCTAGAAACCTCTTATCGAGTTGGCTTTTTGGTCTGTGGGATTTTATTTGCGGCACAAGTGGCCTTGGCCAACCCGATCGCTCAGTTTTACAACAACCCTGAGCTCGCAGTAATGTTGCAAACTCTGGCCTTGGTTTACTTGATTATGCCATTTGCTTTTGTGCAAAGTGCTTTAGTGCAACGCAATGAAGACTTTAAAACCAAGGCCTTGATCGAAGGCTCGCAAGTGGGTGTGGATAATCTCCTAACTGCAGCGCTCGCCATCGGTGGCCTAGGTGCGTGGGCAATTGTATTGCCAAAATTATTGGTGGCTCCGATTTGGGTAATAGGGTATCGGCGCGCTGTTCACTGGGAGTCAATTAGACCACTCTGGTCATTTAATAAATTTAGAGAGGTATTCGATTTTAGCCGGTTCTATCTTGGCATCGAATTACTCAAAACCGCTCGTTTGAACGTCGACAATTTGCTGATTGCCTCCTTACTTGGCGTCGAAGCCTTAGGTTTGTATTACTTCGCTCGTAATGCCGGCCTTGGTTTTAGTTTGAGTTTGGTGAACGCAGTGACCAGTGCCATGTATCCTAATTTGTGCCGAGTCAAAGATAATTTGGTGGGGCTCAAAGCCCGTTTTAATTCGAATTTACTCAAAGCCAGCATGATCACCGCGCCCTTGATTTTAGCTCAAGCGCTGTTAGCGCCTTGGTATGTGCCGCTCGTATTTGGCGAGCAATGGGAGAGTGCAATACCGGTTTTATCTTTGCTTTGTCTATCGGCTTTATTAAGGCCGCTTGGAGAGTGCTCGTCCACTCTGGCGCACGCAACTGGCCATATTCGCAGCGACTTAATTTGGAATAGTTTATTCACTTTATTGTTCATAGTGGCGGTGGTTCTTGGTGCTCACTGGAGCCTCCTAGGCGTTGCGATCGCCGTTGTATTGATTTATTCCGTAGCACAACCAATGTATGCCACTTTTATGTATCGTCAAGTGTTTGCAAACATGGCCACCGATCTAAAACCAGGCGAATTTGACCAAGCTAAGCCTGCAGGTTCGAAGGCGCTTGCGCATTAGGTGGTTAGATAGATGAACGATCCGATGCCGTACTTGGTCAGCGTTATCATTCCGGTCTACAACGTGGAGCCTTATATTCAGGTGTGTATTGATTCGGTGCTCAAACAGTCCTATTCGCGATTTGAAGTCATTGTTGTGGATGATCAGAGCCCTGATGATTCCATTAACCGAGTCAAAGAATTTAATGACGCGCGAATAAAAGTGGTGACGCAAGAGAATCGCGGCCTTTCTGGTGCGCGAAATACGGGCATTCGGCATGCTAAAGGGGAAATACTGGCGTTCTTGGATTCAGACGATTTTTGGCATCCCGAAAAGCTTGAACGACACGTTCAACAATTAGTAAATGATCCTGAAATTGGCTTGAGTTTTTCAGCTTCCGAGCTGATTGATGAACTAGGTCAGCGGCTCAATCGGCGTCAGGAGCCAATTAATAAGGTCGACTTTTCGGCACCTCGAATTTTTTGTCGAAACCCAATCGGTAACGGATCAACCCCGGTCATACGGCGGTCTGTGCTGGATCAAATAGCCTTTCAAAGCGACGGCAAGCCGTGGTTGCAATATTTTGATGAGTCTTTGCGTCAGTCAGAAGACATTGATTGCTGGATACGACTCGTGCTTCAAACCGACTGCCGTTTTGCCTATCTTGATCAAGGCTTAACTTACTATCGCCTAAATAGCGGGGGCTTGTCGGCCAATGTTGAAAAGCAATTCAACAGCTGGCTAAGGGTCTATGAAAAAGTGGCGTCAGCTCATCCGGATTTTGCCAAGCGCTATGGCGAATTGGCTAAGGCTTATCAATACCGATATTTAGCGCGCAGACTATTGCTCGAGGGCAATGCGCTCAATGCATTGGATTTACTAAAGAAAGCATTTAAAGCCGATTGGAGCATTATCTGGCGCGAGCCAGCGCGATCAATATCAACATTAATCGCGACACTCTCGCTTTGTGTGCTACCAAGTAAAATCCAACAACGTATTATTCAGACCTTTATCTGAGACGCTATCTGTCTGAGTGAGCAAGGCCCGCTTACTCTTCTTTTTATTGCAACCATGAAAGCGAATGAGTTCGACTAGGAACATCGACTCAGGTTTTTAATACTAGAGAGTTTTCTTGCGATTTAATTCAACCGAGCGAGCAGCAAGCGCAAATGCCAGTAAGTAAATTTAAGCTGGCCAAAGTGGAGCCTTGAATCGCTAAGAAGCCGAGCCACGGTGTCTGTCTTTCCCTGTTGAAAATTACGTCGAACTAAGTCATAGAGATGGGTGCGAATATAATGACGCACGGCCGGTTTGCGCCCATCTTGAATGTAATTTGAATCGATTAGCTTCTGTAACATCACGCTATAGGGAAGTTCATGACCTGGAGCAGGGCCATCCATCAATGAGTTGTCGCTGTGCAAAAAGTACTCGCTGGTTACTGAATTGACGTAGGCGATATTGCCGTGCAAAGCGAGTTTCGACCAAAGCCATTGGTCTTCGCCCATGGCTTGCTCAATGGGGAACCCGCCGCACTGTTCGAAGATGGCTTTGTTTAAGCAAATTGAAGAGGCGCTGATCGGTAAGTCTCCGCGTGCTGCATATTTGAAATAGCAATCAAACGTGCCCATGCTTTGGTCTTTAAGTGTGCTTGCCCAACGGGCATTGCGAACTAAATGACCATCGGCGTCGACAAAGCGATAGGCGGTGACCCATGCACTAGAAAATGGATGGCGCTCAATCAGTGTAGCCAGTGACGCAAGGTGCCCGGTTTGCCAGCGGTCGTCGGCATCAAGTAAGGCAATATGATCGGACTGCGACAGACCAATCCCTGTATTGCGGGCAGCCGACACGCCTTGGTTCCGGGTTTTAACGAGTTGGCATCGAGCCCTTATATGCGCTGATAAGCCTGCAAAAAGGGTTGCGACAAGCTCTGCGCCGTGATCAGTAGAACCATCATCGATAACAATAAGTTGATGCGGTTTCAGGCTTTGTTCTAACACCGATTCAATAGCGCGATGGATGGTCGATGCTTTGTTGTACATCGGAATAACAACACTGATTTTCATAGCACTTAACCGTTTAACTAGCGCAATTGGGTTGGGTTTGACAGCGAGAGTTTTCGAACGGCAATGCCGATCATTAGCCAGGCTGGCCAAGTCAAATAAGCCAAGGCTTCGATGTTTTCACTGAGAGAAAAACAACTGAGTACCAGAAAATGGCCAAAGGCGATTTTTGCCGTGATACTTAAATTGGAGCCGATGAACAAAACCCATCCCGTGATCAAAAACGGAAGGGCGAACGAGAGCAAGCCAACCAAACCCTTAACAAAGAGCAGGCCATACCAATTGTGATGTGAGCCAATGGGCATAAATTCAACGAAGTGACTGCCATTTTCGACTACGCCGTGGCCAAACCAATAGGCCTCGGTTTGCCAGCGTGAGAAGGCCATATCATTCAGTGCGGCTCGCACGCGAGTGGAGTCGGTTCTTGATTCTTTTATTTGAGTGATCAGTTGATCAGCGCTATCGAGTATTACATCGTGAAATAAAGCAAAGACAATGGTTAACACAATGGCCAAGAGCCATGTGGAGACGCGACTGAGTCGCCCGGTAAAAAAGACGATGCAAGGGATTAGTGTTAAGACGATGAGCCCCATTCGAGACGCCGATAAAACAATCATCAGAGCATTGCCAGTTAAGCCCAGCCATTTCCAGCGGTTGTCGTGCTCGTATAGGCAGCATATAAAGTAGAGGTTAGCAACAAAGCCAACGGCGGGCGCCCACGGGGCGAAAAAACGCCATCGAGGGTTGCCGTTTCCGGGGTCAATTTCGTACAAGATAACCGTAAAAAATTCTGGGCCCGAGCCGCCAAAGGCTTTGAGTGGCGAAACATAGAGGTCGCCCGGTAAGCCAAGTAGATAGGCCACAATTAACAAGGGGCTCAACGCGAGCGCACAAGTACCAACAATACAAGCCGCTCGCACGATCGCTCTAATCGGTATGTGGCTGAAAACCCCAATGAGAATAAAAACTCCAATGAGTGCCCAGCCTTTGGCCCAGCCTATAATGGATTTGATGGTTTTACCTAACCCAAGATCAAAATGAGCATGGCCAACAATTAAGGCGACCAAAAGCCCGAGAGAGCCAAAGACCCATAAAAGTAAGAGACTGTTTGCCCACATCGATTGAGGAGCTTGCAGTCGATGTGGTTCAAAGAAACAACGCTGAACTAGGGCAAGCGCAACTAGCCAGCCAAGAATCGGTGCGATCAAATACAGTGCGCCCAAAAAGTAAGCTGGAAACGTCATCGATATTGCCCAGAAGACCCAATTTGATTCGGTGCCATAGCCTGACTGCATTAACTCACCAACCTCAAGTTTGTTTTTACTTGCCATTACGTCCTCCATTATCATCGGATGGCTCGCAAGGCCGGTCTTGTGATACCCGTCTGAGTTGTAGATGACGGACGCGAACAAGCACGATTAATATCGCCGTCATTGCGCTCAATGCAATGCCACAGACAACGAGCAACTTGAGTGCAAATCGGTCTTTGCGAATATTCGATCCTGGCAAAGAAAGCAGTTGTGTAAGCGGATACGAGGCGTAAATATCAAAACGATTACTGTCCAGTTTTGTCAATGCTGAGCTGAATATCGCTTCAGCAATTTGATGATCGCGAGTCAGCTCAGCGAGTTTCATGGTCTGCTCGCGATGCGTGTTGAGCGCCTGTTGCAAAATGTCTATTTGCTCCTTTTGTGTATCGATCAACGACTTGTATCCTTCAATGGAGGTTGATTGATCAATGAGTTTGTTGATTGTCATGACATTCTGAGCGCTCAGTAAATCGACTAATCGAGTGCTCGAAACGGTCTTGAGTTTTGGGCGTGCGCTAATTTGCTCTTTTAAGTTTGAATTCAGAGCTGTATAAGTTTGCCTTGCCAGTTGATGTTCAGGGTAGTTGGGGCCAGTGGTGGCCTCAAGTTCAAGGAGTTGCGCATGACTTTCTTCTAGATGGCTAAGCAAACTGCGAATTTCTGGGTGATAGCTCATCGCGTTGATAATGGATGCTTGCTCTGAATTGAGGCCAAGTAAATTTGACAAATGCTCATACTGAGCCAAAGCCTGTGCGTGCTTTACTTTGGTAAGAGCAAGGTCATGGTGTAAGTGTTGCAAATTCGCACTCCTAACTTTGACGTCTTCTTTGCTGAGTACCTGGCTGCTGGTTTGAAAGCGAACGATTGCTTTTTGAGTGGTTGCTAACCGTTGTTTGGCTGACTTAAGTTGCGTTTGAACGCCCTGTTCTTGGCGATCGATTTCATTGCGGCGTAGTTCATCCAAGGCGGTCATGAATGTGCTGTGAAATAACTGTGCCCGAGTGCGTAATTCGTCGATGCTGTCGCCCTTGAGCGAAAAGCGCATGGCGGGCGTTTGCTGCACCAATTTGATCGTTGGTTTGCTGAAACTGCCTTTGGGTACACCGAAATCGATTGCCGCTTGATTGAGTACTTTTGAGCTAAGCGCGATTTCTTTGTAGGTGTGCTTTGGGCTAATCGAGACATTGCCGTAGGCATTGCGACTTGTGGTTCTCGCTTCTCCGATCTCGTCTAGGCTGACTGTCGCGCTGCGTTCTGTGCCGGGCAATAATAAGACCCACGACGTTTTATACATCGTTGGCGTTTGCCAAATTATGAGCGCGAAAACAATCAGCGTACAGGTTGCGCTGAGTAGCGCGCGGCGCCATGTTTGTAATAACGCCTCTTTAAACAAGTGGCGCATTTGAGTGAATGAAATCATGTTGATGCTCCACCGGCGTTAGAGTAAACGACCAAGGATGAACGGGCTAATGAGCTCGCCTAGGCCTCGAGCGACATCTCTGAAGTTGGTGAAACGCGAGTCGTAACAGGCGATTGCGTCGTTAGGCATGATGAACGGGTTGACTAAAGAATTCGACGACTGGGCCAATAGGTCATCGATTCTTCGGCTAACAACAAGTTGTCTTTGCGAGCCAAAGTTCTTAGTAATCAAAAGAATGCTGCGAGACGCATTAGCCATTTGCGTGCCACCAATGCAATTCGCAGATATGGCGACATCAATTAAACTCACTCCATAAGGCAGGCGTGTTGAGTCACTACCCACCGCTGACAATGAATTATTTAGAGCCGGTGCCGTGAGGTTAGACATAAAAACTCGAATGCCGGGCGGCGTCAGGGGCGTCGGGCGAATAAGGTCGCTTTGTTGGAAACCAGTTGAACCGACATAGATATGATCTCCATCAAGCAAATCCGGTATGGCGTGTTTCGCATGTCCCGAGAGATAGGCGCTTAAATTGACCTTAAAAACCTGTTCATTGCGCTTTAAATAAACTTCGGAAAGGTCTGCATCTGGCCGCACTCCACCAGCGCTTTGAATGGCCGTGGCAAAGCTTCTTTGTCGATCAAAAGTGCCATAGTCTTGACGTACTGTTGGGGCGGGTAATTGGGTTGGTTTAAGGCCGAGCACAACATCGCCTTGGTTGAATATCGCGCCCGCCACATGCACGCGAATAGAGCCTTTTTCGACCACACTTAGGTGTAAATGGCTCGATGCTTCATTCAGCCAACCCTGATGAGTCAATTGGGCTAATAAATAGTGCTTTGCTTGACTTAAGGAAAATTCTGAGACTTTGATGGCGCCAAGATAGGGAACCTCAATCGCGCCGCTTTGATTGACCTGATATCGACCGTTGAGCACTTTGAGTGCCGCGCTTTTGAGTTCTAGTAAATCGCCAGCTTGTAAAACAGATTCTTCAAATAATGCGCTGATGGGCTGAATGGGGGCGTCGGCCCACCAGCGGCGAAGCAGCTTATGCGTTTGACCAACGAGCCGGCGCTCTTGATCTTCAGCAACAACAATGCGCGTAAATGCGCCGTTCAAGTCTTGGCCGCGGTCATCCAGGTGTTTCGGAACAACTTGGCAAGCCGATATAAAAATAATGCTCAAGAAGATGCAAATACGTTTCATTGCGGTCACTCACTAATTATCATAATTATCAATATAATAATGATGTCGTTAATGGAGTTCCACTATTAATTTCCATAATTATCAATAAAATCTCCTAATTTAACATTTATTATCATTAATTCTCTTCATTGAGTGAAAAATCTATTGAAAATATCATTATTATCAATATAATTTTTGAAACTGATACATGAACACAAATTACTAGGAGCTCACAAGTGATAAAAGAAATGGTTAACTCCTCTGCTCGCGATTTTTTTGATCCGCGCATCTGCTTTGGTGCTAGACAAAACATCACTCTGTTTGGTCAATCTTTGCTCAATCAAACTAAAGCCCAAGCTGTTGACTCGCTAATGAACAACCTCGGACAGGTTCAAAGACGAGTGGCGTTTTTGAACGCTGACTGTGTCAACCGGCTTTTCGAGGATGTCGAATATCGATTGGCGTTGGATAACTTCGAATTTAAATACGCAGATGGAGTGGGGATGCGCATTGCGGCGCATTTTCAAGACGAGGAGTTCATTGACAATGTCAATGGGACCGATCTATTCCCACTGTTAATACAGCGAATGGCGCAAGAAGAGAGTCGGGTCTTTTTATTAGGAGGTAAGCCGGGGGTTGCCCAAAACGTTGCCGATCGCCTTGAGCGACAAAATCCCGCCTTAAGTGTGGTCGGCGCACAGCATGGCTATTTTAATTCGGATCAAGCGCAAAGCATTATTGATCAGATAAACAAAAGCCAAGCTAATATACTTTTTGTTGCGTTTGGCGCTCCTATGCAAGAGAAATGGATTGCGCAATACGCAAATCAACTTAATCCTAAACTGATTGTTGGTGTTGGTGGCTTATTCGACTTTTATTCAGGCAAGGTGTCGCGAGCCCCAAAATGGATGCGTGACCGGTCATTGGAATGGGTGTGGCGCTTACTGGTGCAACCCAAAGATAAAGCCAGGCGCTACCTTGTTGGGAATCCTTTGTTTTTGATACGAGCTCTCAGGCACGGTAAGCGCCAACCTTTAAACAAAGTGGTTGCACTAAAACGCTCCTTAAAAACGCTATATTGGTCGCATCGTTGTCGGCTCTCTGCCTACGTGAAACGGGTCTTTGATTGTTTCGTTTCGAGTTCAATTCTGCTTGTGATTTCACCTTTTCTGGTTTGTGTTGCAGCCTTGATCAGGCTGGAGTCACCGGGTGCTGTCTTGTTTCATCAAACCAGAGTTGGCAAAAACGGTAAGCCATTTACGATGTATAAGTTCCGATCCATGTACATCGATGCAGAACAGCGTAGGGCGGCGCTAACCGCGCAAAACGAATCGGGAGACGGAGTGATTTTTAAAATAAAAAGAGATCCAAGAATCACGCCAATTGGCCGTTTTATTCGTACGTTTTCAATCGACGAATTACCACAATTATGGAACGTGGTTAAGGGCGATATGAGTTTAGTTGGGCCGCGGCCACCATTGCCGAGCGAGATCGCACAATACCATGCTCGGCACAACTACCGACTTCAAAGTCGGCCCGGGATCACCTGTATATGGCAAGTGTCTGGGCGCTCTGATATCCCTTTTGAGAAACAAGTCGAATTGGATATTGATTACATTCGCCAAAAATCCCTTTTCAAGGATATTAGGATTCTCCTCAAGACCATCCCGGCGGTTATTTTCGCTCGCGGTGCTTACTAAACCTTATTCTAAACCGGTCATTAAAATGAAAGAAACTCAACTAAAAGCGCCCAATGTCATCATTCTTGATTCGATGACATTTGATGAAGGTGCAAGCCTCATCGATGCGGGCGGGCAGCTGAACTGGCTCTATGCGGGCAAACCCATGGTGAATCATATTGTCGATGAATTAGCCAGCATTGGAACTCAGACAGTATTGCTGCTTAGCGATGATAAAGCGCCCTTTCTTTATAAGTCGTTATTAAATGTCTTTCGTTGGGACACGCGAATGACCATAGAGGCATTTAACTATCAATTGACTAAAGACGAAGTGCTAATGAATTTTGCAGGCTTAGCCGCTGAGAGTGGTTTGCTGATTATTGAATCACATCGCCTTCGAAGCCACTCCATTCAAGCGTTCTTAAATAGAGCTTATCAAGAGCAAAACGGACTAATTGAAGCGGTTGCCAATGGCGAAAGAGTAGGGCTAACTTTAGTTAAAGTACCTAACGCGACGAAAGAAAATTTGAATCAAATCGAATTAGATGGTGTTCGTACCGCCAAGCAAACGTCCGTCACTGCTTTTCATAAAACAAACTTTGAGGTGCTTAACGGAAAATTCAGAGGTTTGTTACCCAGGATTAAAGCAAGGGATAATAAGATATCGACGTTAATACAGCATCGCCATTCCCATTTACATCACTCGGTCAAACGCCAAGGCCAGTTGTTTATTGAGGGCGATACCGTGGTGCAACGAGGTGGCGTTCTGCACGATGTGATTCTCAATAAGAATTGCTTTATTGAACCGGGGGTATCTATGAAAAACTGTATTGTGCTGCCCAACACCAGAGTACGTCGAGACTCACAGTTTAAGAACTCGGTTATTGGCGAGTTTGGTGTTGTTGGTATTGTTCGAAGCGGTGAGAATTAACGGAGGGGGGTTAAGCAAATCACGTTAACACACCAATAAAAGAGCCCTAGTGCTTATCTATCAGTGTGGTCTGAGACGAAAAGGGATTGCTCGTCTCATCAAAAAAGCCCTGCTGAAATATGTTGGTACTTATCGAACATTGAGAATTAGATAGAGTAGGGGATTGTTCGTATCTTCCCGACACGAATCGCTACGCGACCAGCCTGCGGCTACGCGACCAGCCTGCGGCTGTCCAAAATATTTCCTGACGAAATTACTCGTATTGTCCTAATACTCGCCCTGCGGGCTCTCTTGGGAGAGTTCAAAAGTGTTCCAGACACTTTTGTGTCGAACCGTGGGGTTCTTATCAAATCACTTGGGGACGCCAATAAAAAAGCCCTAGCGCTTTGGCTGGAGTATTTTTGTTGGAACTCAGGGGATGCATTCGCCCCATCCGGGGACTCACCCTTCGGGCGGTCTTCGACCGTGCTTATGCGTTCCTGACGCATAAGTCGAACCATGGGGTTCTAACCAAGTCACTTAATGAACGCCAATAAAAAAGCCCTAGCGCTTTGGCGCTAAGGCTTTTTTATTGGCGTCCCCAAGGGGATTCGAACCCCTGTTACCGCCGTGAAAGGGCGGTGTCCTAGGCCTCTAGACGATGGGGACGTCTTTGATACTTTGTAAAGTATCAGGCCCTTCACTTTCACCTGTGGTCAGTTTGTTTTATCCGCACTAATGGCTCTAAGCTTTAGCGAACAAGTTCGCCTTGGATAAACAGCCTTGAGCCGCTTAAAACGCCTTGAGCGCGGGCGAACAAGTTCGCCTCGGATAAACAGCCTTGAGCTGCTTAAAACGCCTTGAGCGCGGGCGAACAAGTTCGCCTCGGATAAAAAGCTCTTGGTGGAGCTAGGCGGGATCGAACCGCCGACCTCTACACTGCCAGTGTAGCGCTCTCCCAGCTGAGCTATAGCCCCTGACCTCGAAGGAGCGCGTAAGATACGCGCAGTGATTTATTTGGTCAAGTCTAAAAGCGGGGTT
>CALAKU010000058.1 GCA_937922925.1 uncultured Arenicella sp. | reverse complement strand
TTCCTTGGCGAAGGCGACTTGGAACTTGATATCGGTGAAGAACAACAAGAGGATCAAGGCAAGGATAACGACTTTGACCCCAATGACGCCCCCATTGTTAAGTTTGTGAATAAAATCTTGGTCGACGCGATCAATCAAGGGGCATCAGACATTCATTTGGAACCCTTTGAGAAAGAACTGAGAATCCGTTTTCGGATAGACGGAATTCTACATAAGTTTACTTCTCAACCCATTTCATTTGCCCCTAGAATCGTTGCTCGAGTCAAAATCATAGCGAAGTTGGATATTGCTGAACGAAGAGCACCCCAAGATGGGCGAGTAAAACTCAGAATCTCGAAGACCAAAGCATATGACTTTCGCGTCAATACACTTCCCACTGTTTGGGGAGAAAAAGTGGTTATGAGGATACTTGATTCAAGTTCTGCGAATCTGGATCTCACAACATTGGGTTTCACCGAAGAACAATTAGCGCTGTATAAATTAGTTGTCCACAGACCTTATGGCATGGTTCTCATCACCGGCCCCACGGGAAGCGGAAAAACCGTGACTTTGTATTCAGCATTAAGCATGCTGAATACACCTTCAAAGAATATCTCGACGGTTGAAGACCCGGTAGAGATTCAGTTGCCCGGCATAACCCAAGTCAACATTAATGAGAAAGCAAATCTAGATTTTGCCGGGGCACTTAGAGCATTTCTAAGACAAGATCCGGATATCATCATGCTCGGGGAGATCCGTGACCTTGAAACCGCTGAGATAGCAATAAAGGCATCTCAAACAGGCCATATGGTTTTATCGACATTGCATACCAATGATGCGCCGTCTACCTTGACGCGCCTTCTCAATATGGGGGTACCCGCTTTTAATGTCGCGTCGGCAGTGCACATTATCATTGCACAACGACTGGTGCGTAAACTTTGCCCACACTGTAGAGAGCGCGTTGAGTATCCAGAAAAAGTCTTGTTAGAAGCAGGCTTCGCACCAAGCGAGATCGCTGAACTCGATTTGTATCAGTCCAACAACAAAGGTTGCTCGAACTGCACTGAAGGTTATAAAGGGCGATCTGGAGTTTTCCAGGTTATGCAAGTCACAGAGGAAATCAAGGGCCTGATCATGGAAGGATGTACAGAGCAACAAATCGAAAAAGCGGCTTTCGAAAATGGCACTCTTGACCTTAGACAGTCTGGTATTCTAAAGGTAAAACAAGGTCTCACTTCACTTGAAGAAATTGAACGCGTTACTAACGTGTAATACCATTGACCAGAACATTTCGAAATCAAACTTGAGCATAAGATGGCTGCGAAACGCAAAAGTAAAACCCATGTTTTTAGCTGGGAAGGAGTAAACCAGAAGAAAGTTACCTCTGGAGGCGAAGTTGAAGCACCATCTTTATCACAAGCTCGCGCGCTACTCAGACAAAGAGGCTTGCGCGTTACCAAGATAAAGAGAAAGCAGGACAAGCTTTTTCAAAAGAACTCCAAAATCAAATCTGCAGACATTTCCTTTGCTTCTCGTCAAATGGCAACAATGATTGGGGCGGGAATTCCGATTGCTCAGACTATGCGAGCAATTGGCAAAGGCCATGAAAATAAGGCGATGGAAAAACTCATGCTTGACCTTTCAAGAGACGTTGAGTCGGGGTCTAGCCTAAGTTCTGCGTTGGCCAAACACCCCGTTCATTTCAATCGCCTATTTGTGAGTTTGACCGAAGCCGGTGAAGAATCCGGTAAGCTAGATTTAATGCTAGATCGAGTCGCTACTTATAATGAAAAGTTGGAGATTATCAAAGGTAAAGTAAAATCAGCGATGCTGTACCCGATCATCGTGTTAACGGTTGCTCTACTCGTCACTATATTGATGTTGCTCTTCGTGATACCTCAATTCGAATCTCTATTTGGTAGCGTCGGTGCGGATCTTCCCTTTTTGACGCGCACGATTGTAAATCTATCTCAATGGATGCAGGCACACTGGTGGAAATTTGCTCTTGTGGTAACCGCCGCCGCAGTGGGCTTTTTCGCGGCCTACAAGCGCTCTGAGAAGCTAAAATTTGGCATAGACAGGCTTCTAATTCGCTTACCAATATTTGGGGTTATCTTACGAAAGTCGGCCTTAGCTCGGTTCTCCAGAACTCTTGCGATTATCTTTGGTTCAGGGGTTCCGTTAGTCGACGGCATGAGTACGGTCGGCGCAGCAACGGGTAACAGAGTCTATCAAAATGCAACTGAAACAGTAAAAAACGAAATTAGCACAGGGCGAAGTCTAGAAAACTCTATGGCTCAAACTAAGCTGTTCCCTAATATGATGCTGCAAATGGTTTCATCAGGCGAGGAGTCAGGTGAGCTAGAGGTAATGCTGGACAAGGTTGCAGACTTTTATGAGCGCGAGGTGGACGATGCGGTTGAATCCCTTAGCAGTATTATTGAGCCGGTAATGATTGTAATTTTAGGCGGCATTATTGGCACCATGGTGCTTGCCATGTATATGCCGATCTTCAAACTCGCATCCGTCTTCTAGAGCTTTTAAAACAGAGCTTCTAAAACTTACATTATTAATCTAATGCTTGCTGAATTTGCCGAGTTAAGTGGCAGCACCCATATCGCGATAGCTTTTTTATTCAGCCTGCTTGTGGGCAGCTTTTTAAATGTGGTTGTATTGCGTTACCCGAAGATGGTATTCCATTCTTGGACGCAACAATCACGAGAATGGTTAGAGCTTGAGTCACTAGATCAAGATACAGTCCCCACACTCAGCGAACCAGCATCTCATTGTCCAAATTGTAAGTCGCCGCTAAAGGCTTGGCACAATATTCCTATCGTAAGCTTTGTTTTACTTGGCGGCAAATGTGCACGCTGCAAATACCCTATTTCGTGGCGCTACCCGCTTATCGAATTGCTAACTGCAAGCTCTAGCGCTGTCGTTATGGCCGTATTTGGTTGGAGCTTGGCAGCCTTATTCGGGATCGCTCTGACCTGGGTTCTTATCGTTCTGTCTTTTATTGATATTGATCATCAAATCCTGCCCGACGATATAGTCATGCCGACTCTATGGCTAGGCTTAGGCATTAGCTACTTTGGTGTATATACTGATAGCAGTACCGCACTAGTTGGCGCCATTGCCGGCTATATGAGCTTTTGGATTGTGGCTCAAACATTTAAATTAATCACCGGTAAGGTCGGCATGGGCAATGGTGATTTTAAGCTAATGGCTCTGTTTGGTGCATGGTTCGGTTGGCAGCTGTTGCCACTCGTGGTAATAATTTCGTCATTGCTTGGTAGCGTGTTTGGGCTTGCGATGATAATGATCGCCAAATCAGGCCGGGAAACCAAAATTCCATTTGGCCCATATATAGCCCTAGCAGGTTGGATCGCCATGCTTTGGGGCCAGCGAATCAATCAAAGCTACTTAAATTATGCAGGCCTTTAAACCAACCTCTTTTATTGTCGGGCTAACTGGTGGTATCGGCAGCGGCAAAACGGTCTGTTCTGACCACTTTGATGCCTTAGGCGTGCCTGTTATAGATACAGATATTATCGCCAGAGAGATAGTAGAGCCTGGCCAGCCTGCTCTTCAGCAACTCGTTGATGCGTTTGGTCGCTCCATACTCAATCAAGACCAAACACTTGACCGAAGTGCATTGCGAAAAATTGCATTTGCGTCTGCCGAAGCTAAACTAAAGTTAGACCAAATCACTCATCCCGCTATTTACGATTTAACAATCAGCAAAGTTTCAGAAGTGACATTTCCTTACTGCGTCCTCGTTATTCCTCTACTGAACAGCGATTCAGCTTACCTAGACTTTTTAAGGCGAGTATTGGTTGTTACTGCCGCGCGCGAGACCAAAATTGAGCGAGTTAAAAAAAGAAGCAAGCTCAGCCGAGACGAGGTTGTTCGGATTATGGAAACTCAATTAAGTGATGGTGATCGGCTAAAGATAGCCGATGACATTATAGAAAACGACGCCAGCCTTGCCGAGGCGCAACAGCAAGTTGAAGTCTTGCATAAAAAATACCTAGAACTTGGGCTACAAGACTAAGCGAGGTAGGCAGAAGGCAAAACTTCTCAGCAATTAGTTGGCTACTAATATTTCGTCTATACGTTGCAAAAGGCTTTTCGTTTTTTCTCGTAGTTTTTCAATTGAATCGGCATCGTCGGTCTCTAGCCCTAAAATTCGGCCCAAGCCTTTATCTATTCTCTTCAACATATCCAAATATGAGTTTAGAAGACTTGGGTCAATGGGAATTATTGGATCATTGAGGCTGTTTAAATAGTCATTAACATGCCGCGAAATGATCTTATGCTCTCTGACGACGATGCCAAACTGATCCGATATAGCAGCACTATTAAGCCGAATTTCATGCAAATACATATCTGATTGAGGCCCCATAGCCTGATCAATTAGGGCCAAGCTTTCCTCCGCCAAAGCAACGCTACCGCTCGTTAACGCCGCCTCCATTCTCCATCTAGCTCTCAATGCGATTGCATTTTTAAACCACGGATCTGAGGGTATGGCTTCCGATAATTCGCTCTCAAAACTAGGTAGATCTGCCGCTGTTTGAGATAAGGAATCCAATTGAAGAAACTCGGCGTTCTCAATTGTGGCGGAAGCTACCAAACCGAGCTTACTCAAATAGGTTTCAACTTCTTCAATGTTAAACAAGTCCGAACCCAACTTGTGATTCAAAGCGATTTCATAGGCCAGTTGACTATTAAAGTTTTTAGCCAGCTCTTGGCTAACTTGATCCAATGTCCCTTCTTTTTTAAACGCATTCGACGACAACAATTTCATTGATTCAAATTGCGGATGTTTGATCTCATGCAAATTTTTGTGCAGCGCAACATTTAGCTGAGAATATGCACCTCCCTGAAGTTTTTTTGATAGTGCATAAAAATTTACACCAGAATTAGATTCGTAAATCCAGTACTTATTATCAAACAATGGGCTTGTTTCCAAAAATAATTGATTCAGTTTATCAAGGCTAAGTACCGAGCCGGATTCTTTTGATAAAGCGGATCGGGTCCCAAGCAAATTATAGTCATCCGTAATCGTTTTACCGAGCTCAGCAAGTTCCTTGGCACCCTCAGTATCGGCCATCAGGCCGCTCAGGATATCTTCCACAGAAGATAAACCCAACCGATTGAAATAACTAACATGAGAACGAAATGGCTCGCCGCTACGACTAATCGATTCTTCTATCTTTAAAGGAGAATTAGACCCTAAAAAATAGAGGACACCGGGATGAAAACTGTAAATACGAACGTATTCGAAGGTTTCTACTAGTGTCTTTGTCAGAGAGCGCAAGAGATATTCATCAACAAAACTAATGTTCATCCACTGTAAGAAAACGCCTTCATCTGCCAGGCGATCCTCAGCTAATTGCATGTACTCTTTTGTGTATAGATGCGATGCGCCAGCAGTCCAAGGATGTGAAGGCTGAGACACTATGACATCGTATTTCTTTTTGGTGAGTGCTAAGGCACTTCGAGCATCGTTAAAGATAACGTTTACCCTTGGGTCGAAAAGGGGTTTGTATTTGCGATTCTCAGAAATAAGCGCATTGGCATCTATAACCTTTGGCTCTAGCTCTAAAACGTCTGCCTGTTCAATTGATGGCGGTAAATTTTCAACAACCACACCGCCACCAAACCCAGCGACTAGCATTGTTTTGGAGTCAGGCCGAGCTATAGAGGGAAGCAAGCTCAAAAGATGAGTTGCATTAAAAATATTAGGGCTAGTCTTAGCAGGAATTGCAGCTTCTGGTAAGCCATTGTTTCTTAGCCTAAAATAATCTTGATATTCTAGTAGAAGAACCGTAGATGATCGGCCAACCTCATAAAATCTGATTTTATCTTTGGTCGCCGCTTCGTTCGAAATCGGCGACTTGCTTATCACCGAGTAAGGAGGTGACGGGCGGTACATTGTTACAACACCGATAAGCAAACCAATTGACAACAACTTTAACCACATCGGCGCGCTCTTCTTTGCATGTATTGGCAAAAAAATAACGGCCAGAGCTAAAACTAAATTCACTAAGACGGCAAAGATAATAGCTCCCTCGTAACGCACTAAGGGAATCAAAAAGAATCCAGCAAAACTTGCTCCAAAAATGGCACCTACCGTATTCCAAGCATAGACTCTAGCCGATGCCGCCGCCGCGTCACCTTCATCATTAGCTAAAAGCCGAACGGCGAATGGGTACGTGGCACCAATAAACAGTGTTGACGGAAGCAGTATCAAAAACGCGTAAACGCTGTTTTCAAAAAGCCCAGTTTGGTTTGGTACCGAATGCTCGAGTAATACAAAAGTGGCCGCACAAAGGAGAGCTATTCCTAACTGACTTATTACAAACCCTGTTTTTGCCAGCGCTTTATTTTTTGCATACCGGGAGGCAATTTCACTTCCGAATGCAATGCCAAATAAGAAGCCAGCGAGCATTATCGAAAAGGCAGCAACACTGCCACCTAAAATGTGGCTCAGAAGCCGGGTCCAAAGCACTTCATACGTAAACGTTGCGACTCCAGAAAGAGTCATGATCGGCAGAATGTAGCCGTTTGCTTCTTGCCAAAACTTTAATCGAACATCTCTAACAACACGGGTTTCTTCTTGAGTGGCGGTAGGCTGCTCGTCGTCATTATCCTCAACGATTTTTATAACGATGTAGAGCACAAGAAAATTTATGACGGCGCCTAATAATATAGTGTGGAACAAACTAATATTTGGTAACAATACAAAGCCAGCAATCAATGTTCCCGCAATAGCACCGAAAGTATTTATTGCATAAAGCCCGCCTATTCTTCTTCCTATTTCATGATTGTTCTTTACCACATATCGAGAAAGGAGCGGAAGAGTCGCCCCCATCAGGGCAGTAGGTAACACCAAAACCAACAGAGTGGTGGCATAAAAGAAAGCGAGCTGACCAAAACCTGATGAAGGCGGCGGAGTATCTTGGCCTCCAAAAAAACCCACATATATCGACGCCGCGAGACTAAGCAAAAATGGAACGCTGACGGCGGTCAACGCAATGCCTCCCTCGAATAGCCCATAAGTGAGCAAAGGCTTCTTTACGTGTTTTATGTACCGACCCGCTAATGCGGCTCCTAATGCTAAGCCAGACATATAGGCCGTCAATACCGTGGCCACCGCTAACTCAGAAGTTCCAAACACCACGGAGAGCTGTCGCATCCAGGCTGTTTGGTACATCAATGCCGCCATGCCTGAAAGAAAGAAACAAGCACCTACTTTGATTAACATTTTTTCCATAAAGCTATTTGGGTAGTCGGGTTGAAGCCCGTGAAATTGATTCAATTGTTGGTTATAACTTTGAGTCGACAATGGTGATGGCGGTAACCTTTCGCAGTATAAGACATCGACCAAGACCTCCGCCAACCTACAATACGACTTGATGAATCACATAAATCAAAGGTCAGAGGTTCGAAGTTTGTCTAATATGCTCTTATTACCCTCTAAAAAATCCAGTTCAAAAAGCTCGTCTAGTGTGACCCACTTTAGAGCTTGGCCTTCAAGGGCTTGTGGAGTGCCTTGCGTGTGTTTTACTAAGCGAATATGGAGTTTGACTTGCCGGTCGGGGTAGTCGTGCTTGAGCTCCATGAATTCGCTTGAGTCGTTGATGATTAGCCCGGTTTCTTCGATGAATTCTCGGCGCAGCGCTGCTTGCACTGTTTCTCCGGCTTCGATTTTCCCACCCGGGAATTCCCACTTAGCGAAGTAGCGGTCTTTGACTACTCTCTGCCCTACCAGTACCTTTTTTTCCTTGTTGACAACGATCCCTACCGCTACGTCAATGCGTTTCATTTAACTGCGATAGTCGGCGTTAATGCTGACGTAGTCGTGGGATAAGTCAGATGTCCATACATGATAGTGGGCGTTACCTTGATTCAAATCAAAGCGAATCTCAATTTCGCTTTGATTAAATACGGCTTGGCCGCGCTCTTCGGTGTAGTCGGCTGCGGGTTGCCCTTGGACAATTAAGTCGACATCCCCGATACGAATATCCACTTTGTCTAATTCAATGTTTTCAGCCGGTGCTTTACCCAAAGCCATAATAATGCGCCCCCAGTTTGGATCGCTGGCGTAGAGGGCTGTTTTAACCAATGGGGAATGCGCGACTGAATAGGCAACCGCCTTGCAGTCGCCTTCTGATGCGCCATTGATAACGCGTATGGTGACGAACTTAGTCGCCCCTTCAGCGTCACGAATAATCGCGGTGGCCAAATCAATAAGCACAGATTCGATGGCCGCGTATACTTGGCCTAATTGCGCGTCACTTAACTCGCCTGTTTGCGCTGCGCCTGTCGCGGCTATCACTAAGGCGTCATTCGTTGAGGTATCACTGTCGACGGTAATTCGGTTAAAACTTTGATCTACTGCTCGGCTAGTCCATTGATCTAGTTTGGCTTGATCAATATCGGCATCGGTTGCGACGAAGGCCAGCATAGTTGCCATATTTGGGCAAATCATGCCCGAGCCTTTAGAGATGCCCGTAATGGTTATGGTCTCAGCGCCGACTTTAACTTGCTTTGAAACCGCTTTGGCAACGGTATCCGTGGTCATAATGGCCTTGGCGGCCGCGAGCCAGTTATCTTCACTATACCTTTCTTTAAGTTGCTCTAGACCACTAGCAAAAACGGGCATGTCCATTTGCTCACCGATCACACCGGTCGAAAAGGGAAGGACTTGTTCGGTTTGTAGACCAAGCTGGCTGGCAACCAGTTCGCAACTTAGGCGTGCATTGTCCAACCCAATCGAGCCTGTCGCCGCATTGGCATTGCCAGAATTAACAACCAGAGCACGCGCTGAGCCTTGTTCAAGATAATCTCTAGCCAGAAGCACTGGCGCTGCACATGTCTTGCTCTGCGTAAACACCGCCGAACAACTTGAGCCCTCGCTCAACGACATCACCAATAAATCGTCGCGCCCTTGGTATCTCATACCCGTGGCCGCCGTCGCCAGACGAACGCCTTTCACGGGTAAGAGGTTACCTGGCGGATTTAAGTTTACCGCCATACTTAGGCAAGCTTACCGTGGCATTGCTTGTACTTTTTGCCGGAGCCGCAAGGGCATGGCTCATTACGCCCGACTTTCGGTGTTTCACGCACAAAGGTACTGGCGCCCTCACCAGACGCTTGCTCTGCACCACCACTGGATGCAGCATCTTGGTGTTGCATTTGTAAGTCTCGCTGAGCCGCTTCGCGCTGACGACGTTCTAGCTCGTCAACCTCGCTTTCTTCTCGTAACTGCACTTTGGCTAAAATCGTAATAACCTCGACTTTGACGCGTTCGAGCATGGCGGTGAACATATCAAAGGCTTCGCGCTTATATTCTTGCTTGGGGTTTTTCTGAGCATAACCGCGCAGACCAATCCCTTGGCGTAAATAGTCCATCTCCGCGAGATGCTCCTTCCACTGGGTATCTAGAGTTTGCAGCATGATGACCTTTTCGAGATGTCGAATAATTTCGGCGCCATATTGCTCTTCTTTGTCTTTATAGGCGTCATCAACACCGTCGAGAATTCGGTCTCGCAGGGTTTCTTCATAAAGATTCTTATCTTCGTCTAGCCATTTGCCGATTGGCATATCGACATTGAACTCTAGACGCAGATCGTCTTCTAATTGATCGATACCCCACTGCTCGGGCATGCTTTGCGGCGGAATACTGCGATCAATAATAGACTCAACAACTTCCTCGCGCATGGTCTCGATGTTCTCAGACACATCGTCGGTTGACATCAACTCATTGCGCTCTGAATACACGAGCTTACGTTGTTCGTTGGCCACATCATCGTACTCTAATAACTGCTTGCGAATATCAAAGTTATGGCCTTCTACTTTGCGCTGCGCATTTTCGATAACCCGTGTTACCAAGCGGCTTTCAATTGCTTCACCCTCTTCCATCCCAACGCGCTGCATCATGTTCGAGATACGCTCGGAACCGAAGATACGCATCAGGGCATCGTCCATCGATAGGTAAAATCGTGTTTCACCCGGGTCGCCTTGGCGGCCAGATCGGCCACGTAATTGATTGTCGATACGACGAGACTCATGGCGCTCGGTGCCGATGACATATAAGCCGCCCAGTTCCAATACTTTTTGGTGTTGTTCTTGCCATTCTTGTTCAACGGCTTCTCGCTGTTTCGCGTCTTCAACTTCTTTTAAGCGCATTTCTAAGTTGCCACCTAGAACGATGTCGGTTCCCCGCCCGGCCATATTAGTCGCAATGGTCACCGCCCCTGGGCGGCCCGCTTTCGCAATGACTACCGCTTCTCTGTCGTGCTGTTTGGCGTTCAACACTTCGTGATCAATTTTGTGCTTGCGAAATTCGTTGGAAAGCGTCTCAGAAACTTCAATCGACGCGGTACCAAGCAACACCGGCTGGCCAGCTTTGTTGCGCTCGCGAACGTCTTCAACGATGGCATCGAATTTTTCTTGCTGAGTTCTGAAAATCACATCGGGCTGATCGGCTCGCACCATATCTTTGTGCGTTGGGATAATCACCACTTCCAGATTGTAGATTTCGATAAACTCAACGGCCTCAGTATCGGCCGTGCCGGTCATACCGGAAAGTTTGTTATAAAGGCGAAAATAGTTTTGGAACGTAATGGACGCTAGAGTTTGATTTTCGCGCTGAATCGCTACTTTTTCTTTGGCTTCAATCGCTTGATGCAACCCATCTGACCAACGGCGCCCGGCCATCATACGGCCAGTAAATTCATCAACAATCACGATTTGATTGTCTTGAACTACGTAGTCGACATCACGATTGAACAAGGTGTGCGCGCGAATGGCCGCGTACAAATGATGCAAAAGCGCAATACTGCCTACGTCATAAAGGCTGGCATCTTCGCTTAAGAGCCCAATGCGAACCATCAGCTGCTCTGCTTTTTCGTGGCCTGCTTCGGTTAAATAAGCTTGTTTAGATTTTTCGTCGATGCTGTAGTCGCCCTCCCCGTCTTCTTCTTCTTGACGAACGAGCTGAGGAACAATCACATCTATCTTGCTGTAAATTTCCGCCGCGGTATCCGCTGGGCCGGAGATAATCAACGGCGTTCGGGCTTCGTCGATTAGAATCGAATCGACTTCGTCCACAATCGCAAAACTTAAATCACGCTGGGCTCTTTGATCAGCCGAAAACGCCATGTTGTCACGCAGATAATCAAAGCCAAACTCATTGTTCGTGCCATAAACAATGTTGCACTCATACGCAGCCTTTTTCTCTTCTGGCGGCTGCCCAGATGTGATAACGCCAACAGTAAGCCCCAAAAAGGTATAGACCTTGCCCATCCACTCGGCGTCGCGAGAGGCCAAATAATCGTTGACCGTCACCACATGCACGCTGCCAGCGATGGCGTTTAGGTAAGCGGCAAGCGTCGCCATCAAGGTTTTACCTTCACCAGTGCGCATCTCGGAAATTTTGCCCTCATGCAAGACCATGCCACCGATCAGCTGCACATCGTAGTGCCGCAAGCCAAGCGCTCGAACCGACCCTTCTCGAACCACCGCAAACGCTTCGTTCAGAAGTTGATCCAGCGTTTCGCCTTGCTCGAGGCGTTGCCGAAATTCGTCAGTTTTGGCTTTGAGGTCTTCATCGCTCAAGGCTTGAACCGAGGCTTCTAGCTCGTTGATTTTTTTGACGCGTTTCGACATGCGTCGAATGATGCGATCGTTGCGGCTACCGAATATTTTTTTTAACACGTTTTATCCTAAATTTGCTGAGTGCAATTGCACTGACGAGCACGCTCTATCGTTGAAGTATAAGGTTTGTCTGTAAAAAACCAACTCTCAAAATTGGTGCGATGTGATTTTTAATTAAGGTTTGAATGGGCAATAAAAAAGGGCGCGAACGCCCTTTTAGCTACTCTAAAATGGGCGGCAATTAAGACTTACTGTACAGATAGCGCACAGGGTTAATAGTGCGCTTGTTTTTGGATACTTCAAAATGCACATGTGGCCCTGTTGAACGGCCCGTAGAACCTACTTTGGCAATAGGGTCGCCCTTGCTTACCGTAGCACCAACTTCGACAAGGTTTAGCTTATTGTGGCTGTACAAGGTTGTGTAACCGTCGCCATGATCGATTTCGACTAAATGACCGTAGTTACCGCTTTTTTCGGCGCGGGTTACAACGCCATCAGCCACGGCCAGCACATCAGCACCTAGGCGACCCGGAATATCAACACCATGATGGAATTGTTTTTTACCAGTCATCGGATGCAAACGCGTCCCAAAATTAGACGAAACCCAACCACCTTCAACTGGCCAACCAGCAGGCGTTTGCTGAGACTCTAACGATCGACGAGACAGTAAAAAGTCCATGGCTGCGATTTCAGACTCGCGGTGAGCCAATTCATTTTCGATGGCATCGATGGCGTTTTCGATATCAATTTGCTCAGAATCGACCGTCTCGGCTAGGCTTGAGCCACCAATCGGTGGGTCTTGCTCAAATTGAAAGTCACTTAGATTGATACCCGCGGTTTCGGCGATGCGCATTTCAACTGCACTGATACGAGACACTTGTGCTTGCAAACTGCCGATTCGGCGGCCGAGAACATCCATATGCTGACGCACGTATTGTTTGGTTTGCTGCATTTGCTGCTCTTGATCGCGAACTCGTGCTTCTACCGCAACTCGATACTCAGGATCAACAAAGGGGTTTAGGCTGCGATCAATACTGGCAATGACCCAGTAGCTGAGAAGGCCAAGCAGCACTGGCAAGCCAACTAATAGGGTCGCTCCCGCCATTAGCAACTTATTGCCAGATAGACACCATGTGCCACTGCTTGAGCGGCTATCTCGTAATAGAATGACTTTCAAAATAATGACCGTCTTATTTTTATTGTGTTTAAGGACTTCCCGGCTTACTCTAAATGCTCACTGCTCGTTGATCAGATCGCATTATGAGTCGCAAACGCCCGATTCCTCACTCATTAAAATTAAAGCATCGCTATGCGAAAACCGCTGGCAGTTTGATCAACATGTTGCCAATCAACCAGCAATTACACTCAACGCAAGGCTCACTGGGTCAACTCATCGGTGTCTGGCAACAATGGTGCTCAGAACTGAGTCGGATTAAGTATCAGCTTGGCCAACACGCTCGCCTGGAATCATTTGATCGTGGGGTATTGCATATCTGCACCGCACAAGCGAGCACCGCAACCCTAATCAAACATCAAACGAGCAGCTTGCTTGCTGCTTTTCATTCTCGGGGGTTCGATCACATACAACGAATTGTTGTGCGTATAGAACTCCCAACCCAATCTCTTCTCAAGTCATCACGCATCACTAGCAAAACTCACCCGCGCAAAGCTCAGCGCCCGAGTAAGGAGTCAATCTCAGCGGTTGAATCCGCCGCAGATGACGCCAATGGCGATGCGCTTAGCGAGGCTTTACATCGTCTGGCCGGAACACTTAGCAAGCTATAAAACTCTTAATAGCCAATCAACAATAGCTAATCTAAGTACTCTTTAGGTTCAAACGATCAGAAGCTTAAGCTAGATGCATGAACGCAATCGGCGCCTGAGCCGGGTCGTCAAAACTGACTAACTCCCATGCATCAGGCTGTGCGATTAATGCGCGTAACAATTTATTATTTAAGGCATGCCCAGATTTGTATGCACTGAACGCGCCAATTAATTGATGCCCTAGAAGATACAAATCTCCTATGGCATCTAGAATTTTGTGTTTCACGAATTCGTCTTCGTAGCGTAAACCATCGTCATTCAAAATGGTGCACGAATCCATCACAATGGCATTGTCATGGCTGCCACCTAAGGCCAAGCCAGCTTCTCGCAAGGCTTCTACTTCGTGCATAAACCCAAAGGTTCTGGCACGACTGACTTCTTTTACAAAAGAGGTGGTAGAAAAATCGACAGTCGCTGATTGGGGCGACTTTGCAAAAATCGGATGATCAAAATCGATCGCAAACGAGACTTTAAAACCATCAAAAGGCTCAAAGGCTGCCCATTTGTCGCCCTCGTTGATTTTTAGTGATTTCTTTACTTTGATGAATTTTTTTGGTGCGCTTTGATCTATTACACCGGCTGATTGCACTAAAAAAACAAACGGTGCGGCACTCCCATCCATAATCGGCACTTCAGGAGAAGTAAGCTCGACATAAATGTTGTCGATGCCCAAACCGGCTAAGGCCGACATTAAATGCTCTATCGTCGATACACTGACATCACCTTCTTTAAGGGCGGTAGACAGCCGTGTGTCACCGACTTGATCTGGCTTTGCACGCAGTTCGACAACTGGGTCGAGATCGACGCGCCGAAACACAATGCCAGTATCGACTGGTGCTGGCCTTAATGTTAGATACACCTTGTCCCCAGTATGTAAACCCACGCCGGTGGCGCGAATAACATTTTTGAGGGTACGTTGGTGAATCATAAAAGCTACTCGAATCTATTGTTTTTTTATGAACATTCTCTTTGTACACGTCTTCTGTAACGCAACGCGTCTAATACAGAGACCATGCCAAATACTTTCGAAATTACACAGTGGAGCCATTTACCAGAACTCTAACTTGCAAATAAATCGCTTCTGATTTGCATTGAGAACTGCTTCTCGAGCCGGACCAAACAAGCAGATTACCAGTTAAACTCAATAGAGTCGCTTGCAGCCCCACCACACTGATAATCTTGTTTATACCGACACGTCTTTGATCGATCGCTAAAACAAGCGGCAAATCCTACACCAAACGGGAGAAATTGTGTAGGTTTTGGACACATGTTTAATTGATTCCGAAAACAGTCATCACTTGAGCCAAGCCCGCATAATTACTGCGTCTTAGCGCCAAACCGACCGATCAAAGCAACCAGGCTCCGCAGCTCTGTGAGGCACCGTGCTGGAGAGCCGACAGGTCGACTCCAACAAGACGTCTTCTCTTTGAGCCAATGAGCCAACGAAAGCGGTTTGCAATCTTCGAACTTTAGTCAGCTTGACGCCTCAAAAAAGTAGGCACATCCAAACCGGACTCCTCACCATCATAAAGCGGCAGTTCGCCCATGTCTCGATTGCGCATGCCTGTCATCAAAGTAGGTTCAGCAGCATCCGAATCAAGAGTTGGCTCAAAGCCACCGTTCACAGCTCGGGCCACAGGTTGTACGACTTCCATCTTTGGTTTGGATACCGTACTTAAATCGCTCATAATGCCAGTTGCGACCATGGTGACGCGCAATTCATCATTCATTTCAGGGTCGATGGACGTTCCAATCACTACGGTCGCATCCTCAGACGCCATATCGCGGATCATGCCACCGACTTCCCCAAACTCGCCGATCGATAGATCAGGGCCTGCGGTTACGTTGACTAGAATCCCGCGAGCACCACGAATATTCGTGTCTTCGAGTAATGGGCTGCTTAGTGCATTGCGCGCGGCCTCAGAGGCTCGGGTTGCGCCGGTAGCAGAGGCTGCACCCATCATCGCTTGGCCCATTTCTGACATCACCGTTTTAACATCGGCAAAATCCACATTGATTAAACCGGGGCTGGTAATAAGCTCAGAAATGCCCTGCACCGCATTACGCAATACATCATTCGCCATCGCGAACGCGTCTTGTAGAGAAGCTTCTCGGCCCATCACTTCCAATAGTTTTTCATTTGGAATCGTGATTAGTGAATCCACTGACTCTTGCAATAGCTTAAGACCTTGATCAGCCAACTTTGCACGGCGCGCGCCTTCAAATGAAAACGGGCGAGTCACAACCGCAACAGTGAGTGCACCGATGTCTCTGGCGATTTCAGCAATAACCGGAGCAGCGCCTGTGCCTGTGCCACCACCCATTCCAGCGGTGATAAACACCATGTCGCTACCGGCCAGCGATTCGGCAATTCGCTCGCGATCTTCTATCGCCGCTTGTCGACCGACATCGGGGTCTGCACCAGCACCAAGGCCTTTGGTTAAATTTGAGCCCAATTGCAAAATCGTTGTGCAGCCTGAGCTTTGCAAGGCCTGCACATCGGTATTGGCGGCGATAAACTCGACGCCATCAATCTTGCTCTTTTGCATGTAGTTGGTTGCGTTACCGCCACCACCGCCGACGCCAACGACTTTAATCACCGCCTGCTGATCGACTGTATCTAATAGTTCAAACATTATTTACTCCCGTTAATATTAAAAATTACCCTGAAACCAATGCTTAATTCGGCTGAAAAAAGCACTGACCTTGGATTCTTGTTGTGTTGTTTTTTTAGGGTTGGCTTGGTTGTTATGACCAAATTGCACTAAGCCAACGCCAGTTGAATAAATCGGATTACGCACCACTTCGCTCAAACCTCCCAAGTATTTAGGGGTTCCTAGACGAACCGGCAGGTGAAAAATTTCTTCGGCCAAATCCACCATGCCTTCCATCTTTGAGCTGCCGCCGGTAAGGACGACGCCTGAGCGAATCAAGCTTTCAAAACCATTGCGCCGAAGATCAAGACGAATCAACTCGAACAATTCTTCGATGCGCGGCTCGACCACTTCAGCCAAGGTTTGCTTTGACAATTTTCGTGGGGGGCGATCTCCGACGGTTTGCACTTCTATGCTTTCGTCATGTGGCGCCAATTGCCTTAGCGCGCAGGCATAACGTTTTTTAAGATCTTCTGCTGAGGCCGTAGGTGTGCGTAAAGCAATCGCGATATCGTTGGTGATTTGATCGCCGGCAACTGGAATTACCGCGGTATGGCGAACGGCGCCCTCAGAGTAAACGGCAATATCAGTTGTGCCACCACCAATATCCACTAGACACACACCAAGCTCTTTCTCGTCTTCTGTGAGCACCGACTCGCACGATGCGAGCTGCTCTAAGATGATGTCGTCGACCTCAAGGCCGCATCGACGAATGCACTTTTCGATATTTTTCTCAGCACTAACGGACGCTGTGACCATGTGCAGATTGGCTTCTAAACGAATGCCATTCATACCGATAGGATGGCGAATACCTTCTTGGCCATCGATGATGTATTCCTGAGGTAAGACATGCAAAATGGACTGGTCATTGGGTATCGCGACCGCTTTGGCCGATTCAATCACGCGATCAAGATCGTTTTCGTCAACCTCACCATCGCGTACGGCAACCACGCCGTGCGAGTTAAACGAATTAATATGCGCACCCGCGATTCCAGCAAACACCGAGTAAATTTGACAGCCCGCCATTAGCTCAGCCTCTTCGACTGCCCGTTGAATCGCGGTGACGGTTTCTTCTATATTCGCAACCACACCTTTACGCATTCCGGTTGCCGGATGATGCCCATACCCGATAATCTCAACATCGCCTTCGGCATTTACCTCACCGACAATCGCTAGCACTTTAGACGTACCAATGTCTAAACCAACGATCAACTTGCTTTCTTCTTTTTTACTCATGCTCGTTTGGTCTCCTAGCCTTGTACTGGCTCGGTGGCTTCAAGGGGTTCTGCACGGCGCGATTGTTGTACGGCTAAGCCATTCGGGTAGCGCGCGTCTACCCGTTTAAGTTGGAAATCAGAAAAACGAAATTGCTTATCGAACAAATATTGAAATCGAGCTATTCGCGCTTGCATGTCTTTCGTGCCGAGCAACAATTCGAACGGCTCCCCATGTTTACCCAAGCGCAACGTAACTGAATACGACTGCGCCTCGCTTTGTTTTAGTTCAAGCAACTCAAGATCAGACAGAGCTAACTCTCGTTGCCAACGCAGGGCCGTGTTCATCAATTTTTGCGCGTGATCGCGATTTCCAAACAAGTTAATCGCCGGCAATTCGAGCTTGTCAGGAACTTCGATCACCGCACCGAGTGAACTCAGCCATAACTGAGTGCTTTTACTGGCAGGCTTTTGCCTGACTGAACCAAGGTCGTGCCAGCGCATCAAGGGGCGATGTTCTTTAACCCGGATTAACAGGGTATCTGGCCACTGACGACGTACTTCAGCGCGAGCGACCCAAGGCACGTCCAAAACTTTGGCTTTAATGGCGTCTAAGTCGGCAGCAAAGAAGTTAGCCAACTCGTCTTTCACCACCGTCGCTTCAATTTTTTGCGGCGTGGTGTATCGAAACTTGCCGCTTATTTTCAATTGTTTAATTTCAAATCGTTGTGGCTGAAATAAGTGATCGGTAAGCAATAAGGAACCCGCCAAAAAGCTCAAAACGGTGGCACTGCTCAGTAACACACCTCGCCCCAATCGACGCGCGCGTTCAAGCAAATAAGCTTGCTCTTGATGTTCTAGCGCGCGCTTAGGCATTGGCGGCCTCCATTGATGGATTCAATGTTGTGGCGATCAATCCAAGCACTAAATCCTCAAAACTCATACCATTAGCTGCGGCCGCCATGGGAACCAAACTATGGCTGGTCATCCCCGGCACCGTGTTGACTTCAAGCAGCAACGGCCGTTGATTAGCGTCTAACATTAAATCTACGCGGCCCCACACAGAGCAATCGAGGGCGTTGAATGCCGCCAGCGCTATTTCTTGAACCTCTTGAGTTAGCGCGTCGGGCAATTGCGCAGGGCAAATATATTGAGTCTCATCGGTTTCGTACTTGGCGTGATAATCGTAGAACTCATTGTCAGTGCGCATTTCTATCACGGGTAAGGCTTTGCCATCTAAGATGCTAACCGTTAACTCCGCCCCTTCAATAAAGCGTTCAGCCAGCACCGCATCACCAAAGCTCGCAGCACTGACATAAGCGCTCTTTAGTTGCGCTTCGCTTTCAACTTTGGCGATACCCACACTTGAACCCTCACGTACAGGTTTTAAAAATAAGGGTAGGCCTAATTGATCTAACAGCCCATCTAGATCAGCATCGCTGTTTAAGACACGAAAGTCAGCGGTAGGTAGGCCCAATTGTTGCCAGATCAATTTGCTGCGCGCTTTATCCATTGCCAGAGCACAGCCTAATACGCCACTGCCGGTGTAAGGCAGATTGATGGATTGCAAAGCGCCCTGAACAACACCGTCTTCGCCCCAGCGACCATGCAGTACGATAAACGCTCGATCAAAACCTTGCGCTTTTAAAGAACCAATATTAGCCGGATTGGCATCGACCGCATGCGCATCCACGCCACTAGAAACAAGGCCTTTGAGTACCGCATTGCCCGAGACCAGCGAGACTTCTCTCTCAGCCGAAATGCCGCCCATCAAAACGGCAACCTTGCCTAAGCTCTTCACATCAATCATGACTAAGCTCGCCTTGAGAATACGTCTTGAAAAGAGCCTGGCTCGCTTTGCCGATGCTGCCAGCCCCAAGCGTTAGGATTACATCGCCATCTTTTACCAAGGGTTCCAGCGTGGTCGCAAGATCGTTAACCTCGGGCACAAAGATAGGATGACTAGCGCCGCGCACACGAATCGCCTGACATAAATCTTTGCCCGCCGCACCACTAATTGGTTTCTCGCCGGCAGGATATACTTCGCAAATCAGCAGATCGCTTTGTTCTGCTAAAACGGTCACAAAATCATCAAACAAATCGTAAGTTCGGCTGTAGCGATGTGGCTGAAAAATCGCGACTAAACGCCGATCAGGCCAGCTCGCGCGAGCGGCGGTTAGTGTGGCTTGAAGTTCTACCGGATGGTGCGCGTAATCGTCCACCAAGGTGACACGCGCAGCATTGATTGAAAGCTCACCTAAAATTTCAAAGCGCCGGCCTACGCCACCAAAGTTTGCTAGGCCTTCTATGATGGCTTGATCTTGTATGCCTAAATGAGTCGCAACGGCGATAGCCGCGGTGGCATTTAATGCATTATGTTGGCCCGGTATCGGCAAGGTGACTTGCAGATCGCTAGTCGACTCAGGTCGCTTAACCTTAAACTCCACAGTCGTGCCTGTCTGCTTTATGTCGCTGACCCGGTAGTCAGCCGATTCACTGACTCCATAAGACACCATCGGTTTGTGAATATGTTCTCTGATATCACTGACATTGGCATCGTCCTCGCATAAAACGGCCAAACCGTAAAACGGCAAATTTTGCAAAAACGTCACAAACGTTTGCTTGAGTGTTTCAAGATCGCCGTTGTAGGTCACCATATGGTCGGCATCGATATTGGTAACCACCGCCATCTCAGGCTTTAGATTTAAAAAAGAAGCATCGCTTTCATCGGCTTCGGCAATGAGATAGTCGCCACGGCCAAGCTTGGCATTGACACCGGCATTGTTAATTAGCCCGCCAACCACAAAGGTAGGGTCAAGTTCAGCGGCGGTTAAGATCGCCGCCACTAGACTGGTTGTTGTGGTTTTACCATGGGTTCCGGCAACCGCGATGCCTTGCTGAAACCGCATTAGCTCGCCAAGCATTTCCGCTCGAGGAATAACTGGAATACCCGCTTCTATCGACGCCTTAATCTCAGGATTGCTTTGATCAATCGCGGATGAGACAACCACAACATCGGCCTTAGCAATGTTCTGCGCTCGGTGACCGATAACCACGGCTATTCCAGCAGCGCGCAAACGATCGGCAACCGGGCCATCGTTGATATCTGAACCAGAGACGCTGTAGTCTAAGTTGACCAACACTTCGGCGATACCCGACATACCGCTGCCACAAACGCCAACAAAATGAATACGATTGACGCGATTACGCATAGCACTGCTCCTCGCAAATCTCGACAACCGTAGATACCGCATCGGGCTTATAAAGCGTATGTGCCCGACGGCCCATATTGGCGAGCTCGATTTGATCAGCCAACATTTCTTGCAATACAGGCATCAAACGACCTTGCTGTAAATCGTCATTGCTGATAACTCGAGCGGCGCCTATATCCACCAGAGCTTTAGCATTGATGTCTTGATGTGCGCCCGCCGAAAACGGAAAAGGAATAAACAAAGCGGGTTTTGAAGCGGCGCAACACTCAGCAATCGTCATCGCGCCCGCGCGACAAATCAGGAGATCCGCCCATTGATACGCTGCTGCCATATCGTCAATAAAGTCGCTGACTTTTGCTGGGCGACCACTTGCTTTGTAAGCGGCCTCAACGTCGGCGGTATTGCCACGCCCCGTTTGATGCCAAATACTAATGTCTGATTCGCTGAGCTCGCTAAGAGACGATGGTAAAAATCGATTAAACGAATACGCACCTTGACTGCCGCCGACGATCAACACCTTGGTCGGCGGCTCGATGGTTTTTTCCTTAGAAGCAATTCCCTCTCTTACTGGATTGCCAACCCAATGGCTTTGCTTGGGCAAACCCGCCACGTTCGGAAAGCCGCTTAAAACAACATGAGCAATTTTGGCCAATACTTTATTGGTTAAACCGGCTATCGCATTTTGCTCATGGATCACGAGTCGCATCCCCATGATTCGAGCCATCAAAGCACCGGGCCCCGAGGCAAAGCCGCCCATACCCAATACGCAATTGGGGCGTTCGGTCCGTAAAATTCGCGCACTCTGTATCATTGCTTTGAATAATCTAAATGGTGCCATCAACCAAGCCAACTTGCCTTTACCGCGCAAGCCCTCAACGGTAACCCAGCGTATTTCGATGTTGTGCTGAGGAACCACTTTGGCTTCTAGACCGGCGCGTGTGCCGAGCCAAACCACATTAACACCGCGCTCGCGCAAACCGTCGGCGACGGCCAATGCTGGAAAAACATGCCCGCCAGTGCCGCCGGCCATGACCATTAACTTAGGAGCACTCATTTAACTGCTCCCGGGCTACGTCGCTTAGTCGTTGGTTCAGGCATTTGGCGCTGGCGATTATGCCGGTCAACACCCAACAATAAGCCCATCGCAATACAGCACGCCAACATACTAGAGCCGCCATAACTGATGAACGGAAGGGTCAACCCTTTGGTCGGCAGTGCGCCCAAATTGACGCCAATATTAATCACGGCCTGAAAGACCAACAAAATGCCAATACCTTGAGCTAGTCGCGATGCATAAACGCGGCCCAATAACTCAGCGGTGCGAGAAATTTGCAACGCGCGGTGCAACAAGGTGGCGTATAGAAAAATCACCAACAGCGTGCCCACTAGGCCAAGTTCTTCAGCAAGAACCGCCAAAATAAAATCGTTGTGCGCGTGCGGTAAGTAATAGAGTTTTTGAATACTGGCACCCAGCCCAACTCCAAAAATTTCACCGCGGCCGACCGCGATAAGCGCCTGGGTTAACTGAAAACCCTCGCCAAATGGATCAGCCCAAGGATTTAAAAAAGTGCTCAAGCGATTCATGCGCTCAGGTGAAGCGGCAATGATAAATGGAATAATGGCGGCCACTACAGCTAAACACAGAAAGGTGTGTAGTATCCGAATGCCGCCCAAAAACATCATCAAGCCTACCGTCGCCGTGATGACCACAAAGCTCCCAAAGTCTGGTTGCAGCAATAACAAAGCCGCGATTAGAGCCAATACCAAACCCATATTGACAATGCCTTTAGAGAATTTAGTGATCTCGGCTTGTCGTCGCGTCAGATAGCTGGCGGCGTAAAGAACGATGGCCAGCTTTACAAATTCGACTGGCTGTAATCGCACGCCAGCGATGGTAAACCAGCGCGTCGAATTATTAACTTCAACACCCAGCGCAAGCAACGCAGCAAGCATCAAAATGGCGACGCACAAAATGACCCCTGAACTTCGCTGCCAAACCCAAAGCGGCACTCGCGAGACCACAAAGGCACAAATCAAGCCAACGGCAATGTGCACCGATTGCCGCCAAAAATGATAGGTATTGAGGTTGAGGTCTTTAGTACCCATGGCAATAGTGCTTGAAAACACCATAATCAAACCGAGCGTCAGCAAGGCGGCAAAAACACCCAGCAAAACTGCGTCGATTTTCATCTCTTGTGCGCCGCGATTAATTCGAGTCGCCTGCATGGCAAGGCTAGACATGAGCACTCTCCCTGAACGCCAACTGCTCCACTAAAGCGGTGAAAACGTCACCGCGATGTTCAAAATTGTCGAACTGATCAAAGCTGGCGCAAGCTGGCGACAACAACACAGTATCGCCGCTCTGAGATACTTGCGCTGCAGCTTGGACGGCTTGCTCTAAGGTCTCTACTTTGACCACTTCCAACTCATGCGGCATTACGCCAGCGATCTTATCGGCGTCTTGCCCAAATGCGATTAAGCATTTAATGTTGCTTTGAATCGCGCTATGCAGCTCTGTGAAATCAGCGTCTTTGCCATCGCCGCCAGCAAGCCAAACAAGCTTGCTATCGATACTTTGCAATGCCGACATCGCAGCACCGACATTCGTCGCCTTCGAATCGTTAACCCAGCGCACACCATTTAACTCGGCCACGGTCTGCATTCGGTGCGCTAGGCCTTTGAAGTGTTTGACCGCTTCAATCGATGGTTCTTTTGGCAACTTTAAAAAATCGACCAAAGCAAAGGCGCTTAACACATTGGCAATATTGTGTGAGCCGACTAGGGGCACATCTGACATTGGCATTAGGCGACTTTTACCACGCGATAACCAACGTCGATTGCCAGTGCGCCGCAATCCAAATTCGGTATCGTTTTGCGGTTCTTCTAAACCAAATTTCAGGGCTTTATTTATCTTAGTAATCTGTTCGAGGCCGCTGGCTCGACTTGGCAATACCGCACAGGCTGCGCCGCGTAAAATTCGCGCCTTAGCCAAAATGTAATCACCCATTGAATCGTAACGATCCATATGGTCAGCCGAGATATTCAAGATTGTCGCGCTATCGGCGTTAAGCTGTTTCACCGTTTCTAATTGAAAACTGCTTAACTCTAAAACAGCAATGTCGTAGTCGCTTTGATCAACAATCGCGTCTAGCGCAGGGCGGCCAATGTTTCCGGCGACCAACGGTTTTAAACCTGCCGCCGCGCACATTTGCCCAACTAAACTCGTTACCGTGCTTTTGCCATTGGAACCAGTGATTGCAATCAGGCGCTGTGAGTTTTCCTGAGCGAACAACTCTATGTCGCCAACGATTTCAAGGCCCTCTTGTGCTGCGTCCACTAATAACGATGAGCGCAAGGACACACCCGGGCTTGGCACTACTAAGGTTTCATTTAACTCAACCTTATGATCGCCAAACAACGTTTCTACTTCTGGGTAATGTGTACTTAACTTGCTCGCCAAAGCAGGCTCAGGATTGCGATCAATAACACGCACAGCCAAACCCTCAGCGCGCAGATAGCGCACCACGCTATAGCCTGTCACACCAAGGCCGATAACTACGGCCTGTTGGTGTCGATCAACGCTACGCTGTTGTATTTGAGGAGCTGTTGTCATTATCTTTTAGCGAACTTTCAGCGTTGCTAAGCCAATTAAAACGAGTATCAAACTGATGATCCAAAAGCGCACGATCACACGCGGCTCTGGCCAACCTTTGAGTTCAAAATGATGATGTATTGGCGCCATGCGAAAGATTCGCTTGCCGGTCAGCTTGAATGAAGCCACTTGGAGAATCACAGACACCGTTTCAAGCACAAAGATGCCGCCCATCACAAACAACACCAGCTCTTGGCGCGCTATGACAGCCACCACGCCAAGCGACGCACCGATCGAGAGCGAACCAATGTCGCCCATAAATACTTGCGCTGGATAAGTGTTAAACCACAAAAAGCCGAGGCCAGCGCCAACCAGCGCCGCACAAAAAATGGCGACTTCGCCAGCCCCGGGCACCCTTGGAATTTGTAGGTATTCAGAAAAAATGGCATTGCCAGAGGCATAACAAAATACCGCTAACGCACCAGCCACCATGACCGCTGGCACAATGGCCAGACCATCCAAGCCATCGGTAAGATTGACCGCATTGCTGGTGCCAACAATGACTAGGTAACTCAGTGGAAGAAAGAGAATACCCAGTGGAATGGCAACATCTTTAAACAACGGAATGATGAGCGTGGTATCGATTGGTGTTTCAGCGGAGACATACAACCAAACACCGGCAATCAGTGCGACAACACTTTGGCTGAGAAATTTATTTCTTGACCCCATGCCGACCGGATCTTTGTGGACGAGCTTTTGATAGTCGTCGTACCAGCCAATCACGCCAAAAAAGAAACAGGTAAACAAGGTGATTTGCACAAAGCGATTGCTTAGATCGGCCCACAACAAGGTTGCCAAAATCACGCTGGCCAAAATCAACAAACCACCCATGGTAGGTGTGCCGACCTTATCAAAGTGCGTGGGCGGGCCGTCTTGCCGCACAGTTTGCCCGATCTTATATTTAGACAGCTTGCGAATCATGAACGGGCCTATGGTCAACGAAATCGCCAAGGCCGTGAGAACCGCAAAAATGGCTCGCAGTGTGATGTATTGAAAGACATTCAGCGCGCTGAAGTGTTCGGACAGGCTATTTAAAAGCTCATACAGCATTCGTCACCTCGCTGAGGTTTGATTCGCGCGATGACAACAGCTCACGGGCCGCTTGCACTACTTGCTCCATGCGGGCTGAGCGCGACCCTTTAACTAAAATCGCTCGCGTTGGATCTTCGAGATTCAAGGTCTTCGGCAGATCGGAAATTAATTCTTCTTGCCCCAGATAACTCTCGGCAGGTCGCTCAAATTGACTGACTGCAAGGCCGGCGTACTCGCCGCAAGCCAGCATTCGAGAGACACCTTGTGCACTTGCGTAGGCACCCACTTCCTGATGCGCATCGTGCACCGCATCGCCCAACTCCCCCATATCGCCAACGATTAACGTTGATGAGGGGTACGCGGCCAACACATTGATTGCTGCACGCATGGATTCAGGGTTAGCGTTGTAGCTGTCGTCAATCAAATCGACGCCACCAATGTTTTCGATGTTAAGCCGCCCTTTAGCAGGAGAAAACTTAGTCAGGCCCGTCGCAATATCAGCTTTCGAAACCCCGGCCGCATGTGCAGCGACCACGGCAGCGAGCGCATTTGCGACATTGTGCTTGGCCTTAATAGCGGGCGCTGAGAGCGTTAATTCAAGATCAAATTGCGGGCCGCTGATCTGTATAAATGTGTTCTGCTCAAGAGCTTTGTAGCTGGCGGTAAAGCCCTGTTGATTTTGTAAACCAAATGCCAGTTGTTGGTAATTTCCTGCAAGCTCTCGCCAGAGATCGGCGTAGTCGTCGTCGGCGTTAATCAAAGCCACTCCGTCGTCGGCTAAACCTTCGAATATTTCTCCTTTCGCTTTGGCTACGGCTGCGACCGATCCCAAACCTTCTAAATGTGCAGCAGCAGCGTTGTTCACTAAGGCGACAGTGGGTTGCGCTGCGCGCGTTAATCTCGAAATTTCGCCAGCGTGATTCATGCCCATCTCGATCACCGCGTATAGGTGATGAGAACGTAACCTTAACAAAGTAAGGGGTACGCCGATCTCATTATTGAGGTTACCCTGGGTCGCGATCCCTTCGCCAATTTCACTCATGATGCACGCCAACATGTCTTTGACGGTGGTTTTACCCACGCTACCAGTGACGCCAATCACAGGAATCGAAAATTGTGTGCGCCACCATGTGGCTAGGTCGAGTAAGGCACGGCGTGAGTCGTCTACCAGCACTTGCGGCAAATCGGTGTCGACCATTCTCTCAACGAGCACCGCTTTTGCACCGCCAGCAAAAGCCGCATCAACAAAGTCATGCGCATCAAAATTGTCACCAGACAAAGCGATAAACAAACCATTGGGCATGGGTTGACGAGTATCGGTAAAGACGTCGTCAATTTGACAATCATTGCCAATCAGTTGGCCGCCTACGGCATCAACAACGTGGGATAAACGCATCATGCGGCAACTCCCAAGCGTTGTGCTACAAATTGTCGGTCAGAAAATTCGAGTACCTGCTCGCCTATTTCCTGCGTGGTTTCGTGGCCCTTGCCTGCTAGCAATATCCAATCTTGGATTTGTGCATTTGAAAGCGCGAAATCAATCGCCTCGGCGCGACTTAGGATGAGTTCGTAGCCCCCAGAAATACCCTTAGCGATGTCTTGAGCGATCTGCTCCGGCGCTTCCGAGCGAGGATTGTCATTGGTAACAATGACTTTGTCAGCAAGTTGACTTGCGAGCTGGCCCATCACCTCTCGCTTGGCTTTATCGCGATCGCCACCGCAACCAAACACGCACCAAAGCTGGCCCCGGCAATGAGCCCTGACTGATCTGAGGGCTTTGTCTAAAGCATCCGGCGTGTGCGCATAATCAACCACGACACTGGCCGTTTTCTTACCTCGATAAAGCTCCATACGACCTGGGGCTGGCCTTAAATTTTTGCCTATCTCGACGATTTGCTCGAGCGGAGTACTGAGCGCTAACAAGCTTGCTACCAACAGTTCGATATTAGGCACATTCACTTCACCGATTAAGGGCGTCGACAGCTCAAATTCCACGCCATTGCCTTCGATCACCAAGTGAATGCCTGTCTCGGTAAGTCGCGCCTCGTCAACCCAAACGTCGCCACCAACGCCAAAGCCCACGGTAAAGGCGGCCAATGCAGTATCAAAGAAAATCTGGCCCGCCGGATCGGCGACATTGATTACCGAGAGTTCGGCATTGTACTCAGCGAACAAACGCTGCTTGGCTTGTCGATAGGCCGTCATGTCGCCGTGATAATCCAAATGGTCATGGCTTAAGTTAGTAAACAAGGTGGCGTAAAAGTCGACGCCGGCAACACGACCCTGATCGAGTGCGTGCGAAGACACTTCCATGCAAACTTGCGTTACGCCTGCGTCGGCGTAACCTCGTAATGCCCGCTGGACGCTGATCGGGTCTGGCGTGGTTTGGCCGGCTTTATCGAGTTCGCCTAAACGACCGTTGCCTAAGGTGCCCATCATGGCGGCCTTCAAACCCATGGCTTCAAAGGCCTGCACAAACAAGGTACAACAAGTGGTCTTTCCGTTGGTGCCGGTAACACCAAACACTTGAAGCTGGCTAGACGGCTGCCCGTAAAATTCGGCGGCTATTAAGCCGACTTTAGATTGCAAGGCATCTACCGCCACGGCAATCACGTTTAAATCGGCAGGCAATTGATAGCCCTGCGGATCATAAACAATGGCCGCTGCGCCAGCGCCAATTGCAGCGTGAATGTAATCTCGCCCATCGACGACCGACCCCGGATAGGCGAAGAATAAGCCACCCGTTTGCACTTTACGGCTATCCAAACTTAAGCTGTCTATTTGAGTATCGTGTTCGCTCGTATGGCCAACAACGGACAGCAATTGGGCTAATGTCTTCATGGTTGCAGTCCTGCTACCGGGCGCGTAATCATTAGCTCTCTCGGTGTTTCAATCGCATCCATCGCATCAGGCACGACATCTCGAAACCTTAATGCGCCCGCCATCACTTTAGAGAACACCGGCGCTGCAACCAAGCCTCCGTAGTAGTCAATCCCTTGTGGGTCATCAATACACACCACTAAGACAATTTCTGGGTCGCTAATTGGCGCAAAGCCAGCAAACAAAGACAAATATTTGTCGTCTTGATACTGTCCATCAATCACTTTGTGCGCAGTACCCGTTTTACCACCAACTCGATATTGATCCACTTGCGCTTGCGGTGCGGTGCCGTCAGCACCAACCGCCAACTCAAGCATCGCGGTAACATCGCGCGCTACCTTTTCAGAGAAGACTCGCTTGCCTTTGGATGAGGAAGCGACTTCTGACGAAGACAGAGGCGTCAAACTAACCGGCATCAACACGCCATCATTGGCAATTGCTTGATACGCTCGAGCTAGTTGCAAAGTATTCACCGACAAGCCATAACCATAGCTCATGGTGGCGTGCTCAATCGGCCGCCATTGTCGGCGCTTGGTTAAAATGCCTTTCTGCTCGCCGGGAATAATCAAATCATTGGTACTGCCAAAGCCAAGCTGCCTATAGGTGTCGTATAAATCGCGCGCGGACAGCATCATGGCAATTTTGGCTGACCCAATATTGCTCGACTTCTGTATTACCTCGGAGACGCTAACCACGCCATGAGGCTTGGTGTCGTTAATGCGGCTGCGGCCAATATAGAAAAAGCCTTTTTCAGTATCCACTGGGGTATCTGCCTCAATGACACCGTCCTCCAACGCCATGGCGACAGTAAAAGGCTTGACGGTTGAACCTGGCTCAAACGAATCGGTTATAGAACGATTTCGGAATCGGCTGCTTTTCAGGTCGCTTCTATCATTAGGGTTAAAATCGGGCATACTGACCATGGCCAATACTTCGCCGGTTTTGGCATCCAATGCTACTAACGACGCTGATGCCGCCTTGTTCTTTTTCACGGCGGCGTGCAAGTGGCGATACGCCAGATATTGAATGCGCGCATCCAAACTCAAACGCACGTCTTCACCATGACGAACTCGCGCTTTTTGCTCTACGTAGTCAACAACATGACCCACCTTGTCGCGCATCACCAAGGTTCTGCCCGCTTGGCCTTTTAACGATGAGTTGTGCGCCAACTCGAGGCCCTCTTGACCTTCGTTATCAATATTGGTGAAACCCACCACGTGGCCTGCCACTGGCCCAGCGGGGTAGTACCTTTTGTACTCGCGCACACTATTAATGCCGGGCACGTTCAAGGCTAATATTTTGTTAGCCACTTGCGGCGGCAGATGCCGCTTTAAATAGACAAACTCGCGGGTCTTGCGTTGCTCTGCCTTTTTTAACAAGCTGCTTCGAGATATTCCCAGCAATTTACTTAGCTGGGCATAACTGTATTCATTCTGCTGCTTTAAGATCGTCGCTGGATGCATCCATATCGAATCCACCGGCGTACTGATTGCCAAGGGCTGACCATTGCGATCGCTGATCACTCCACGCGTTGGCGGTGTTTTTTGCACTCGCAAATAGCGGGCGTCTCCTTGAGACTGCAAATAGTCGTTATCGATGATTTGCAGGTAAACGGCGCGCCCGGCCAATGCCAAAAACATTAGGCCAAACACACTGGCCACAAAACGATAGCGCCAACTATTCACCGGCACCACAATGTCGTTGTTGCGTTTCGAGTTTGCAGCAAGCTTAGCGCGCGGCATCGCCTACTCCCGCTATCTGTTCTGCATTTTGGTCACGACCAATAATTTGAATTTCCTTTTTTAAAGGCGCCCGCATAGACAAACGCTCGCCAGCATGCTTTTCAATGCGGTGCGCCGATGCCCACACATTTTCTTCAACCAAAAGCTGGCCCCACTCATCATTGAGTGCATCGCGCTGGGTCTCTTGCTTTTGATACGTCATATAGGCCACGCGATGCTGGTGGCGCACATTGATGACAAACAGCGAACTGACTAACACGGCAATCAATAAAGATACGAATACTCGCTTAGGCATGACTCACCTCAGCCGAATACGGCAGACTGGTTCGCTGCGCCACTCGTAACACCGAACTGCGTGCTCGCGGATTTTTCGACACCTCATCAGCGCTTGGCTTTATTGCTCGGCCAAGGGCTTTTAACGGCGTTTGATAGGCTTCTTCACTAACTGGAATGTGTCGCGGCGGCAAATTCGGCGTCGATAAATCACGGATAAATCGCTTCACCAGACGGTCTTCTAAGGAGTGAAAGCTAATCACTACTAAACGACCGCCTTCGCTCAGCTTTTCTACTATTTGAGGCAATACTGAGCTGATTTGATCCAACTCCTGATTCACCTTGATGCGTATCGCTTGAAACGTGCGAGTCGCCGGATGCTTGTTTTTATCTTTCTTGGGAATGGCTTTGGCAACCAAGGCCGCCAATTGCAATGTGCTATTGATCGAGGTGACTTCTCGCTCTACTACAATGGCGCGCGCAATGCGCCGAGCAAACCGCTCTTCACCAAACTCAAACAGCACCTTAACTAAATCGGCCTCATCGACTCGCGCCAACCATTGAGCCGCACTCTCGCCCTGTGAGGTGTCCATGCGCATGTCCAAGTCGCCATCGCGCTGAAAACTGAAGCCTCGCTCTGCGTTATCTAATTGCGGCGACGACACGCCCAAGTCAAGCAACACGCCGTCAATGTGAGTCACATCAGGATGCAAACTCAGCGCGTATTTAAACTGCGCAAAGTCGCGATGAATTAGCGTCACGCGCGTATCGCCTTTAAACACAGCCTCGGCAGCGTCAATGGCTGCTCGGTCGCGGTCGAACGCGTATAAACGACCTTCAGACCCAATGCGTTGGCAAATCGCCTGCGCGTGCCCCGCTCGCCCTAAGGTTAGATCGGCGTAAACACCGCCCTCGCGCAGATTCAATGCGTCGAGCGCCTCTCTCTCTAGGACAGGTATGTGAGTATCGACACTGGACATGTGATGACCCTAGAAGGATAACGAGCGCAGCTCGTCGGGCAAATTGGCTTCATCCAGTTCCATGGACAACATATTTTCTCGTTGCGCCAACCAATGCGCTTCATCCCAGATTTCGTAATTGCCGCCTTGGCCAACCAAAACGGCCTTGCGGTCTACGTAAGCGTATTCACGCAATTGAGCGGGAAGCAGAATTCGGCCACTGGCATCCATTGCGCAATCGTCAGCATGCCCAATCAGCATACGTTTAAGTTGACGAGTTTGATTATTCAAAGACGGGAGCGAGGTGATTTTTTGTTCGACCACATCCCAAGCGTCGGCCGTATAGAGCAGCAAGCATCGATCACTGGGGCTAGCAGTCACCACAAGCCGTCCTTGGGCTGCATTATTTAGGGCGTCACGAAGCTTGGTCGGTATCGACATACGACCCTTTGCATCCACGCTGATGTGATTACTGCCTCGTGCCACGACTGTGTTTTGCCCTTATCAATTGATATTCAGGGTAAATCGGGATTTTTTTGGGTTAATTACGCCCTTAATTCCCACGATTACCCACATTTCGCCACTATCTCTAAGTCAGGCATCACTGTCAAGCGTTATCGTCAGAAAAAACTGTTTTGTATCAGTGGCTTAGCTCATTTTTGAGCTTAGCTTAGCGTCGTCACTTAAAGTGTTACTTTAAGTAGATTCGCCAAGATTTTATTTTTAATCCTTTAAAAAAACTTACCACTCCCATTATACGCGAGCATTAACATTGTGTTAATTCGATCAAAGATAAATTGCCCGAAAAAGATCAATTTATATCGGAGCGTAGATAAAGCTTCGCAAGCCACTGGGCGACGAGAGGTGCAGAACCGAGCCCTCCCCCAAAAGCATTGAGGCTGGCTCGCACTGCGAAAACTGAGGGGCGTTCGATAAAAACCCAGGAGCAAGAGGAGTAAGCCGCGACGAAATCGCCTTAAACTGATCAGAATCGTCTAGTTGATAATTAATATGCAGCAGGCCTAATGCCTTAGGAACAGCGCGCGAATACAGGTCTTCGCCTTGGACACCTTGATACTCTACGATTTCAAGTTTGCCAAAATCGTGATCGGGATCACCACAAATCAAAATATGCAAACTGGTTCCTTGGGGCAAGCCTATGGCCGCCTCAATTTCTGGGCCAGAAAAGTGGTTCTCACTGAGCAAATCTAAACCGAACATAGATTTGAAAAATTCAGCTTCGGCCACCGCGTCACGACTTGTGATAACCAGCGGCCCAACGCCACAAAACCCCGCCCGATTAAATGGCATTGGCTTATCGACAATCTCCAGCAGCACCAGATTAATATGATCGTGGATAGGCCAATGAATTTCTCTGAAGCGAGTTCCATCCGGTGCGGTTAATTCAGTGTGTTCCGGCGTTCGAAATTTATAACCCTTGGTTTTTAAACCTTGTACTTTAGCTGGCAAATCGTGCACGTAGACGTCTAGATTTTTTGGCACCAAGTCAAAGTTATTGGCACCTTGACGAACCGGCGAATCGGGGTTCACAAATTCGACCAAATGCAAACATCCAGTTTGCAGCTCAGACGATGACATTATTACTTGTCTAGCGATGTCGCCCGGATTAAGCCCCCAAAGCGACTCTGTGGCGGGATCAGACCCATCAAGGGAGCGCACCACGTCAAAGCCGAGATTCTCGACCCAAAAATCGCGGGCCGCTGCCAAGTCTTCAACACCAATCGTAATAGACGACCAAGAAGCTAAAGGATTCATTCAAGTAAACCAACGGTTGTGTTGCACCACGCGATTGCAAAAGACATAGCCAATCACTAACCGGCGCTGAGTATGCTGAACTATGCCTGATGCGAGATCAGCCTATCGTCAAAGACAATCGGCGCAATCAAGGCCTTGCTCTTACCCGCGGCCTCGCTC
>CALAKU010000057.1 GCA_937922925.1 uncultured Arenicella sp. | reverse complement strand
TGAACGCAGTGCTGACGAAACCCCTTGCCAACTCGCGGCGACAACTGGCGACGGCGGTGGAGACTTTATCGGCCTTACCAGTGCATTAACCTTTCCTTCAGGAGCCGTGGTGTCGAGCTCTGTGCGGCCGGACGGCAGTATTTTGTTTGGTGCTGATTCCTTAACAAACTCGTTTGCAACGGCGGTTGATTCCGAGCTTCGGGTCGGTGCAAAGTTTGCCAAGTGGCGCTATGCCAACACTCGTACAAGTGGGTCGATCGACTTTGATCGCTACGACTGTGATGATGCACAGAACTGTGAAATAAACATACGACAAGCCGTTTTTGAACTGGATGACTTCACGATAGTGCGGCCAACTATCTTAGCTCGTGATGTCTCGGTCAGAAATGCTCGTCTACTCACCGTTAACAATATAAAAACTCGGGTAGATGCCACTGGCTCGTTTGAAGTGAGCGGTATCCAAGCTGTTGTCACAAGCGTTATCAATGGTGAGGAAGTCAGATTTATCAGCAACAGCGCTTTGAATTTACAAGGACAATTTTCTTTGCCCTTGCACGACAGCAATCATGCGTCGCTTTGGCTAACTTTGTCTTTAGATTTTCGCAGTGGCGACTTTTCCGTGAAGGGAACCACTCAGTTTTTCGTTAATAAGTTCCCAACAAAGTTTGAAAATGCAGCCAGCCTACGTGAGCCTCTGTGCATCACTGGCGGGCCAAGTAAAGAACTAGGGTATCCATCTTCAGCCAAATATTGCAGCACTAAAACTCGTGATCAGACGTGGTATTTACAAATAAAACAAAGTTATTTACAACTCAGGCAGTTACCAACCAATAACTGTTTAACCGTTCAGAAAAAGAGCAAAGGATATTCAGGTGGCGTCGTGAATACCATGCCGTGTTCGGATGATGAAGATCAGCGTTGGTGGATGGATTCGAGTGGTCGAATTATTCACATCGCTTCGCAGCAATGCTTGAATATTGCCGAGGATACAAATGACCTTGGCTTAGTTGACTGTATGCAAAGTTGCGCTGATTTATTAGATCCCACTCACGCTGGCGGTCTAAAAAAATGCAATCAAAGACTTGCCACACAGCAATGGCTAGTCCGTCGGCCGGGTTAGAAGGTGATTTACTTATTGCGTCAATTGACTATGAAGTGGCTGGCAAAGATCATGTTGCCCTGTTTGGCCAGCTTTATTTGCACGGCACAGGCAGCGGTTATCGTCGTCAATGCGTTACCCGGTGAGACGGGATGTGACCTTTTAGATGCAATAGAGTCAGCCAATGATGATATGGCGGTCGGGGGTTGCACGACCAGCGGAACGCCGGGATTAGATACTATCCAGTTCGCTTCGAACTTTAACGAATATGAATTGTTTGAGCTCGTTCTTGGTGGAGTGGGGCCTATAGACGATGGTGCTTCAGCAACTCCTGATATCGACTCTCCTATCAATATTATTGGTCCTGAAGATAGCTTATTTCCGATAAAGCGAAGAGTCTCAGGCGACGCAGTGAGGCTCTTCAATGTTGGTTTTGACGGGGAACTTGGATTGGCTAATCTTTCTTTGCAGGATTGGGGCAGTTTTGGAGGGCTGGTTGGTGGTGCCGTTCGCGTATTTGGCACGCTAGACGCAGAGAACATTGAGATTCGCGATAGTTCCGCCGCATTCGGCGCGGGTATTTGGGTTCAAAGTGGAGAAGTTACCTTAAAATCAAGCTTGCTTGTAGGCAATCGCGCATTTGAACAAGGGGGAGGTATTGGCTCCAGCTCTTCGGCAAGAGTGACGATCTTCGATACGACTTTTCATGGAAACGAAGCCGAGATAGGTGGCGGGGTATCGATGGCCGACGCCTCTGATTCGTCTTTTTCTATTATCAACGCAACCTTTAGTGGAAACATAGCCGATGTCCGCGGCGGGGCGATCAATGCAGTCTTATCTAATGCGAGTCAAGAGAATTCTTTTATCTTGCGGAATACAATTTTAGCGGGTAATCAATCACCATCTAGTGACGAACTTCATACTTCTGGCAGCTTTAATGCACAGAGGATGGACGTCCGGAATAATGTTGTAGGCCATAGCGAAGTCAGCTACGCGGATACGACAAATGGATTTTTACTGATTGGTAATGACAATATCTTGCTGACCGAAGATTTCAATAATGCACCATTGGCTTCAATTATTCGCCCATTCGGAAATACCGGAGGCCTTACTCAAGGGCATTTACTACCCCCAGGAAGCCCCGCGATAGACAATGGCTTGCCGTTTCGCTCAGTGGTGTCTGGGTTGTTCAATTTTATCTTTCCTGGCTGTCGCGGAGAGTTTCTCTCATTCGTAGCACAAGATTACAGAGATGATCAAATAGGCGCTCAAAGACCTGTTGGAGACGAGTGTGATATCGGCGCTTTAGAATTCAATGAACCCGAGACCAGCTGTTTTGTCGTTAAGGCAAGCAATGGCAACGTTATCAATTTTTGCCTGTGAGTGACCCTAACGATAAGCAAATCAATATCGTTGTTTCACTGGTTTTAGACCAAGATGTCGTATCCAGATTTATCATTTGTCCTTAGTAGCATATTCGGTTGGCAGTCGGGCGACTGGGCGCACTCAATAAAGACCTACGGAGTTATTCTCTCTCTGGCTATGTTGTGCTCGATTGCTATTTTTAAGCAATCGATCAACCAGGTTTTAACGGCAGATCGTATTTGCTCGAACAGACACAAAGCCATTTATCAGAGCGATAACTTTGTCTGGGACATATTTGTCGTGTTAGTTGTCTCTGGTGCCATTGGTGCCAAACTTTTGGCTTTAGCAGAAGTGCCTGATCTGCTTAAAAAAGATCTGTTTGGAGCCTTGTTTTCAGCGTCTGGCTTCGCTGCTTACGGAGCATTAATCGGGGGCATCGGCGGGTTATTACTTTTTTGTTTGTGGAAGAAAATTAGCTTTATCTTCGTCGCAGACACAATCATGCCGGCCGCTTTGTTTGGGTTTGGTTTCGGGCGGCTCGGATGCCATATTTCTGGAGACGGTGATTGGGGAATTCCAGTGACTGGATTCGGCGAAATAGCGTACGATTTCAGTCGTCCTCCAGATTGGTTTAATTGGTGGCCGAGTTGGCTATGGTCGTCCGACTATTCTCATAATATCGCTCAGCAAGGTGAGGCCATCCCTGGATGCGTTGGTCTGTATTGCGCTCAACTTCCTACTCCTGTCTTGGTGACCTCGCTTTGGGAAATGATGATATTAGTCATCGCCGCTGGACTGATGTTTTTATTGCTACGAAAATCCAGAAAGGTGGGAGTGGTATTGTCGTTATCGCTCCTTATTTTTGGTATCGAGCGGTTTTTTATCGAATTTTTTAGGGTCAATATTCAATATGAATTGTTCGTGTTCTCTTTATCGCAGGCACAATACATTGCGATTTTACTCGTTCTAACTGGCTTAACATTACTTGCGGCAAGGATGATACCAACGGGTCGTTAACCAAGGCCGTTTTACGCGACAGCCACGAACGTAACGATTAGAGCCATATTGAAGCCGTCATGGTTTGATAGAGCCTTTATTCGATTAGAAACTTTATTTGATAGACACTTTAAACGAGAGAGGGTCGTCTCTTACTAGTACCAAATAGCAGTACCTGATTAGTCTTTACTAGGCCACTTGCTTCACCGCTGGCCGTGCAGGTTCGTTAGCACGGCGATAAACTTGCCCAAAGCGATTATCGATAAAATCAAAATAGTTAACGTCTTCTTGGCGTACAAACCCTTGTTGCGGCAATTTGCCGTCTCGCATCAAATCTAACACCGTGCAAATACCCGATGCGGTGGTCATTTGGATAGCGCTCCATAGCTCGCCATTCAATTCTTTGTTGTAAATTTTGTTGGCGTAACTCTCTTGTACTAACTGACCATTTTTGATGCCGCTAACGTTAATAAACACCAATACGACGTCTTGATAGGTTACCGGTAAAGAGTCCTCAAAAATGCGTTTTAATTCGTCGCGCCGATCGATAAATCGTAGATCGTGCAGCAGCAATTTCATAATGTCACGATGGCCGGGGTAACGTACTGTACGATAGTTAAGGTTGCGCACTTTACCATCCAAGGTTGCGCAAAGCGTGCCCAAGCCGCCAGAGGTATTAAAGGCTTCGTACTCCATTCCATCTAATGAGAAATGCTCCAATTCTTCTAAAGCAGGAACTTGCATTAGCTGACCTTCCACTATCGCTTCGCAAGGGTTGCAATACTCGTTAATCAAGCCATCGGTTGACCAAGTTAAGTTGTACTTCAAACCATTGGACGGGTACTTAGGCAAAGCACCAACGCGCATGTGCACATCGTGCAATTCATCAAATTGTTTGGCTAGATGGTAAGCGGCAATGGTGATAAATCCGGGCGCTAAACCGCACTGCGGCATAAGCGCTGCTTTGGCATCCTTGGCTAAGGACTTAACCATTTTGGTACAGGCCACGTCTTCGGTTAAATCAAAATAATGCACACCCGCTTTGGCCGCGGCTTGAGCCACGTAATGCGTCATATCGAAAGGGCATGCTGCCAGCGCGGCAAACTTTCCGTGCATTGCCTCATCGAGCGCATCCGCATCTCTTAAATCAAGGACTAAGGTATCAACCTGTTCATGCTCAGGAATTTGCGTCAACTGGCGCTGGTCTTTGTCGGCCACCGTTACACGGTAATCGCCGCATTCGCTCAGCATGGTGGTAATAATGCTGCCGATTTTGCCAGAGCCTAAAAGAAGTACGTGGTGCATGATTGCCTCCTGTTTTTACCATTTTATGAGGCTTTAATGACTATTTTGATAATCAAAATAATCATTTTGCTATAGACTAATGAACAAATTGTTTATTTTATCTGCAAAATGATCATCGATGGTAAAGATAAGGCCTTGCTTGGCTACTTACGGCGCAACGCCCGCGCCAGTACCGCGCAATTGGCGAGAGACTTAAATCTGTCACGCGCGACAGTGACCTCGCGAATAGAACGTCTAGAAAAACGTGGCATCATCAATGGCTACACCATTCGCTTTGACGAAAATTACGAACGCGGCCAAATCCATGCCCACGTAATGATCCGCTCCAATCCAAAATCCTCGGCGTACATAGTACAACAACTCAAGAACCTAGCTGCGGTTACCGCACTGCATGCCATCAATGGCAACTATGAAATGCTCGCGATAGTCGAGGCCGACTCCACCGAATCTCTGGACCAAATCCTCGACACCATCGGCAACATCGAAGGCATTAACCAAACCAACACGTCGATTATTCTTTCAACTAAGTTTTTGCGATAGCGTTCTAAACTAAGGTGATACCCTAAACAAAATAATCGTACCAACCAACTCACACTGGTAGAGATAATTTGAACACGGTTTGAAACTTGAGGCCTAAAGTTAGGATCAAACACATAGAAACAACGCCAGCGGGTAACAAAGAGCATCTTTGAATTGGTTTGATATACTAGTAAAAAAGATCTTAAAGAGAATATGAAAAAGGGATTATTACTGGCCGTAGTTTTAGTGGTTATTCTTGTCGTTTATCTTGCCCAAAGTGGGCGTATAGATAATACAAACTTACCGTTCGCCGGGCAGCAAAGCAAAATTGACCGTTACTTGCGTGACGACCTTCTCGCTCACTTGCGCGCTCAAAATTACGAAAAGTTAGACACCATTTATCAGGGCTACGCCAACAAATACGATCAAGACGAGATCACTGAATCTGAATTTGATTGGGTTGTAAGCCAACTCGAATTGATCGACCCAAGTTTGGAACCTCTAATGCTTGCCTGGGTTGAGGCGAGTCAAAGCTGGGCTTCGCGCTTAGTACTCGCGCGATACCTGAATCAGCTGTCTTGGCAATGGCGCGGCGGCTCTTTTGCTCATCTTGTACCGCAAGAGAACATGGCTAAGTTTAGAGAGCTGCAAAGTCGCGCGCGTAAATTGGTGCTAAGTGCTCGCCAAGGCAACAAATCCGATAGTCTAAGCTATGCGCTGGCGATTACGCTTCTAAATCAATCTGGTGGCAATCGCGAAGAACGCGCGATAGAAATTGCCCTAGAAAAATTCCCTGAGTCGCGAGAGGTGTACTACGCGGCCATTCACGCGCAGCATAAAAATTGGGGCGGCGATGAATTTAAGCGCCAGTCTTTAATCCACGACGTAACCGAATTAATTGAGGGGCCGAACCACGACTCTAGCGCCACCTCTTACTACTACGAAGCACTAGCAAACGCAGAGAGTAAAAACTACCAAGCTGCGATCAAAGCCATCACTAAGGCCATTCAAATAGACCCTGAGCGCACTGGGTTTTATTATCAATCTGCTAAGTATCATGAGAAAACTGAGCGCTATGAATCGGCGCTCGAAGACATTAATAAGTACTTAGAGAAAAACCCTTTAAACACTGGCGCGCTGTATCTTCGAGCCGAGATATTGCTCGAATTAGGTCGCAGCAAAAAAGCGACAAAAGACATGGAGTTGGCGCTTAAGTATTCGGCTTTTTCTAAGAACTACAATGTGTTCGCAACCAGACTTTATGGGGGTTTAGAGCAAAAAGAAAAAGCCAAGGCGGCCATCGAACGAGGCCTATATTTTTCGCGTCATAATCCAGACGACATTGGCCGCTTGGCCTTTCAAGCTAAGTACGCAATGAAAGATTTTGCCCTTGCCGAAGAACTGTATAAAAGTATGCTCGACTTAGATGAGTTACACGTTGGTGCGCATTACGGCCTCGCCACCTTGTATGGCGAACAGGAAAGCTGCAACGTGGTTGAGCACGTTTATCAATTCTTGTTAGGCTGCAAAGTTGGCGCCAGGAAATCCGATTATTGGTGTGAAAAAAAATACACCAATTGGGGCTACGGCGCGGTGAACTATTTGCAACAACATCAAAAATGCCCCGCCGTTAACGATTACGATTTCTCGTATTTTTAGATAATTGCACCACCGCAATTAAAGATAAAAGGTAAAGACAGCCGCTTTTTGGACTAAATCTACATAAAGCGTCGAGCGCCGGCGTTATAATGGTTAGTCGAATTAAAGGGAGCGCCTTGTATTATGTCTTTTATCAACAAACTCGAAGCCGCTTGGGATAAAGCCGATTCATTGCTCTGCGTTGGCTTAGACCCAAACTGGTCTAAAATTCCGGAACATCTTAAGGAAGAAAGCGAGCCGATTTTCGAGTTTTGTAAGGCCATCATTGATGCCACACACGACCTAGTGTGCGCTTACAAACCGCAGATCGCCTACTTTGCAGCGCTGGAAGCCGAAAGCCAGCTGCAAAAAGTAATGAACTACCTGAATGAGACTTATCCCCATATTCCCATCATTTTAGATTCCAAACGTGGCGATATTGGCAGCACTGCGGCGATGTATGCCAAAGAAGCTTTTGAACGATTTGGAGCCGACGCCGTCACGGTAAATCCTTACATGGGCCAAGACTCAGCCGAGCCCTTTTTGAGTTATGCAGACAAAGGAGTCGTACTCTTGTGCCGTACGTCTAACGCGGGCGCACAAGACATTCAAGATTTAGAGGTCGATGGAACACCCGTATATGAACTTGTGGCCAAGATGATTAGCGAGCAATGGAACACGAATAACAACTGCTGCATCGTAGTTGGCGCAACATGGCCCCAGCAAATGCAACGCCTAAGAGAAATTACGGGCGATATGCCGTTTTTGGTGCCCGGTGTAGGCGCACAAGGTGGCGACGTTAAAGCCTTGGTGGAAGCTGGGCAAACCCAAAATGGCCGCGGATTGATGATTAACTCGTCTAGAGCCGTGCTCTACGCTGATTCGGGCACAGGCTATGCGATGGCGGCTCGGGGTGTGGCATTAGAAACTCGGGATCTGATCAATCAATATCGGCGATGAAAGTTATATCCGAGGCCAGCATTAAAACCCTTGCTGGTGACGCAAGCTATGAGCGGGGCCTAGCGTATTACAACAACGGCAAAGTCTTTGACTTTCAAATCAAGGATCAACATGTCGCGGCGATGGTCGAAGGCTCGATGCCCTATCGAGTTGAACTTCACCACACAGCGAAGATATTTGAAGGCAGTTGCAGTTGCCCCGCCTCCGATCATTTTGACTTTTGCAAACACTGTGTTGCCGTTGCCTTACAGTATTATTATTCCACGCAAACCAATCAGGAATTTAGCGAACAAAAAGATGTCGATTCCGTCGAACATTATCTTGGCACCTTAACCAAACCTCGGCTTGTTGATGAGCTGTATCATTTTATAAGAAATGACAGCGAGAGCTACGAGCTTTGGAAACTGCAGGCGGAATTGGTGACCGGGCAACTTGGCGCAAAAGACGTACGCAAACACATTACCAAAGCCCTGCCGTTTAAGTCATCGGGATTATGGCGTTACAGTGAAGTAGCCAGCTATTTCTCCAGCGCGGAAAAACGGCTTCGCTCCCTAGCACCGGCGTTTGAGAAACTCAGTAGCACCGAGGTGATCAAACTCATCGTATACGCCTACGAGCGGCTTGAGAAAACCTTGCATACGATAGACGATTCAGGTGGCTACCGCTTTGACGTAATGGCCTTGCTCAAAAGCTATTTGCAAAAGGCGTTCAAAGACAGCGGTCTGGACGCAAACGCCAAAGTGAAACTCATCACGGGTTTTTACACCAACAGTAAATACACCTATGAGCTATTACGAGATGACGCTGACTTGGATAGCCTTTTAAACAGCAAGGAGCGAACAGGCCTAACTAAAGCGCTGCATGACTTTTGGAAAAAGGAACCTTCACCAAACGCTGAAGACTTGTATCGCGACCTTGCCTTTAATCGAGTCGAGAGCGCCTTGCTCGCTTTGGCAAAAGATAAAGGCGATACCGAACTCGAGCTGGAGTTGCTGGCCAAGAGCGCGGTCAGCGTCAGCCGATGCTTAGACTTAGTAAAACGCTGTATCGAACTTAAGCTAATTGACCAAGCCGAATCGTGGCAGCGTTATGCCAGCCAGTTCGAAAACCTGCGCTTAAGCGATATCAGCGCCATTGAACACAGCCAAATTCAGCTGTGGTTAGCGAAAGGAGAATTAGGTCAGGCCATCAAGGCTCAATGGGCTTACTTTGAAGAAGAAGAATCTCTCGAAGCCTTAAACGACGTGTTAGCAACCGCCAAACAACTTGATGAACGTTCGCAGTGGTTAAGCAAAGGTATCGGCCATTTGCAAACCTTGATTCCCACAAAACAAACCAATCAACGTGATGTTGATCGCTGCGAGACATTAGTTGCTATCTACTTAAACGAACGACAAATTGATCGCGCCATCGACATCGCGCACAAAAAGAAACTCTCGCCTGCGACATTAATGGGCGTCGTAAATCAAAGCCCAGTGCTCGGAAGAAAACAATCTCAAATCGCTGAGCGCGCAATCAACTATTTGGTGGATCTTGGCAGCCAGCAAACATACGAGCGAGCGATGGGTTTTATAAATAAGTTAAGTCAGAAGAAGGCATCGCCCACACATCAGTTTAAACAACTCATCAACGCACTTTATCAACGACCCGATAACAAGCGTAAAATCAATTTCATTAAACTTTTTAAAGCTGATTTTGAAAATCTGCTTGATTGAATGCGCTAACGTCGATCCTTTCGTAGTTTATGTGGCAAAAGACCGAAGAACAAAAACTCATCTCACCCTGTGTGCACTATTGCACTTTCCTTGATGGCAAGCAGATTTGCGGGGGATGCTTTCGCACCCCTGAGGAAATAAAGTCGTGGAGAACCCTAGACGACAACGCCAGAAAAGTGATTTTAGCATCTACCGAAATACGTCGACGCCAGTTGATGCCTTAATAGGATGAATCACCAAACCGAAACGTTTGAGATTCTCAAAAGGCTTGGTGCCGGCGAGTTTGTGCATCTAAACGGTTCTTTGATCGATCACTTAAATGGCACAAAATCTTTATTGAAGAAATGGGGCGCTAGCGCTACTCTGCAAACAGCAGGGCTATTCCATGCCGCCTACGGTACCGATGGTTTCGATCTATCGATGGTCGGCCATATTGATCGCCACCACCTTATTAACTTAATTGGGGCCGACGCCGAAGAGATTGTTTATCAATACGCAGCCTGTGATCGAAAATACGTTTTTGAACAACTCTCTGGTGAAACGAACCCAAGGTTTCGAAACAGATTCGAAGATATCGTCTACCAGCTCAGCGAAGATCAGTTGCGCTTTTTTTGCGAATTAACTGCAGCGAATGAAATTGAAATAGCGATCAATCGCTCTGAATTCGTCCAAGCGCATAGCAAAGATTTAAAGGCGCTCTTTTTGTCGATGTCGCCTTTTTTGTCAAAAGCCGCAAGAGAGAGTATCAATTCAGTTCTAAGGTAAGACCTTAAACCGACCATTACAAAACAAGATTAATGATTGGCGCCACCACAGCACGACCTTTTAGCTCGATGCCAGAAGTGCAATTATTGGTAACATCGGAATCAGTTTGGTCACTGCTTATACAGGCGCCTAAGAATTGATTAGTATCAATCTCAGCTGTCGCAAGCTCGAAGCTGAGTTCTTGATTCGCTAGGCCATTTAAGTCGTCTACTTCAAAATTTTGCAGCGCTTGGTCGGTATCATCAATCTCATCATCGTCGGACAAAAAGAACGTAATACTGACCCCGCTGGCTTCACCCTCACTGAGGTTGTCTGCTTGTATGTCAACCGAGAAAGGTTCGTCCCGTTCAAGCGGGTCGGTGATGATTTCAAATGCACTGAGTGCTAAGTCGGGTAAAAGTGGCGAGAGTGAAAAATTTCTAATGCCCCAATTTGAAGTGGTAATACCGAGGCTTTGCCTAAACTCTATTTGATTCGCGCCTACGAGTGTCAATGCTGGCGGAATCGCTATCTCTGATCGTGAAAATGTAAATGGATTAGTCCGCGCTAAAAAACCTGCGCTATTGCCGTTAAGCAACACCTCAACCTCGTTATCTGAACCGATATCAAAACCGTCTACACCTAAAAGAAAACTCGTGTCGTTTTCTTCCAAATTGATATTTATCCGAGCGCCCGTGGGCCGATTAATCCCACCGGTGATCGTACCAACCGCCTGAGCATTGTTCTCGCCGACCACAAACTCTAGGGGCTCTAGGTATTCGACGACGATGCCTCTGATACCCCAAGGCGCATTATCGCCAATCTGTATGGGGGCAAATTCAATCTCATTGGTGCCCAAACGTAAATCATCTCTGGGAATCGTAAATTGAAATTCTCGTTCTGGCCCTGTGGAAATAAAGGGAGTGAAAAAGACCTGAATACCGTTAAGTCGCACAAAGGTACGATTTGTAACGGAAAACTCTTGCCCTTGGTTAATGAAAAAAGTCACCCTGAGATCGCGAGTGACCGTGTTGGTTTGAAAATTGTCTTCGTCTATTGACGAAGAGCTTATCTCAAAAGTTTGAGTAACCGAGGTAACTTCATCGCCGTCGTAGGTAATGCCAAAGTCTTCAGTTGATTCAAGCAGAGGCATTTCTCCATCGCTTGGTTCTTCGTCGTCTGTTTGCGCGCAAACAGAAAATGGAACAATAAAAGACGCGATCACCAGAGCTAATAAAAAATGAGCGCTTTTCATCTAAAACTCCTTTTATGGTTTCTGATTATCATTTCTGAGGTCAAGAAAATTCGCCCGACAATAATTCAAGCCTCAAGTCTATACAAATTCAACACGATTAAAAAGTGACAGTCTCGAGAGTGTCACTAAGCTCAACGCTTCAAATGCTTAAAGAATGACCCTGTTTATCGCGATTGATTCTTATTTATGAATGCGAACGAAGAGCTTAACGCGAACGCGCCGCATTTAGAAAAACTAATTAAATCAATGGCTTATGTAAATATTTGGTGATTTTTATCATTTTTATAGGCTACAATCTACATCGTTATCTATTTAGCCAATCTTATCCACTATGAAAGCACATGACGGCGTTATCGATCGTTTGAATCACGCACTTAAATTAGAACTTACGGCCATAAACCAATATTTTTTGCATGCTCGCATGTACAAAAATTGGGGTTTAGAAAAGCTCAATGAAAAGGAATACGAAGAATCCATCGATGAGATGAAGCACGCCGACACCTTGATCGAGCGTATCTTGATGCTCGAAGGCCTGCCCAATCTACAAGACCTGGGTAAGCTTTACATCGGCCAAAATGTGAAAGAAATACTTGAATGCGATTTGCGTTTGGAAACCGAAGCCATACCGGTGTATCGCGAGGCGGTTGGGCATTGCGAAAGCGTTGGCGACTACGTAACACGCGATATCTTTGCGCACATTTTGGAAGACGAAGAAGAACATTACGATTGGCTTGAGACACAACTTGAGCTATTTGGCAAAGTGGGCGAGCAAAACTATTTGCAATCGATGATGTAAGCAAACGCTTTGATTACTGCTCGCGTCATTGCCGTTACCGCAAGTCTGCTTTGTTTGAGCGCCGTAGGGCTTGGGGCCTTTGGCGCTCACGCATTTGACTCTATTTTGGAGGCAAACCAACGTGCCGATGTGTACGAGCTTGCCAATAGATATCACTTTTATCACGGCTTGGCTTTGCTGTGCTTAAGCGTAATTGCTCGGCAATCAGGATTGGATTCACGCTTGAGTACCGCGTTTGTATTAATGCTCAGTGGCGTGATTATTTTCTCGGCTTCGCTTTATGCCTTGGCCTTGAGTGGTGTGGGTATTTTCGGCGCGATTACACCAATCGGCGGCAGCCTTTTGATTATTGCTTGGGTTTTTCTCGGATGGCATTTGTACAAGCGATTTTAAAGTGCAAGTGATATCTAATGTGCAAAGGTGCGCTGGTGACATAAGCCAAACAAGCGGGTTTGCCATAAATGCCGCATTTTGATCAACACTCGTTGCTTAGCAGGGTAGTGCTCACAATCTTCGTGGTTAATGAGTTGTTCTAATATGTTCACCAGCTCAACAAGGCTGACCGAGCAGTTTGACAACCTCTGATGACATACCAAGGCAAGTAATTCAGACATCAGTTGATCGTAGCTTTTTGAATTCTCTATCGGCTGAGTATGGGCCTTTGCTTGGCTCAACATGGCGTTTTCCTATTATCAAATAGACTTCGGGCAAAATTGGTCAGTGGCGAGGCCTGACAGGATTTCACTTCGTCGCGCGCGGCCAACAAAAAGACTTCCCGCACAAACTGTTTGCGCTCGCTTTGTGAGTCGAATAGTAAATCACTGGCCTGTAAACCCTCAGTTTTGATTAACAAGCGCAGCAGCTGGCGGTTAGTGGGGATCAACCATTGATGGTGCGCCGTCTTGATACTGAGTTCGGCGTTAGATTGGTTTGGTTTCATCAACAACTCTTCTGGTGGATTTGAGAGTTCTCGTTAGAGATAACGACAATTCTTCAGCCATAAATGTAAATAATAATCATTCGCATATAAATATAGGCAAGAATCAAAAATAATGCAAATGATAATGATTACTATTTACTTATGCTTTAGAAGGCCCTAGAATGCGCAGCATGTACGTTTGTCTTTGCAAAGCTGTGACCGATACTCAAATCCGCGACGCCGTGGATGAGGGCTTAGTGTCGTTTGAACAAGTGCAACGCAAGCTTGATGTGAGCTCTGTGTGCGGCACCTGCGCCTGCGAAGTCAAAGACGTGATCGCAAAGCGACTGAACAGCGCATTAGCCGCCAACTCTGGTCACTACAACACCACGATTAAGGAAATTCAGTTCGCTGTTTGACTGGGTTTAGATCCTGACTTTCGTCAGGATGACTTAGAGAGTCTCTGGCTTCTGCGCAATCTAAGATGAAAAACAGCCTGATCGCTTTTTGAAAGCGATCAACTACCCCATCCCACATACAAACCAGTCTTCCTGATACTGACTTCCGTCAGCATGACCAGTTGATTCAGCCAGCCATCCCGATACTGACTTCCGTCAACATGACCAGTTGATTCAGCCAGCCATCCCGATACTGACTTCCGTCAGCATGACCAGTTGATTCAGTCAGTCATCCTGAACTTGATTCAGGATCAGTTCTTTATCCCCATCCAAACAAACACTACCCAATCGCTTCTAAACGAGCAGGGACATGCTTATGCCAAGGCGTTCCAGCAATAAAATCTCGCAGATGCGTTCCTGTGAGTTCATTGGTCGACGTGCCAGTCACTTTCGACTCGCCATTATCAGTTGGATAGGCGATTCCTTGCCCATTTGGCAGAGAAACATTGCCCTGTGGCATACGCTCGGATACTTCAACAACGACCTTGGCACTACCTGCGTGAGTAACCAGCTGCGCTTTGTCGCCTGTCGCGAGGCCTAAAGCACTGGCGTCGGCCTGATTAATTCGCAGGGCACCTTCTAAATCTTTACGTCGCCACTCTGGGTTACGATAAATAGTATTAGCGGTAAAAGAGCGTCGTTCGCCGGCGGCCAGCACCAGCGGGAATTCGTCATTCGTCAGGGCTTGATAACCTTGTTTTAGTGATTCCAATTCATCTAATAGTGTTGGAATAACCAAATTTATTTTGCCGTCTGCGGTGCGAATTCGATCGAAGGATTCTTCATAGTCATCTTTGCTAAACACAAAACCAGAAGGGCTGTTGAGTATTTTGTCGAACACCACTTCATTCGGAGTTAAACTGATGCCGGGTTTAACCGCACGCTTTACGCCCTCGCCAAACTTCGCTAAGGCAAAGTTGGCGGAACCCCACAAGACTGAGGCCGACTTTAAGCCGGCCGGCAGGGTTTCGCCGATCGTTCGATACAAAATCACCGGTGCGAGATTCATCAACCCCGGGGCGCTGCGCATGGCTTTTTGAAACGCGGCGCCAAAGGCGAGACGACCGAATTTTTGACGCGAACGAAGTTTGTCTACTAAACCTTCGGGCAGCACCCCAGCCGCCTCGACCAATCGAGCGTGTATTTCAGGTTCGGGTAAGACATTGGCGGGAGGATCAAACACCGGATGACGCAAATGAAAGTAGTTCTCTGGAAATTCAAAATTAAAAAAGGTGGCTTCGGCTTTCTCAAATTGATTGGCCGTGGGCAAAATATAATCGGCTTCGCGCGCGGTTTCGGTCATGGCGATATCGATGACAACCACGCATTCTAGTGAGCGCAAGGCTTCGCGCATGCGTTTGGAGTCTGCCACCGAGTGCACTGGGTTGCCGCTTTCGATGATCATGGCGCGATAGCGATCGGGATGATCGGTCAGAATTTCTTCAGAAATGACATTGCACGGCACCAAGCCAGAAATAATCGGTGCGCCAACCACAGGGGATTTCAATTGTGGCGTCACCTTAAACGTCGCAACGGGGCCCATTTGCGTTGGCACAAATTGTGCACCCTTTTTACCAAAGTTGCCGGTGAGCGCCCAAATGAGTTTTTCGAGATAACTCACCAAGGTAGAGTGTCGATTCATCTGCACGCCTAAATCTTCAAAGACGGCAACACTGTCGGCATTAGCGATAACTCGGCTCACTTCTTTGATGGTCTCGAGTTCAATACCACTGATTTCAGCAAATTCGGCGACAGGAATAGACGCGATAAACGGCATTATTTCATCTAGGCCGACCGTATTCTCGCGGACCCAATCTTGATCGATGCCATCTTGTTGCACCAAGGCTCCGAGCAACGCGGCGATAAGCCAGGCGTCAGTGCCGGGTTTCACCGCAAGATGATAGTCGGCCAATTCGGCCGTTTCCGAAACCCGTGGGTCAATCACAATCATCTTACGCTTGGAGTCTTTATGGATTTCGCGCAATAGAACTCGCGCTCTTGGTATGCCGTGCGATTGCCATGGGTTCTTGCCAATAAAGATCGACACCTCACTGTGCTCAAAATCACCGCGTGTACCATTGCCGAGCATCAAGCTGTTGACAAAAATCTCTCCGGTTTTTTCTTGAGCAATAGCGGTGGATTTGTACTTAGCCCCAAAGGCCGCAAGCGTGGCGCGCGAGTAAGCACCGGGTAAATGATTGCCCTGGCCACCGCCGCCATAATAAAAAATCTTGTCGCCGCCGTATTGGTCTTTGACCGCACCAAGCTTGCTGGCGATTTCAGTGATGGCGGTATCCCATGAGATCTCTTCAAAATCACCGTCTTTAGTTCGCCGCAGCGGCGACGTGACGCGATCTCGGCCGGTGTGATAGTGATTCAGCCGCGATGCTTTTTGACACACATATCCTTTTGACGCTGGATGCGCTTTATCGCCACGCACCTTTTTAATTTCACCATCTTGAGCGAGAACCTCGATACCACAGTTCAGCTCACACAATATGCAGGCCGTTTTTTTCCAATCACCCATGTGCTTCACCTTACTCATACAATTTTGATTGACACAGATTAGCGTCTTTTTCTAGTCTTTAGAAGCCATCACCATGTGTTTTAAAAATGAGTGGATTCAAGATCTCAAATACGAGTTTGATTATCGATGTAACTCAATAAGGGAAACACGTACAATGGACGCATGAATCGGGGGACCTTTTTAATGCACACAGCGATATGGCCACGCTGTGTGATCGCTGTATTAGCGTTCGTCATCGCCACTAACTCACTCGCCGGAATCTGGGCTGACCCCAGTGATGAAAAGGGATTGTTCTGCACCGCAGCAGGGTACCAGTGGATGAGCCTAGACCCGGATTCGCAAGAATCAAATGGGGCAACAGCCGGATGCGTTTTCTGTTTAAACACTTATGACGATCATGACGCCCACACGAGCCCCGCTTCATTTCTACCCAACCAACGTTGGCTAACACAAACCACACGTTTTCTAGAGCATCTATGCTTAGCAAAAAACTCAACGAGACTCAGCCTAGCGCGAGCACCCCCGTTTATTTCTCAACGTACTTAGAAAGATTCTTAAAAAGCCGCAGCGACAATCTGATGCGGCCCTTATTTACATTACGATTGAGAAAGTCATGAAAAAAATTTCTGTGATTGCTTTGGCTTGCGTGGCTCAAAGTACATTTAGTACGGCCCAAGCCGATGGAAGAATGTCGCCGGCCTCTCACGCACCGATTGGTGTGATGGGCGACCACTTACATAAACCCGGCGGTTGGATGGTGTCTTATCGCTATATGTCGATGGACATGGATGGTAATCGAATTGATCAAGACCGAGTCAGCGCACGCGACATTGTCGGAACCGGTTCAAACCCCGGCCAGTTTTTAGTCGCGCCCACTCAAATGACCATGCAAATGCACATGCTGGGCGTGATGTACGGCCTCAGTAATCGTGTGACCTTGATGGGGATGTTGAATTACCAAGACAACAAAATGGATCATCTGGTTCGCAATGGCCGTACCTTTATGACGAGTAGCTCAGGCATTGGCGATACCCGCTTATCAGCGCTGGTATCCGTGCACGACAGTAGCCATCATAAAGTACATTTAAACTTAGGCGTCAGCGCACCTACCGGTTCAATTGATGAACGAGACGACACCCCTGCTATGGCGAATGCAGTATTGCCCTACCCAATGCAGCTGGGGTCAGGTACTTGGGATCTAATGCCGGGCGTCACCTACAATGGTCGCGCTGATAAATGGTTTTGGGGCGCACAGGCGTATGCCATGATGCGCACCGACGAAAACGATGAAAACTATCGCCTCGGTAACCAGTTTGATGCAACCTCGTGGTTAGCCCGAGAACTCAGCGATTCAATCAGTGTGTCAGCACGTATCAGTTATCGCGATCGTAATGCCATTGAAGGTGCAAACCCCGCGCTGAACGCAAGCATCGTGCGAACCGCTAACCCAGAACTCCAAGCAGGTGATCGCATCGATTTCAGCCTTGGCCTAAACTATTTATTTCGCTCAGGTCATCGCCTCGCCGTGGAATATCAACAACCACTTCGGCAAGACTTACAAGGCCCGCAACTGGAAACCGACTCAGTGATTACGGCCTCTTGGCAAAAAGCGTTTTAGCGAAAGCCCTAGCGTAATATAGCCTGCGTCTATTTGCAGTTTTTGACCCCTATTGCCCGCAAACTTGATAGAAGTTTTGCGGGCAATATGGGTATTGTGTAACACTCCATCATTAATATGAGACTCCGTATTAGTGATCTGAATGTTTACCAGACTATGGAAGAAAAATAAGCTAGTAGACTTTGAGCATCATAGAGAGATAGCGCCAACAAGGTTTGATTGGTTTGAAGATCATTTAATTACTCATCAAGGATTAAAGCATCCTCAATGGGAAAAGGTTTACGCAAGGTCTGAGCAGTTGCCAAAAAGTGATCAGTCTGTATTTTGGTGTGAGATTGCACGGAACTGGATGCATCATCTAGTGGCTTCGCTTAAAGAGGACTACAAGCGAATTGAAACAGACAATTTTATTTTAGTAAGTACACGCCACTCTTCTTTTAATCGCGGATTACTTATTTTTCTTGAAAGATGTCGCAAGAGGCTTCTTGCTAATGCGAAAGGCATTACCCAAGATGAAGGATATGGCAAATGGGTTGTCATCGCCTTTCATAGCATCGACGCCTACTACGATTACACCAGCCACTTTGGATCATCCGAAGGAGTTTTTGGGCAAAGTTCTGGCATGTTTATTGATCATGGATATGGTCATTTTGTTTTCTTTGACTCAGAGATTGCTAATGTAGAAGCCATCGCAGCTCATGAGATGACGCATGCGTTAATGCGGCACCTAGACTTACCAACTTGGTTAGACGAAGGAATGGCGGTAAATATGGAATCCTTGATCACCGGATACCCAGTGGACAAATTAAGTGCGTCCATAGCGCAGCATCAAGCTCAATATTGGGGGCCGCCGGAAATACAAGAATTCTGGCGTGGTAGCTCGTTCTCTCGCCCCGATGAAGGGCAAAGGTGGAGCTATCAATTGGCTCAACTCCTCGTTGATAATTTATCAACAGACTACCCACGCTTCGTAGATTTCATTAATCAAGCGAGCTGGCAAGATGCTGGGGAGCAAGCTTGTCAACAGATTTATGGTTTCAGCTTGAGCGACATGGTTGAAGAGTTTTTGGGAGAAGGCGATTGGACACCAAACCCCAACCTTGATCAAATATAACAGCCGAACTAGTAGTATCCTGCGCTAATGTTACTCGCAATTCGTCAAGCACTAAGAGTAAGACCGAAACTAAGGTTAAATAATTTATGCAGATTACATTCAACGATATCAGCCCTAACCAACGCTATCACCTATTAACGCAAACGGTGATTCCTAGACCGATTGCCTGGGTACTATCTGAGAACAGCGATTCATCATACAACCTTGCGCCGTTTTCGTTTTTTAATGCGATGTGTTCTGACCCGCCGTTATTGGTGATGTCCATAGGCAAAAAAGAAGGGGGCGAGCGAAAAGACACGGCTATTAATTTACTCAGTGGCCGCGAGTTTGTCGTACATATTGCCAGCGCTGCCCAAGCCGAAACGCTAACGCAAACCGCGGCCACCTTAGATTATGGCGATTCAGAGTTGGATAGTACGCAACTAGCGCTCGCTGAATTTGAGGGCAGCCCAGTACCGCGACTGGCCGACTGCGATATAGCCTATCATTGCCGCTTATACGAACATCATTTAGTAGGGCCCGCAGAGCAAGCCTTTATTTATGCTGAGGTCATCAGCTTGTATCTAAGCGAAAACGTAGCTGATATCGATGGCAAACGCATTAGCGTGGACGCTAACAAAGTCGACCCGTTAGCGCGTCTTGGGGCAGCACAATACGCAGGCATTACCTCTGCATTTAAGGTCGCTCGCCCAAAATAACTGCAGTTAACAAAAATGAGCTAGTTAGCTTAGATCAGTTCTTATGAACTCTAGATTTTTTGCATGTTAAACCGCAGAAGTCTTGTTTTCGATTTTAGCGTGATCGCTCTCGTCAAACTCGTTTTGATCTTCTGCTAATACACGCTTTAAATCTTCGACTCGATCTTTTACTGCGCGACCATAGCTTTGATCGTCGCCCCAGAGTTTCGCAAGTTTGAGTAACGAATCTTGATCGTGCTCTTCAAATACTTTGGCGATGAATTTTGCTCGTTTAGGCTCTACGCCCATAGTTTTTAGAGCAGTACGCCCAAGTTTAAGTGCCGAGTGAAACGTTTCTCGTTCGAAGCCTTCTATATTTTCGCCGATTAAACGGTAGGCATGCGGTCGATCAATGGCACGCGCTAGAATTTTTAAGTTTGGAAAGTGCTTTTGTGCGACGTCGATAATCTCCATACATTTTTCGACATCGTCTACGCCGACAACTAAAAGCTTGGCCTCGTGTGCGCCAGCGGCTTCGAGTAAATCACGACGTGCCATATCACCGTAAAACACAGTATTGCCGAAGCGACGCAGC
>CALAKU010000056.1 GCA_937922925.1 uncultured Arenicella sp. | reverse complement strand
TGTCTATCAGTGGGATGGTCGTCGTTGGGTGAATCGCGGTGCCGATGGTCAAGATATCGCCGTTGGTGGTGGCAATGTGTTTATGACGCGAACAGACGATACTATCTGGCGATGGAATGGCTCGTCTTTCGAGCAGTTTGGCCCTAGCGGAAGTCGCTTGCAGAATATCGACGTCGGCGAAGATGGCGTGCTGTGGGGCGTTAATGTTAACGGCATGTCCTATTTTTGGAATGGTACGCGGTTCATCAATGTGGGCGATAATGCGCTCGAAATTGGCCGCTAAACTGCCCTAATCATTAAGCTCTAGCAAACAAAAACTCGGTCGTTCGCGGCCGAGTTTTTTTTCGTCTATTCGTTCGTTAAGTACGGCATTCAATCCTTGTTGGCTAAGTGATTTCTGACTTAAAAGCTCGAAAAAAACTAGGCGCAATCACTTTTTCGAAAACTGCGCCCACTAATGCCTATCGGAAACTGAAGAAGATGAGCTTATGAAGCTCATCTTCAAAGTTCAGTTTTTGGTTCTGTTTTGCAAAGGCTCAGGGTTTACAAAGATTCTATTCGCTGAATTTGCGCATCTACATTGGCAAGGTGATTGCGTTTTATCCACACGGTTGCGTCTTGTGCGTCGGTCTGCGCATCCAAATTTTGCCCACTTGGTAGGCGGAGCCAGCTGCCTTTTTTCAATTCGTCACCATCGTTGCTAAAACTGCCGTCAATGACGAGTGCTTCTAAGCCGTGTTCGGCGTCGACCGTGATCGCTGAGTTAGCCTGCCAGTGATGCAAAAATACTTCCTCGTTGGCATCAATATACAGAGGCGTGATTCGAACGCCGGGTTGATCGGCAAGCTCGACTGGTTTCATGAAGTTGGTGTTCAAGCGCACATGAGTTCGGTCGTCTAGGTCGAACTGCCACAATTTCACAAAGATCACACAACCAGGTTCTGAGCCCGGCTTATGTCTAGATTGCGGAGGGTTGCGAATGTAGGAACCGGCAGGAAAGTCGCCATGTTCATCTTGGAAGACGCCATCAAGTACAATAAATTCTTCGCCGCCAGTATGCACGTGGGGCGAAAATTCGCTGCCGGGGTCGTAGCGAACGATGGTGGTGGCTCTTGCCACTTCACCTCCAACTCGGTCAAGTGGGCGACGCGAGACGCCAGCCATGGGGGAAGCAGCCCATTCCATGTCAGCGCTGTGGACGACAACGCGTTGGCTAAAGTCGGCATTGATTTTCATTGTGTAAGCCTTACGGTTTTAAAGTTATCTATCAGTAGATAGAATATTGAGCAATTGCTTTGTTGTCAAGCTAAGGCAACTATCGCCGTTCGAGACCAATCTAGAATGGCAGATCGTTAGAGTCTGTTATGTTAAATGGGTGTGGCTTGAGTGCGTCTCGCTAGTGCAGCGTCGTCGACCAACTAGCTAATTAGGCTTTTGATCAAATCATGCTGAGCACGAATTCGTTCCGACCCGCCATCAACTCTATCCAGCAGTATCGCTCCTTCAAGCCCCGACATGATCACGCGCGCAAGCTTATTGTTTGATAAGGGCGAGCTTAGCTCCTCTTTGTGTTGTTTGAGTTGGAGTGTTAGCCATTGTTCGGCCATTAGAAAATATTCTTTAAGCAGTGCTTTGCTTTGCTCGTCGAGGCCATTGACTTCTGCGGCCATCATGCCGCACAGGCAGAGTCGGTCATTTTCTAGCACGTCTTCAAAGATTTGCACAAAAGCACGGAGTTTGCTTTTTAGGTTACGCTTGTGCTCGTCTATCTGATTAAGTTGTGCTTGAAAAGACTGTGTGTAGTTTTCAATTAAAGACGCGGCTAAATCACCTTTGTTTGGGAAGTAGTAGTGCACGCTGGCCGACTTAATGCCAGCGTCGTCCGCCAAGGTGCGAAAGCTGAGATTGCTTAAACCGCTGTGTTGAACACTTTGGGTGGCGATTTGCTCAAGTTGATCTTTTTTTTTGCTCATCTCTTTTGTTCTCACAAGCGCTTTTAATGTAGATAGGGTATTCAGCACAGCTTAACGGTCTTTGTTGAGCCTTAGTATAACCTATCTATCTATTGGTAGATTTATTTTCAAGAAAGGAGCTAATTTTGCGAATCGGTATATTGATCTTGTTTTTGCCAATAACTCGCCAAAGCTGAACCACTTAAGTTGTGCCAAATGCTGAATAAGGCACCGGGCAGCGCGGTTAGAGAATTAAAGTACTTAATGGCCAACGCAACCGCCAACCCTGAGTTTTGCATACCCACTTCGATGGCGATGGTTCGCGCCTGAGCCTGATTGCAGCCGCTTTTTATGGCTGCCCAATAGCCAAGTGTTAAGCCGAAGGCATTGTGCAAAATCACAACGGCAATCAGTAATACACTTAGGTCTATTAGTCGGGCGTGGTTTAGTGCCACTATGATGGTAATAATCCAAACGATGGCAAGAACCGTGATCAGTGGCAAACTTGGGTTGACTTTAGCGATAGCGGGTTTAGCAAAATGGCGAAGCAGTAGGCCAAGCAAAACCGGCACCAAGACAATATTAAAAACCGACAACATCATTGGCACGGCGGGCACAGGTACTATTTGGCCTGCGTACAGCCAAGTTAAAAATGGCGTAGCAAAACTGGCTAATAAGGTCGAGCAACAGGTTAGGGTAATCGATAGCGCCACGTCGGCGCGCGCGAGGTAGCAAATCACATTCGATGCGGTGCCCCCTGACGCGGCGCCCAGTAATACCATACCAACCACCAAATCGGCTTCAAGTTTAAACAGGCTCGCTAGCAGCCAGGCTGCCAACGGCATGATCGAAAACTGCAACGCCAAGCCAATGGCCACCAAGCGTTTGCGTCGCAATACCTGCTTAAAGTCACTGAGGCTTAAGGTCAGCCCCATGCAAAACATGATCAATGTGAGCAACGGTATGATTAACCCAGCCTGTTGGTTAAACCAATGAGCTTGCCAAAAAGCCAGCACCGAGCCGCCTAGGGCTAGAACCGGGAACCATTGAGTGATGCGAGTATGCATAAAGGCGAGCCTAACTAGTTAGAGTCTGCGCGTTAAGCGACATAAGAAGACACATCAACGCCGGGGCGAAACTTGAGAGTTTCCATAGAGAAGGTTGACGAGACATCCGTTAGCCCCGGCACCGCGCCAATCAAACGCTGATAAACTTGATCGTAATGCTCAAGATCTCGAATAGAGATTTTAAGAAGGTAATCAACATCGCCCGTCATTCGATGGCATTCAATGATTTCTGGAATCGCCTGGACGCATTTATTAAAAGTAGCGAGCCAGTCTTTGTTGTGAGAATTGATGCGAATCGTCACAAACGCGGTGCTCCCCAAGCCCAGTTTCTTACCATCAACCAATGCCACTCGGCGTTCAATAACGCCGGTTTCTTCGAGACGTTTGATGCGCCGCCAACAGGGGTTGTTGGTTAAGCCCACCTGATGCGCAATGTCTTGAATTGGCAATGCCCCGTCTTCTTGCAATAAGCTAATGATTTGTCGATCAATAGCATCTATTTCTACTAAATCATTCATATTAAGAAAATATAGCTAAAATACACTAATAATCAAAGATATTTTGGGATGATGTCAGGCGCTTGTATTACTACAATCTAACTTCACCAAATCAATACAGCCTTTAGCGCTTCGATGTCATGCTAAAACTCTTTACCGACCATCCTGCCTCAGTAGGCGAAAATTATTGGCAGCACTTAGCAATGGCGTTTGGCTTCTCGTTTAAGTTGCTGATCGCGGGCCTGGCTTGTTTGCTGCATGCCTTGTTTCCATTTCTGTGCGTAAAAACGGGTAGCCGTATGATCGATGAGCTACATGCTCGCATGCTCGCGCAGCGGGCACCTGATTAACTAAAAGTAATACGCCTTTGACTTATCCAGTCGGTGCGAGAAAACGTTGGCAGGGCTGATTAGAGCTAAGCAAAAGCCAGCGCTATCGAATTTTCGTAATGAGTGGGTATACTAGCCGCTGTTTAACTCAATAGGCGGTGCCGCAGCGCACTGTGAGCAGAAGGCACTGATGAATACCCATTCAATTAAACAGCTTTTGGCTGGCGCGGTTGCGGAAAAAACTCAAATCACGATTAAAGGCTGGGTGCGCAGTCGCCGAACCTCAAAGGCGGGCATCTCGTTTGTGGCCCTGCACGACGGCTCATGTTTCGATGCGATCCAGGTTGTGGCGCCCGACACGCTCGACAATTACGAGTCGGACATTATGCGTCTTGGCGCCGGGTGCGCAGTTATTGCTCAAGGCGAATTAGTGGCCTCAGAAGGCCAAGGTCAGGCGCTTGAAATTCAAGCCAGCAACATCGACGTTGTGGGTTGGGTAGACGACCCCGAAACGTACCCCATTGCCAAGAAACGCCACACGTTTGAGTTTCTGCGAACCCAGGCTCACCTGCGCCCGCGTACCAATGCGATTGGCGCGATCACACGGGTGCGAAATACCTTGTCGAATGCTATCCACAATTATTTTTACGGCAATGGCTTTCACTGGGTTAATACGCCCATCATTACCGCGAGTGATTGCGAAGGCGCAGGCGAGTTGTTCAGAGTGTCGACCTTGGATGCAGCGAATTTACCCAAGAACGATCAAGGCGCGGTTGACTACTCGCAAGATTTTTTTGGCAACGAAGCGTTTTTAACGGTCTCTGGCCAGCTTAATGTGGAGTCCTATTGTTTGGCCATGTCTAAGGTCTATACCTTTGGGCCAACCTTTCGAGCCGAAAATTCGAATACTAGCCGCCATCTGGCGGAGTTTTGGATGGTCGAACCGGAGATTGCCTTCGCCGATTTAAACGACGATGCTGCCCTTGCCGAAGACTTTCTTAAACACTGCATTCGCCAATTGCTGGAAGAGCGCGAAGACGACATGGCTTTTTTCAATTTACGGGTCGATAAAAGCTGTTTGCAGCGTTTACAAGCAGTGGTTGATTCCCGCTTTGTGCATATGGATTACACCGATGCCATTACCATATTAAAGCAAAGCGGTAGGTCGTTTGATTTTCCAGTTGAATGGGGCATGGATTTGGCCAGCGAGCATGAGCGTTTTTTATCTGAGGAACATATTAAGGGCCCAGTCGTGCTTAAAAACTACCCTAAAGAGATAAAAGCCTTTTACATGCGTTTAAACGACGATGACAAAACCGTTGCCGCGATGGATGTCTTAGTGCCGGGCATTGGTGAGCTTATTGGTGGCAGTCAACGAGAGGAGCGTTTGGATGTGCTCGACACTCGTTTCCCAGACGACGCCATGCGCGAGCATTTGTGGTGGTATCGCGATTTGCGCCGCTATGGAACGGTGCCGCACGCGGGTTTCGGTTTGGGTTTTGAGCGGTTGATAAATTACGTTACCGGCATGGAAAATATTCGCGATGTGATTCCGTTTCCTCGAACTCCGGGAGCGGCTCCTTTTTAGTTTTTATTGAGTTCTTAATTTATAAACAATCGCGTTTTTCTTTCCCGAAAACGACTCGTTTTGGTTTACTATAAGAACGTAAAAACAAGCAAATCATACTCTGGCGGCAACCACGAATGCCGGCCAGATTGAACCATTTATACACGAATCACCACGTTGGCTCATAGGTGTCGCTATGAGAAGGAGTCACTATGAGTAAATTTCGTTCGGGCGTACTCTACGGCCAAGAACTTTTGGATGTCTATAACGATGCCAAAGAGGTAGGTTACGCGCTACCCGGCGTCAACGCCGTGGGAACCAGCACGGTCAATGCGATTATGGAAACGGCCGCGCGTGTCCAATCTCCCGTAATCGTACAATTGTCGTTTGGAGGCGGTCAGTTTTACGCGGGCAAGAGCTTGGCTAATGACAAGCTTCAAGCCTCGGCGCTAGGTTGCCTATCAGCCGCGCACCACGTTGATATGGTGGCCGAAAGTTATGGCGTGCCGGTGATTATGCACACCGATCACTGCTCGCTGAAAAATATTGCATGGGTTGATCAACTCATCGAGTATCAAGAGCGTTACTACGAGAAGCATGGCCGGCCTTTGTTCAGCTCTCATATGCTGGATTTATCCGAAGAGAGCTTGGAACAAAACGTCGAGATTTGCGAAAAATACCTCAAGCGCTTGGACGCCATTGATATTGGTCTTGAGATTGAACTCGGTATCACCGGCGGTGAAGAAGACGGCGTAGATAATTCTGAAGTCGACAGCAGCAAGCTTTATACCCATCCTTCTGAAGTGTTTTATGCCTACGAGCGGCTATCTAAAATCAGCCCGAATTTCACAGTGGCAGCCGCGTTTGGCAATGTGCATGGCGTGTACAAGCCGGGCAATGTGAAGCTCTCGGTAGAGATTCTGAAGAACTCACAAAATTTTGTGGCCGATGAAATCGGTGCCAGTGGTAGCAAGCCAGTGAGCTTTGTATTCCACGGTGGTTCGGGTTCCTCGCAAGAAGATATTCGTAAATCCATCGACTATGGTGTCATCAAGATGAATCTCGACACGGATATGCAATGGGCATTTAACGCGGGTGTGCGAGATTATTACAAAGACTACGCTGGCTATTTGCAAACCCAAATCGGGAACCCCGATGGCGATGACGTGCCAAATAAAAAGTACTACGACCCACGCAAGGTATTGCGCCAAGCCGAAGAGTATTTTGTAACGCGTTTGGAGGAGTCGTTTGCCGATCTAAATTGCGTGAAGCGAAATTGTTAAATCAATCGGCAGTCTGAGGCTCGTTTAGTAAGCGATGTTGCCATTGCTATTCGAAATAGTTGTTTCTTAAAAAAGTTGTTTCTGGAAATAGTTATTTTTTGAATTAAGAGCCAGCGCTGAGCTGGCTTTTCTCGTTTGTAGCCAGATCTAAGCCGCCTGTTTTTTAGGCAAAATCGTATTTCAATTTTGCCGTGGAACGGTAAAATACGCGCCCGACTCGAGGTTGCACCAATTATGTCTAAGCACGTTCACATTAATCCGGCGCTCGCGCAAAAAGAATCAGCGCCCAAAAAAGTATTCATCAAGACGTTTGGCTGTCAGATGAATGAATACGACTCTAATCGCATGTTTGATGCCCTAAAAGAGTCGCATGGAGCCGTGCCTACCAAAGACGAGTCCGAGGCCGATATCATTTTGTTGAACACCTGTTCGGTGCGTGAAAAAGCGCAAGAAAAAGTGTTCTCTCAACTGGGCCGCTGGAAGCACCTCAAAGAAGATAATCCCGATCTTGTGATCGGCGTTGGTGGCTGTGTGGCCAGCCAAGAAGGCGATAGCATTATGAAACGCGCGCCTTATGTCGATATGGTTTTCGGGCCGCAGACTCTGCATCGTCTGCCGACTTTGATCGACGAGGTTAAGCAAGATGAATCCGGCAAAGTGGATATTAGTTTTCCGGAAATAGAAAAATTCGATAAATTGCCCGCGCCGCAAGTTGAAGGGGTCACCGCGTTTGTTTCTATCATGGAAGGTTGCAGCAAATATTGTTCGTTTTGCGTGGTGCCCTACACGCGCGGCGAAGAATTCTCGCGCCCGTTTGACGATGTGATTGCCGAAGTGTTTGGCTTGGCAGAGCAGGGTGTTCGCGAGATCACCTTGTTAGGCCAAAACGTCAACGCGTATTGGGGGCAAATGCACGATGGCGCCATGGCCGATTTTGCCTTGCTGATTCGCTACGTCGCCGAAATCGAAGGCATTGAGCGCATTCGCTATACCACATCGCATCCTCTGGAGTTTAGCGACAGCTTAATCAAAGTATACGCCGATGTGCCTAAACTGGTCGATCATCTGCATCTTCCAGTGCAATCGGGTTCCGATCGTATTCTCGCGGCCATGAAACGCCGTTACAAAGCGCAGGATTACGTTAAGATCATCGAGAAAATTCGTAAAATTCGGCCCAACATCAGTATGTCGTCGGATTTCATTATTGGTTTCCCCGGTGAAACGGACCAAGATTTCGAAGACACCATGAACTTGATCGAAACCATTGGTTACGACCAAAGTTTCAGCTTCATCTACAGCGCTCGCCCAGGCACGCCTGCCTCGGATTTGGCCGATGATGTTCCCATGCAAGTTAAGCAAGCTCGTTTGCAGCGCCTGCAAAAACGCATCAATGAAATGGCGCAAGAGATCAGCCATAACATGGTTGGGACGATCCAAACCGTATTGGTCGATCGGCCTGCGCGCAAAGACCCGCGCCAAATTTCTGGGCGTACCGAAAATAATCGCGTGGTTAACTTCGATGGCGATCATCAACTAATCGGCCAATTTGTGGACGTTGAGATCACTGAAGCCTTGCCAAACTCCCTTCGCGGTCGACAGGTTTAGGCTCGAAGGTTTCAGCAAGGTTAAAGTCGGTGAATTGTGCTTGTTTTCAGTTAGAGCTTGTTTTATAACTTAGTTAACAAAGTAATTTCAATGCGGTGTGATCGTCGTTTTAATTTGATTTTTTTTCAGAAAAACTTTGCAGCCACCAGACCTCTTCTGACTGTCTTTGCTAATGCTGTGTTTGATAAAATTAGCTATGACAAAGCCAAGGCGGTGTTTTGATTAGTCGGTTTGCAAAGAGCCTTTCCGCTGGGGCTATCAAAAGCCTTTCAGCCCGGGTAACAAAGAGCCCTCTAGCCCGCGTTATAAAGAGCATTTCAGCGACGCCCGTTCGCTCTCACACTCGAACATTAATGAGGCTTGCGCGGCCGACATTGCAAAGACTCAAAGGCCAGTGCTTTAATTCTGAACCACACATCTTAAATATGTGGGATGGCAGCTACCGTCTTCCACCTTCTTTTTCAGCTTATGTTTTTTCGATGCTTTGCCGTCGACCTTTTTCAATAGGAAATTGCCCTTGAATCAAGCATTACCCGCGACCACGCTGTCACTTGGCAGTCTTGAGTCACCAATTGACAACGCACGGCTTTCCATTTTGTGCGGAGAGTGCCACCGCAATATTAAAATCATCGAAGAAGAATTGTTGATTAAATGCTATCAGCAGGGCTCCGACTTTGTGTTGCAAGGCAAAACCGACAAGACCGAGATTGCCAAGCGAGTAATCCGCAAGCTTTATACATTGACCGCAAAGGAGCAAATTTTGGACGATTCCCAGATTTATCAAGTGATTAATAATCTTTCTCGTGATGATCAAGATGGCGAATTTGAGCGTGTGCAAGCGCCCTTTAAACAGGTGGTCGCCAAAACCAAAGCGCAAAGCGAGTATATGTTGGCCATCGACAAGTTCGATGTCGTGTTTGGGATTGGCCCAGCTGGTACTGGTAAAACCTATTTGGCCGTGGCCAAAGCCGTGCAAGCATTGCTTGAAGAGCAAGTAAAACGCATTGTTTTGGTTCGCCCGGTGGTTGAAGCGGGCGAGAGCTTGGGCTTTTTGCCAGGTGATATTGGCCAAAAAATTGACCCGTATCTGCGCCCGTTGTATGACGCCTTGTATGAGCTGTTAGGGGTAGAGCGCGTCGAAAAATTGATCGACCAAAAAGTGATTGAACTAGCGCCCCTCGCGTACATGCGTGGGCGAACTTTGGCCGACGCGTTTGTGATTATGGACGAAGCCCAGAACACCACTGTCGCGCAAATGAAAATGCTACTGACCCGCACCGGATTTGGTTCAAAAGTCGTATTGACGGGCGATCTAAGCCAAGTGGATTTGCCCAAAGGCACGTACTCGGGTTTGAAGCATGCGCTGACTATTTTGCGCAACGTTAAAGGCATCGAAACGCGCAAGTTTACTGGCAAAGACATTGTTCGCCATCCGCTAGTGCAACGCATAGTAGACGCCTACGAAAAGCACGATCGCAACGAGTAATGCCGCAAAGCGAATTACTGGTTGAGGTGCAATCAGCCCTGTCTTTTAACTCAGAGACCGAGCATTTAGACAATGCGGTGCCAAGCCACTCACAGATAAAAAATTGGGCTGCGCATGTAGCTCAACAGCTTGAGCTAGGCGCAAGTGAAGTGACGATCCGCCTTGTTCATGAACCTGAAATGTGTAAGCTGAATTCGGCTTATCGAAGCAAGCAAGGCCCCACTAATGTTTTGTCCTTTAGGCTGGATGCGCAAGCCCCTGAGATGACAGAATTACTAAGCCATACGCCACTCGGCGACGTGATTATCTGCCATGAGGTCGTGATTCAAGAGGCAAAAGAGCAAGGGAAAAGTAGTCAGGATCATTATGCGCACATGATTACTCATGGTATCTTGCATCTTTGTGGTTACGACCACATCGATGAACAAGAAGCAGAGCAAATGGAAGCCCTAGAAGTCTCTGTGTTGGCGCTGAGCCACATCGCCAACCCTTATCAATAAACAAGAAAAATAATGAACGCCACTGAAAAACCTCCGTCGTCACTGTTCTCAAAACTAACACAAATTTTTCTTAAATGGTTGCCTTCATCGCGGGCAACCAGCCGAGCCGATGTGCTCGAAAGCCTTCGACTTGCTGAAGAAGATGGCATCGTCGCGCGCGATGCTTACGCGATGATGCAGCGCGTTATGTTTGTCTCCGATCTTAAAGTTCGCGACGTGATGGTACCTCGCAGCAATATGGTGTTTGTCGAACGCGAGCATGAACTCGATGAGTGCTTAGACATCATGCTTGAGAGCGCTCACTCGCGCTTCCCGGTAGTCGACAACGAAAGAGATCAAATCATCGGTATTTTGTTTGCCAAAGACTTATTGCGTTTTTTCGACGAAGACGACAAGCAGCGTTTTAATATCCATGATTTAGTGCGGCCGGTTGTATTCGTTCCCGAAACCAAACGACTAAACGTGTTGTTGGCTGAGTTTCGTGAGAACCGAAATCACATGGCGGTGGTGGTCGACGAATTTGGTGCCACGGCTGGGTTGGTCACGATTGAAGATGTCCTAGAACAAATTGTTGGCGAAATCGAAGACGAGCACGACCAAGAAGACGAAGAAACCTTCATTCGCGAACTGACTGGTGGCGAGATTATTGTCAAAGCCTTGCTGCCCATGGATGAATTCAACGAGCACTTTGGCAGCCGCTTAAGCGAAACCGATAGCGACACCATCGGCGGCTTGATTTCGCAAACCGTTGGGCATATTCCTCAAGCGGACGAAAAAATTGAAATCCCTCCGTTTGAGTTTGAAGTAGTGCACGCCGATTCGCGCCGAGTGCATTTACTACGAGTCATTCAAAAGGCGCATAGCCTTAGCAATTCATAGGCGCAGCAAGTAAATCGACGCTATTCCTAACTATGCTTTCCTCTGAACAAAAGTCGGTCTATTTAATCGACGCCAGTATTTATATCTTTCGAGCTTGGTTTTCGGTGCCCGACACAATGCGCGGCGAAAATGGTCGGCCGGTCAATGCCGTGTATGGCTTTTGCCGATTTCTCACCGAGTTTGCCGAGCGCAGCCGGGCTAAGTACGTTGGCATTGCGTTCGATGAAAATCTCACGCAGAGTTTTCGTAATGAACTTTACCCGGCGTATAAAACCAATCGAGAGCTACCACCGGCAGAATTAAAACAGCAGTTTGAGTTATGTCGTCGCCTTGCTGAGTCGGCCGGCTTTTACTGTGTCGGCAGTGATCGTTATGAAGCCGATGATCTCATCGCGACCATGGCCGGCCAGCTGCGTGACCACGCGTTCCGCAATGTCATCGTCAGCGGCGATAAAGACTTAGCTCAAGTGTTGCGCGGCCAAGATTTTTGGTGGGATTTTGCGCGCGACCGACAATTGGATAGCAGTAAGGTCATCGACAAGTTTGGTGTGCCTCCCGAAGCCATTCAAGACTATCTGGGTTTGTGCGGCGATGCGGTCGATAATATACCGGGTGTGCCTGGTATTGGCCCAAAAACTGCCAGTGCATTACTGGCTGAATTCGGCTCGCTGGAAGCCATTTACGAGTCCTTGAGTCAGGTTGGTCGATTGAGTATTCGTGGCGCGAAGTCCTTGCCGGCAAAATTGGCTGACCACCGTGATCAAGCCCGCTTATCAAAACAATTGGCGACCGTGGCCTACGACGCGCCGATTCAAGTTTGTGAAGCCACCGTGTCTCGGCGTGCCGCCGAGCGGGCGCGGTTACAAGAGATGGGCCAAATAATGGGTGGTCGTGGCGAGGGATTGTTTGAACGGCTGATCGCTTCCTCGTTGCGTTCTCTAAGCTAAAATCACTTAGTTGTCTTACCGATGCATATTTGCTGCATTTTAATCTAGCTTGCGCTTACGCCTAACTTTTGTGATAGTTTCGCGGATCGCAGCGTTAACAGGGTGTGCCTGTGTACCTTGACTATTTTGGCTTAACTGAAAAACCGTTTTCGATAGCGCCTGACCCGGCCTATCTTTTTATGAGTGCTCGCCACAAAGAAGCGATGGCGCACTTGAGTTATGGCTTGTCGCAGGGCGGTTGTTTTATCGTGTTGACTGGCGAAGTCGGCACGGGCAAAACAACACTATGTCGTAATCTACTAAGTGATTTGCCTGCGAATACGGACGTAGCGCTTATTCTGAACGCCAATGTGGGCGAAGACGAATTGCTGCAAACCATTTGCGACGAGCTTAAAGTGATCTATCGCCAAGATGCCTCGCAAAAGCAGCTTTTAGACGCGATTAACCAGCACTTGCTCTCTACGTTTGCGCAAAATCGCCAAACTGTCTTGATTATCGATGAAGCGCAATTGCTCAGCCGTGGGGTGCTTGAGCAGATCCGTTTGCTCACTAATCTCGAAACGACCAAACACAAGCTTCTGCAAATCATGTTGATTGGTCAGCCAGAACTGAATCAGTTATTAACGCGCAACGATTTGCGTCAGCTCGCCCAGCGTATTACCGCTCGCTATCATCTAGGCGAGATAAAAGCGTCTGAAATCGAAGACTACGTCAATCATCGATTGAGTGTGGCGGGTTGCCGCCAGCCTTTGTTTAGCCGCCAAGCGCTCAAGTACTTGCACAGTTTGTCTGAGGGCATTCCGCGTAAGATTAACGTGTTGGCTGATCACAGCTTGTTGTCGGCTTACGCGGCGAGCCAGTCTTCGGTGGATTCATCGAATGTTAAGGCCGCCGCCAGAGATGTATTTATCCAACGCGATCAGCCTACGAAAACATCCAACTTTAAACTTTGGTTACCACTTGCTGCAGCGATGTTGGTCTTAGTCAACGGCTTAGTTTGGTGGTGGTTTGTTGGCTCGCAAACAACGCCGCAACCAGATTTCGCGGATACGCAAAACCAGCAACTCGAAGCGCCGTTATCACCGCCAGATGTAAGCTTAGCGGCTAGTGCTAGTGAAATTACTAGTGCCGGACAAATTGCTGATGCGAGACAGGTAGAACCAAACTCAGCAGGCGCCGACGAGCAACTTCAAGTCGCGCCCCCAGAACCGGAAGCGACACTGGCGCAAACTGAAGACGATTTATTACCAACTGCCGACGACGATTTATCGATAGATCAAGACGACTCAAGCAGTGTTGCTGCATTGGTTCCGATTAACACCAACCCCAACGAGCTAACCACCATCGTAAAGTCGCCCGACATTCAGCCCGGTTCAGTAATGATTTCCGACGAGCTTTTGGATGACACGCCTCCTCAGGCAGCGGCAATTACCCAATCACAGGTACCGCTATACGATTTGAATTCAGAGTTTGGCAAGGCTCTTGACGCGTCTTCGGACGTAACCGGGCGCACGCTCGCCTTTCGCAGTTTGGCCCAAGCTTGGGATGTTACCCTACCAACACCCTTGATTTCCTCCGCTTGCGGAGCCTTGGAAAAGCAGAGAATCGCCTGCCTTGAGGTGGTTACTTGGCGACAGTTAGAGCGATTTAATCGCCCTTCGATTTTGGTTCTGCGCCAAGGGGATCAACTGCATCGGGTGATCGTTTTTGCGCTAGAAGGCCAGAGCGCTAAAGTGCTGATTGGCGATGATGTGCATGAAGTGAGCCAGTCAGAATTGCGCGCCCGTTGGAATAACAATGGCATCACATTTTGGCGACCAGGGCAGTCGGGCCAAAGGCTGTTGAAAATCAACGACAATGACAATCAGGTGCCCATTATCAGGACGCGATTAAATCAGGTGTTCTCGGCACTGAATATGCCATTGCTTGAACGCGAATCACTCAGCGTGTTCGACGCCGACATGTCGCAAAAGATTTTCGCTTTGCAATCCCTCTTTGGTATCAGCACCGACAGTGTTATCGGGCCCGAAACCTACTTGTTGATGAATGAGTTGTTGCAAGGCGATCAAACGCCGGTGTTGCGCGACCGAGTAAAGCGAGGCTAGGCTGATGTCGACCATATTAGAGGCCCTTAAAAAGTCCGAACAAGAGCGCAAGCAAAATCATGTTCCCACCTTAGCCGACAAACCGCCGCCGCCGGAGCGTTCGCGATGGCCGTGGATTGTGGTTTCTATTGCGCTGGTGTGCATGGCTGGTGCGCTTGTCTATCTGTTTGTTCGCTTGCCCGGAGCGGCACCGACGTCAGCGACGTCAGCGACTACAGGCGCACAAACTTCAACGTCTTTGACTACGGCTTCAGGCCAAGCAAATGCTGGTGGATCGGGATCGGCTCAAGCGCCAGTAAGTGATTGGCGTGATGCCAAGCTTGAGGTAATTTCTTGGTCGCCTGAAGTTGAAAAGCGCTTTGCCATGATCAACGGCAAATTGTTCAGAGTGGGCGACTACCTTCAAGCTGGGGTTTTGATCGAAGAGATCAAGCAAGACAGCGTGACGGTAAACCACCGCGGTAAATTGACCGAACTCAAACCTTAGCTTACGGCTATAATCCGCGCTGATATTTTTTTCAATCAGAGCTTTGAAATGAGTTTGCCTGAGCAGGTCGCCCAGCGGCGCACCTTTGCAATTATTTCTCATCCCGATGCGGGTAAGACGACGCTAACTGAACGGCTATTGTTGTCTGGTGGTGCCATTCAATTGGCGGGTAATGTAAAAGCGCGCAAAAGCGGCCGCCATGCGACGTCAGACTGGATGGAGTTAGAAAAGCAACGCGGCATCTCGGTTACGTCCTCGGTGATGCAATTTGTCTACGATGAAAAAGTGATCAATCTGCTCGATACCCCGGGCCATGCCGACTTTTCAGAAGACACCTATCGCACATTAACCGCAGTTGATTCTGCTCTGATGGTGATTGATATCGCCAAAGGGGTAGAAGAGCGAACCATTAAGTTGATGGAAGTGTGCCGCCTGCGCACGACGCCAATCATGACTTTCGTAAACAAGATGGATCGCGAAGGCCGCGACCCCATCGAAGTGATGGACGAAGTCGAAGACGTTTTGGATATTTTGTGCGCGCCGATGACTTGGCCGATTGGCTCAGGTAAACAATTTAGGGGCGTGTATCGGCTGTATGACGACACCGTTCATTTGTTTGCTGGCCGCCCCGGCAACCCCGACGACGAAGACCTTTTTATCCAAGGCTTGGATAACCCAGAATTGGAAGCGCTTTTGGGCGATAGCGCGGCAGAGTTAAGAGAAGAATTGGAGCTGGTGCGCGGTGCCAGCAACGAGTTCGATTTAGAGCTGTATTTAAGCGGCGACTTAACGCCAGTCTTTTTTGGCTCGGCGATAGCCAATTTGGGTGTTGATGAATTAATGGCGAATTTTGCGAATCATGCCCCCCCGCCGCAGGGTCGCGAAGCAGAAAGCCGCACGGTGAGTTCAGGCGAGCAAGCCTTTACCGGTTTTGTGTTTAAGATTCAGGCCAACATGGACCCATCGCATCACGACCGCATTGCTTTTCTGCGCATTACCTCTGGCCAGTTTAGTAAAGGGCAAAAGTTGCGTCACGTGCGCTTGAAGCGCGATATGGCGATTAATAACGCCAGCTCGTTTATGGCCTCCAAGCGGGATGCCACTGAAGAGGCTTACGCAGGCGATATTCTTGGCATACATAATCACGGTACCATTCAAATTGGCGACACCTTTACCGAAGGCGAAGAACTCAAATTCACCGGCATCCCTAATTTTGCACCTGAGCTGTTTCGACGGGTTCGCTTGCAAGACCCTTTGCGTGCTAAGGCTTTGCAAAAAGGCCTGATTCAATTGAGCGAAGAGGGGGCTACACAGGTTTTTCGGCCACTGATCAACAACGACCTAATCCTCGGCGCGGTTGGTATTTTGCAGTTTGATGTGGTGGCTCATCGCTTGAAAGCCGAATACAAAGTCGATTGCGGCTTCGAGGCGGTGCAAGTTGCCACGGCGCGATGGTTGGAATTTCCCGACGCCAAAACCGAGCAAGAGTTCCGGCGTAAGAACGAGGCGAATCTGGCGCTTGATGGCACAGGTGCGCTGACCTACGTTGCGCCGAACATGGTGAATTTGCAACTCACCGTCGAGCGTTGGCCAGATGTCGTATTCCGCGAGACGCGAGAGATTTAAGTTCGAAGCTGAGGTGGGTTACGTCGCTGACGATTCCGCGATAGCGCCTTTGTTGATACCCTCGAATGCGCGAACCTTAAAGTGCGCCTTGGGGTAATCGGCTTCGAGCAGGCTCAGAATATGCTCGGCGATACACTCCACGGTCGAATCACACTCCATAATATGCACTCGGTTTTCGGCTAGGTTTAGTGAAAACTCGCCTTGCGGGCTGGTGTAAGCAAAATGAATTCGGCCATGCTTGAAGTCGTGCACATCTTCGCTGCTGCCCAGATAGATGTCATGCCAGCGCTGGGCTAGCTGCGTTTCGAGCTTGCGACTGCGTCGCCCGTTTTTCCAAATTTCTATGCGCGAGCGGTGCCCGTGAGCGATTCGTTGGCAATTGCCATCGTGTTTCTTCAAGCCATGGCTGTAGGTATAGTAAGAACCGAATCGCACTTCCTTTTGCAATTTTATTGTCACGTCTAACACGTTGTCAGGCAGTACCTGCATCAAGCCCCTGGCGATGTGTTTGGCGACGCTCTTGCGGTTTACCTTGGTTTTATCGATTCGGCAAATTGCTTGCTCGGGCGATGTATGTTCAAGCACCTCGCCCAATTTAGTTTCAAAATCGATAGATGTTTCGAGTTCGTCCAAGCTGATCTGGCAACCGCTGAATTGTGTTGGCACTAGTAGTTTGTGGTCGACATGGTTGTCGATCCAGCGTTTGATCACGCGTTTGACTTCGGCAAAATCAAACACCATGCTTTGCTGGTCAAGCTCACCATGAAGCTCTACCGATGTCGCCCAGCTTGCGCCAATCAAGCCTCGCTTTGGGTCTAATATAGAACAATCAATTACAGTTAAATCGTCGACGAACAAGCGGGGCATGGGCGGGTTTGATATCTGTGCAAAAGCCAATAAATACGGCCTCAAGTATACTACAATTGCGCCCCACAAATTTTGCAGCAATAAGACAACTACCATGATCGTTACGCGCTTTCCTCCAAGCCCTACAGGTTATCTACATATTGGTGGCGCTCGCACCGCGCTGTATTCATGGCTGCACGCCCGTCAGAATCAGGGGCGATTTGTATTGCGTATCGAAGACACGGATCTTGAGCGGTCAACGCCGGAATCAGTGAAAGCCATTCTCGATGGCATGGCGTGGTTGGGTTTGGATTACGACGAAGGCCCGCATTACCAAACACAACGCTTTGATCGCTATGCTCACGTTACTCAGCAACTGCTTGATTCGGGCCATGCTTATCATTGTGAATGCTCCAAAGATCGGCTTGATGAGGTTCGCGAGCAGCAGAAGGCGGCTGGTTTAAAGCCAAAGTACGACGGCCGTTGTCGAGAACTCAATCTGGCCTCCTCTGAGACCACCGTAGTGCGTTTCAAAAACCCGTTGGCGGGCGAAGTGCTTATTCAAGACTTGGTTAAAGGCGATATCGTGATAGCCAATCAAGAGTTAGATGATTTGGTTATCGCAAGAACCGATGGCGTGCCGACGTATAATTTAACTGTCGTGGTCGACGATATGGATATGGGGATCACGCATGTGATTCGCGGTGACGACCACATTAACAATACTCCGCGCCAGATCAACATTTTACAAGCGCTCGGCGCGAGCCTGCCGCAGTATGCGCATGTGCCAATGATTCTTGGCGAGGACGGCGCGCGCTTGTCCAAACGCCATGGCGCCGTGAGTGTAATGCAATACCGCGACGAAGGTTTTCTGCCCGAAGCCCTGCTGAATTATCTTGTTAGATTAGGGTGGTCGCATGGCGATCAAGAACTGTTCAGCCCCGAAGAGCTGTTGGAGCTGTTTAAGATAGAAAACGTGAGCCGGGCGCCATCGGCTTTTAATCCCGAAAAGCTGCTTTGGGTCAACCAAGAAAAAATCAAAGCACTTACTCCTGCGCAGTTGCTTGACGCCAGCCGCTGGCATTTTGAGCAGGCGGGTGTCAGCCTGCCAGATGATGTCGACTACGCAACCTCGGTGGTCGCGCTAATTCAAGAGCGCTGCAAAACCTTGCTCGACGTCGTCGCGCAAACGCGATTCTTTTTCGCCGGCGTCGAAGGCTATGACCCAGCCGCCATGAAGAAATGGATCAAAGGCCAAGCGGCTGATTTGCTAGGTGAATTGTTGACCAATCTAGACGCCTTGCCAGTCTGGTCAAAGGAGGCCATCGGCCAGCAAGTGCAAGCGGTGGTCGATAACAATGAGGTTGGATTTGCAAAGGTGGCGCAACCCGTTCGTATCGCGATAACCGGTTCAACTATGTCGCCGTCGATCGATGCAACCCTGGAGCTGCTAGGGCGCGACTTGAGTTTAGAGCGACTTAAAACAGGCTTGCTTGAGTTTGAAAAGGTTTTGGCGTCGTAGTCGAGTCGTTGCTTAGCTGCCACATGGATTTTTGGCTGGGCGCTTTTGATCGGTCGGTGACAGTTTTGTAATCTTGTGCAAAGAGGCTCGTGAACAAACTAAGCCCTCAATTTTTAAGCAAAAAATTCTTCATAGAGCACTTAGTAAGTAACTCGAATACAAGAGAGACCAAAAGGGCTTGGCTTGCAAAGCCAATCCGTTATAGACTTGGAGTTCAAGCTTCACTACAGATGAAGTGGTAAAACAAGACAAATAGTCTCGCAAATCAACTTTTTAGTTGTATCTGCGAGTCGCAGCCATAGGAGATACGAAAACCGCAGTGTAAAGCGCTCGGTCTAGTTTTAAACTGATCTTTGCGAGCAAAGCCGTTCGCATGCTTTATACCTTCTTTAAACGCTGGCCTGTTAAAACTGAGGCCAGTAAAACAAACTCGATGATTTTATTTCGTTATCTGCCAGAGGCTGTTAAATCCTCTTAATGATTGGAACACAATAAAGGCATGCGGTTTTGTTCGGTCTTATTAAAAGCATCGATTAAAGAAAAGCGATTGTTTGAGTAGCTACTATTTTCCCACCGCTAGCCTGTCGCATACCGACAGCGCTACGCAGGCCGCAGTGTCATTCTCGTGAATGAGTGGTTGAGTTAAGGGAATCTGCACGGTCTCCGTGAATACAAGGGCGCCTTTGCTAGGTGTTTTTTTGGCTTTACAGAGCCCTCTTTGCGATTATTGTTGCGATGGTGCGGTAGCGGTTGTTAGATTTTGTGCAATTCTTGTTTGGCTTTTTCGCGAGCCGCATGAGTCAGCTTCGTGTGGTTTTGACTTTAAGCTAAAGCAGGTTCTGGGCTAAAAACATTCTTGGCTTGTATTAGATTGTGATTCGATCAGCGCTGTGCGCAGGTCGGGGCAGCGAATCCGTGTCGGTTGTCAGTATTGGCGGTCGGCAAGATAAAGATACGAAGTGTATTTGTAAGACTCAAATTGCCGCCGCTAATGCGGTGGTACAACACGAGTAAGAAAATGCGCGGTATCAGATTAAAACTAGATTTCATTAAAAGAGGTTAAATCTAAAATGAAAAAGTCTTTGTTGAAATGGGCGGCTCAAGCAATGGCAGTGGTTGCCATTGGTGCGGTCGCAACGACATCTGTGGTAGCACAGTCTGTCGACCAAGAGTTTGCTCGTGAACTTAAACTGATTGAAGCATTGAAAACCTACAATCAGCAAAAACAAGAGCAAATCAGTGCTCAAGGTGTTGCACAGCAGGAAATTCAGCGTTCTATCCAAGGCTCTCAAGGTCTTGGTCAAGAAATTGGTGGCATGTTAAAGCCAATGGTTGACGCGATTGATCGTTTTGTAAAAGCCGATTTGCCATTTCATCTCGACGACCGAGTCGCAGGCGTCAATAATTTGAAAAACCTCTTGAATAGTGGCGAAGCCAGCAATTCATCTATCTTTCGTAGCATCATGGATCTTTATACCATTGAGCTTGAGTATGGTAATACCTACGAAGCCTACAAAGATACGCAAGATGTGGGTGGTAACCAGATAGAAGTCGACATGCTTCGTATTGGCCGTGTTGCTCTTTATTACCAAACCAAAGATCAAGCTTCGTCTGCAATGTGGGATACCGCCAATAAAATGTGGAAGGCATTGCCAGACAGCGCAAATAGAGATCTTCGTAAAGCGATCAAGGTGGCCGCTAAAACGACGGCACCAGAGTTATTGAATTTGCCGTTGACGGCTCCGGAGGGCGTGTAACATGAAACGTTTATTAACCGCCGCGGCCTTTGCAGCCGCCATCATCGTCGCGCCAGCACAGGCGCAAAACCTTGACCAATTACTCGATCAAGTTAAATCCGGTGCTTTGCAGAAAAGCAAATCGGCCGTTGATTTAGAAAAACGCTTTCGCGCCGCCGGTGGCGGTAAAGCGGGTATCGTTAACGAGCTAAAAGCTGAGCGTGCTCGCTTGGAAGCTCGCAGCGATGCGCTAGAAGATCAGTTCACTCAAAATAACGATGCCCTAGATGCCTTGCGCACACAGCGCCAAGCTTCATTGGGTGATTTAAAAGATTTGTTTGGCTCTATGCAGCAAATCGTTGGTGAAACCAGCGCCTTGTTTGAAACGTCTCTCGTGTCGGCTCAGTTCCCAAATCGCTCTGCTGAATTTGACGGCATGATCCAAAAGCTAAGTGGCCAGTCCAACGATTTGATTTCTGCGTCTGACGTCGAAAAGCTTTGGAAAGCCGTGTTCTTGGAAATGGTTCAACAAGGCAAAATCGCAAAATTCAGTGCCAATGTCGCTACCGCCTCAGGCGCCAGTGAACAACAAGACATTGTTCGAGTTGGTGCATTTAACTTGATTGGCGATGGCACATACTTAACTTACGGTAAAGGCGGTGTTGCCGCATTGCCACGTCAGCCAGACGGCCGTTATCAGAGCGCTGCAAGCTCTTTGTTTAATGCTAGCGGCGAAGGCGCTACTTTCTCGCTTGACCCAACATCAGGTAAGTTACTTGAAGCCGCAGTAGAAAACCCAAGTTTAGGTGAGCGAATCAACCAAGGTGGTTTGATTGGTAAAATCATCTTGTCAGTGGGTGCCATTGCCGTGTTAATCGCACTATGGCGTATCATTACCTTGATTGGCGTTGCGTCAGCCGTTAACAAACAAGCGAAAGATCCAAGCAACCCTTCTTCTAAGAACCCACTAGGTCGTGTTCTTAAAGCAGTCACGGATAATCCAACCAACGACACTGAGGCGATGGAGCTAAGGTTGTCTGAAGCGATTATGAAAGAAACGCCAAAGCTAACGGCTTGGCTGATGTTCCTAAAAATTGTATCGGTCGTAGCACCACTCGGTGGTCTACTCGGTACGGTTTGGGGCATGATCGAAACCTTCCAGTCGATTACGTTGTTTGGCGCAGGCGATCCCAAGTTAATGGCCGGTGGTATCTCCAAAGCCTTGGTAACAACGGTGTGTGGTTTGGTCGTCGCCATCCCAACCGTATTACTGCATACCGCCGCCGCGTCACGTGCCAAACGTGTTGAAGAGATTCTCGAAGAGCAGTCAGCCGGTATGGTTGCGCGCCAAATAGAGAAGTAAGCAATGAACTCGTCG
>CALAKU010000055.1 GCA_937922925.1 uncultured Arenicella sp. | reverse complement strand
AGATGGTGATGCCGGGTGACAACATCAAGATGCAAGTTGAGTTGATTGCGCCGATTGCGATGGAAGAAGGTCTTCGTTTCGCGATTCGTGAAGGTGGCCGTACCGTTGGTGCGGGCGTTGTCGCTAAAATCAACGCTTAAGAAAATTAAGTCGGCAGCTTTTGTTTAAAAATATAGGCAAGAGCTGCTTGAACTTAGCATTTATTAGATAAGACAAAGACGAAACTAAGGTTTAACTATGAGCGTCGAAAATCAAAAAATACGTATTCGCCTGAAAGCGTTTGATCATCGAATGATTGATCGTTCTGCGCAGGAGATCGTTGATACAGCCAAGCGCACAGGCGCGATGGTCTGCGGCCCGATTCCTTTGCCGACACGTGTTGAGCGTTTGACGTTATTGCGGTCTCCGCACGTCAACAAAAAAGCGCGTGATCAATTTGAAGTGCGCACACACAAGCGCATTGTGGACATCGTTGAACCGACTGACAAAACCGTAGACGCACTAATGCGTTTGGATTTGGCAGCAGGCGTCGATGTTGAAATTAAAGTTAATTAGTCACGGTTTTCCTGCGAATTCTTAGGAATACGTAAAACCCTCTGACTTAAACGAACAAGAGATACAACCATGTCACTTGGAATAATTGGACAAAAAATTGGTATGACCCGCGTCTTTCAGGAAGACGGAAAGTCAGTGCCAGTTACGGTGGTCGGCATTTCGACTAACCGTGTCACACAGGTTAAAACTGCCGATACCGATGGCTACGAAGCGGTGCAAGTTGCCTCAGGTGAGCGCCGCGCTAATCGCGTCAGCAAAGCCATGAAAGGTCACTATGCTAAAGCGAAGGTAACGCCAGGAACTCGGTTGGCTGAGTTTCGAGTCGATGCCGCGCAGGCTGAGCTCGAAGTGGGCTCTGAGATCAATGCTGATCTATTCGAAGAAGGCCAAAAAGTTGATGTGCAAGGCACAACAATTGGTAAAGGTTTTGCCGGTGGTATTAAGCGCTGGGGTTTCGGCGGCTTGAGAGCCACGCACGGCGTCTCGGTTTCTCACCGTTCGCTGGGGTCAACTGGTCAATGCCAGGACCCGGGCAAAGTCTTTAAAGGCAAAAAAATGGGTGGCCACATGGGAGCGCGTAAGCGAACTCAGCAAGGCCTTGAAGTAGTGCGTGTTGATACTGAGCGAAACGTTATTTTGGTCAAGGGCAGTGTCCCTGGTTCAAAGGGCGGCAGCATCATTATCAAGCCATCTGTAAAAGCAAAGAAATAGGGCATCGTCATGGAACTTAAGCAAGTAAATGGTTCTGCCGTAAGCGCATCAGACGCAGTGTTCGGTGCCGACTACAACGAAGCGTTGATTCATCAAGCTGTGGTGGCGTTTCAAGCGGGTGCTCGTCAAGGCACCAAGGCACAGAAAAACCGTTCAGCTGTATCAGGCGGTGGTGCTAAGCCTTGGCGTCAAAAAGGCACGGGTCGTGCTCGCGCGGGTACGACACGAAGCAATATTTGGCGTGGTGGTGGTATGGCGTTCCCCGGAACACCTAGAGACTATTCGCAAAAAATGAACAAAAAGGCTTATCGCGCCGCTATGCGCTCGATTTTGTCTGAGTTGGTTCGTCAAGAACGTTTGTTGGTCTCAGATGAACTAAGCCTAAACGAGCCTAAGACCAAACAGCTCGTAGCCAAGTTAAAAGACCTGAAGCTAGATGACGTATTGGTTATTACCCATGACCTAGATGAAAACCTAGCGTTGGCTCAGCGCAACTTGTATCACGTTGGCGTGATGGAGTCGCAGGAGATCAACCCAGTTAGTTTGATTGGCTTCGATAAAGTTGTAATGACGTCCGAAGCAGTTAAACAAGTTGAGGAGGCGTTGTCATGAGCGCATCAAAATTAAGCGAAGATCGTTTGTATCAAGTGTTGATCGCGCCAGTGGTGACAGAGAAAAGTACACGCGCTGCTGAGCAAGACGGCCAAGCGGTGTTTTATGTTGCTAACGACGCAACGCGAAACGATGTAAAAGCCGCCATCGAAAAAGCATTCGACGTCGAAGTCGAATCGGTTCGGGTATTAAATGCAAAGGGCAAAACCAAGCGTTTTGGCCGTAGCACAGGTCGGCGATCAGATCGCAAAAAAGCATACATACGCTTGAAAGAAGGCAGCGATATTGATTTCGCTGGGTTTCAAGCATAAAGGTGAGTTGCGATTAATCGTTAACCATCGAACATAGAAAGAATATTTTAATCAGGTAAACAGAAATGGCATTGGTAAAGTTAAAACCTACCTCTCCCGGTCGCCGCGGCACAGTTCGCGTAGTGACGCCTGAATTGCACAAAGGCGAGCCTTATAAGCCTTTGCTGGAATCCAAGCGCGCGACCAATGGGCGAAATAATGTAGGTCGCATCACTGTCCGTCATCGTGGTGGCGGTCATAAGCGCAAATATCGTGTTGTTGATTTTCGTCGTAATAAAGACGCAATCCCAGCTAAAGTAGAACGTTTGGAATACGATCCAAACCGCAGCGCGCACTTAGCGTTGTTGTGTTACGCCGATGGCGAACGCCGCTATATGTTAGCGCCAAAAGGCTTAAAAGCTGGCGCCAAAGTGATCTCCGGCGTTGATGCGCCAATCGCGGTAGGCAACTGTTTGCCATTGCGCAATATCCCAGTTGGTTCGGTGATCCACAACGTCGAAATGAAGCCTGGCAAAGGCGGTCAATTGGCTCGATCAGCCGGTACTTCAATCCAATTTGTTGGTAAAGAAGGTAAGTACGCTCAAATCCGCATGCGCTCAGGCGAAATGCGTAAGGTGCTTTTAGAGTGCCGCGCCACCTTAGGCGAGGTTGGTAACTCAGAGCATTCTTTGCGCAAACTCGGTAAGGCTGGTGCGAAACGCTGGCGTGGTATTCGCCCAACCGTACGCGGTGTTGCGATGAACCCGGTCGACCATCCACATGGTGGTGGTGAAGGCCGTACCTCTGGTGGTCGTCATCCAGTATCACCAACGGGTGTGCCTACTAAGGGTTACCGTACTCGTTCGAACAAACGCAGCGATTCGATGATTATTCGTCGACGCAAGAAATAGGGGTAGCTAAATGGCACGTTCTATTAAAAAAGGCCCTTTTGTTGATCATCACTTGTGGGCCAAAGTTGAAAAAGCAGTTGCTAACAGCGACCGCAAACCAATTAAGACATGGTCTCGCCGTAGCATGATCATGCCTGAATTCGTTGGCCTCACGATTGCGGTACACAATGGCCGTCAGCATGTTCCGGTTTTGATTACCGAGAATATGGTTGGGCACAAGTTGGGTGAATTTTCGCCAACTCGTACTTTCAAAGGCCACATTGCTGATAAAAAAGGTCGGTAGGGGTGAGCACTATGCAAGTTAAAGCAACAGCAAAAAACGTTCGCATCTCGCCGCAAAAGGCCAGATTGGCGGTCGATCAAATTCGCGGTAAGTCGGTTGCTCGCGCCTTAGAGATTCTCTCGTTTGGCGAAACCAAAGCAGCGACCTTGGTAATGAAGACGCTTGAGTCAGCCATCGCCAATGCCGAACACAACGAAAGCGCCGACATCGATGAGTTGGTGGTTTCAAAGTGTTTCGTTGATGAAGGGCCAACCATGAAGCGCATGCGCCCGCGAGCTAAAGGCCGAGCCTTTGGTATTTTAAAACGCACGAGTCATATCACTGTTCAAGTGAGTGACGACGCAGCTACTAGTTAATTCGGAGTCTAACCATGGGTCAAAAAGTACATCCTAACGGTATGCGTTTGGGCATTGTTAAAGACTTCAATGCTAAATGGTTTGCTGAGAAAGGCGAATATTCAAAGTTCTTATTACAAGATTTGAAAGTGCGCGAGTTCTTAGAGAAAAAATTGAAAAACGCGGCAGTCAGCGAAATTACGATTGAGCGCCCCGCGCAAAACATCAATGTGGTTATCCACACCGCTCGCCCCGGTATTGTTATCGGTAAAAAAGGTGAAGACATTGATCGCATGCGTAAAGCAATTGCGGCGATGACGGGCTTGCCGACGCAAGTCTCGGTGGAAGAGATCCGCAAACCTGAAGTTAATTCTCAGTTGGTTGCTGATGGTATTTGTCAGCAGTTAGAAAAACGCGTCATGTTTCGTCGTGCGATGAAGCGCGCGGTTCAATCTGCTATGCGTGCTGGTGCTCAAGGCGTCAAAGTGATGATTTCAGGCCGTTTGAATGGTGCAGAAATTGCTCGCTCGGAGTGGTATCGCGAAGGTCGAGTGCCCTTGCATACTCTGCGCGCCGACATCGATTACGCCACCAGCGAAGCTTTGACCACCTACGGCATTATTGGCGTTAAGGTTTGGATCTTCAAAGGCGAAATTTTTCAAGCAGTCAATGCACCAGCAGCGACTGAAGAAACGACCGAAACGGCGGCGTCTTAGAGACGGCGAATTAGAGGTATTTCGAAATGTTATTACCAAAACGTACCAAATTCCGCAAAGCGCACAAAGGGCGTAACCGCGGTTTAGCGCACACCGGCAACAAAGTGAGCTTCGGTGAGTTCGGCTTACAAGCGACGACTCGTGGGCGCATGACCTCGCGTCAAATTGAAGCCGCACGTCGAACCATTACCCGTCACATCAAACGTGGTGGCCGAGTATGGATCCGTGTTTTCCCAGATAAGCCAATTTCTAAGAAGCCTTTAGAAGTTCGTATGGGCAAAGGTAAAGGTAACCCTGAATTTTGGGTGATGGAAGTTAAGCCTGGCCAAATGTTGTATGAATTGCAGGGCGTAAGCGAAGAGCTTGCAGCCGAGGCATTCAAACTCGCAGCGGCTAAGCTTCCTTTTAAGTGCAAGTTTGTGAAGCGCGCTCTTTAGTAGCGGTTGGAGAATCAGACAATGGCAACGCAAAGCAAAGCAACAGATCTTCGTGCTAAATCAGCTGAAGATTTAAATAAAGAGTTGGTCGAGCTTCGTAAAGAAGAATTTACTTTACGTATGCAGCGCGGCACAGGGCAACTATCAAACACGGCGCGATTTAAACAAATCCGCCGTCAAGTCGCTCGAATCAAGACCGTATTGAACGAACAAGCTTCGGCATAAACGGGCGAAGTAGAGGTTTATAGAAATGACTGAAAAAACGGCACGTACTGTTGAAGGCAAAGTCGTGAGCAACAAAGCGCAGAAAACCATCTCTGTGATGGTTGAGCGCCGCGAAAAGCATCCTTTGTACGGAAAATATATTCGCAAGTCGACCAAGTATTTGGCACACGATGAAGCAAACGAATGCGGAGAAGGCGACACAGTCGTTATCGAAGAATGTCGTCCTTTGTCGAAAAACAAATCATGGCGTTTGGTTAAAGTGGTTGAAAAAGCGATCATCGTTTAAACCACTTTTGCAACGAGAACAAAATAAAGCACTGAATAATTTGGAGTAAAGCCATGATTCAAATGCAAAGTATTTTAGAAGTAGCCGATAACAGTGGCGCACGCAAAGTAATGTGCATCAAAGTATTGGGTGGTTCAAAACGTCGTTACGCTGGCATTGGTGACGTTATTAAAGTCAGCGTAAAAGAAGCACTGCCAAACTCGCGCGTCAAGAAAGGCGCGGTTTACGACGCGGTTATCGTACGTACCAGAAAAGGCGTTCGTCGCCCAGATGGTTCATTGATCCGCTTTGACAAGAACGCTGCCGTGATTCTCAATGCATCGCGTCAACCTCTTGGCACTCGTATCTTTGGCCCAGTTACTCGTGAGCTACGCGGCGACAATTTCATGAAAATTGTCTCTCTAGCGCCCGAAGTACTGTAACCACTAAGTTGGAATAGAAATCATGAACAAGATCAAAAAAGGCGATCAGGTGATTGTGATAACTGGCCGCGATAAAGGTAAGACTGGCGAGGTCCTTCAAATCCTTGACGATGGTCGAGCGCTTGTTAACGACGTGCAGCTAGTTAAAAAGCACACGCGCCCTAATCCTATGGCCGGTGTGACAGGCGGCATCTTGACAAAAGAAGCACCTATACAGCTTTCAAATATCGCCTTGCTGAATCCTAAAACGGGTAAAGCAGACAAAGTGCGTATTGAAGGCGAAGGCAAAGAAAAACACCGCGTATTTAAAAGCGATGGGTCAAAAGTAGACGCTTAATTGCGCTCGAACCTCTCAATTAAATCTCGGTTTTAAATCAGGTAAAAAATAATGAGCAGACTGCAAGAACATTACGCGAACAACGTAGTTCCTCAATTGCAAGAAAAGTTTAACTACTCCAGTGCAATGCAAATTCCGCGCATCACTATGGTTTCTATCAATATGGGCCTTGGTGAAGCAGTCGGTAATAAAAAGATCATTGAAAGCGCAGTAGCGGATCTGGAGTCGATCACTGGTCAAAAGCCAGTGGTGACTTTGGCGCGTAAGTCAGTCGCGGGTTTTAAAATTCGTGATGGATGGCCCATTGGCGCTAAAGTGAATTTGCGTCGTGAACGCATGTATGAATTCTTGGATCGCTTGATTGCAATTGCGATCCCACGTATCCGCGACTTTCGCGGGTTAAACCTAAAGTCGTTTGATGGCCGGGGCAACTATACGTTTGGTTTGAAAGAGCAAATCGTATTCCCTGAGATCGATTACGACAAAGTAGATGCGCTGCGCGGTATGGATGTCACCATTACTACTAGTGCAAATACCAACGAAGAAGCGGAAGCCCTACTACGTGCTTTTAACTTCCCGTTGAAAACCAAATAAAGCAAGAGAACTGTTGCTATGGCTAAGAAATCAATGATTGCGCGTGATGATAAACGCAGTAAGTTGAATAACCGCTATCAAAAACGAAGAGACGAACTTCGTGCGATCGTGTCAAACCCTGAAAGTGAATACGATGACAAATGGGAGGCTATGTTGGCGTTGCAAAAACTGCCGCGTGATTCAGCCAAATCTCGTCAACGAAATCGCTGTGGTTTAACTGGTCGCCCGCATGGCTACTATCGCAAGTTCGGTTTAAGCCGTAACAAGTTGCGTGAAGTGATTCTTAAAGGCCAAGCGCCGGGTGTTGTTAAAGCCAGCTGGTAAGCGCGGTAAACAACGACCCTTTAATAGATTTAGAAACGGTACACCACCATGATGACAGACCCAATCGCGGATCTTTTGACACGAATCCGCAACGCGCACCACGCTGAGAAAATTTCATTGACCATGCCTGGTTCGAAAATGAAAGCAGCGATTGCTCAAGTGCTCAAAGATGAAGGTTTTATTGAAGACTTCGAAACTGCCGATGTTGAAGGTAAGCCCAGTTTAAGCATCAAGCTTAAGTACTTTGAAGGCTCACCAGTAATCGAGCAGATTCAACGTATTAGCAAGCCAGGTCTTCGTGTTTATAAAAGCGCTTCTGAATTGCCTCAAGTTAATGGCGGTTTGGGCGTGGCGATTATCTCTACCAATAAAGGCATTATGACTGATCGCGCAGCGCGCACAGCCGGTGTTGGTGGCGAAGTATTGTGTGCAGTAAGTTAATTCTTATTGCATGTTTGTTTAAGTAAGCGTTGTTTGGATTTTGTCAAAGTCAATTGTCTGGATCTAGCTAAGGCTGCATTAAATAACTTAAGAGTAAAATTATGTCTCGTATTGCAAATGCACCAATCAACTTACCCAGCGGCGTTGAAGTAACGTTGTCAGGGCAGGTTGTAAAGGTGAAAGGCTCCAAAGGTGAGCTTGAGTGGAATGTGCATGAGCTGGTCTCAGTCGCACAAGAAGATGCCCAAATTAAAGTGGCGGCCAATGACGAAAGCAAGCAAGCAGTCGCGCTTGCCGGAACGACACGGGCATTGGTAAACAATATGGTTACTGGCGTTACTGCCGGCTTTGAGAAAAAGTTAACCATCATCGGTGTTGGTTATCGTGCGCAAGCGCAAGGCCAAAAACTGAATTTAACCTTAGGTTTCTCGCATCCAGTGGTGTACGAGGTGCCAGAAGGTATTAAGGTTGAAACGCCAAGCAATACCGAAGTTGTTGTGTCTGGAATCGACAAGCAACGCGTTGGCCAAGTAGCAGCCGAGATTCGCGCTTATCGCAAGCCTGAGCCTTATAAAGGCAAGGGTGTTCGTTATGCCGATGAATATGTTATTCGCAAGCAAGCTAAGAAGAAGTAGGCGGAACACATTATGAAAGATAAAAAACAAGCACGTTTACGTCGCGCTCGTAAAATCCGCGCAAAAATTGCTCGCCAAGGTGTTAAGCGTCTGTCGGTTCACCGCACTTCGCAACACATTTATGCTCAAGTGATTGATGAAACCGGTGGCAAAGTATTGGCGTCTGCGTCAACTCTAAGCGCAGGCATTAAGAAAGAGCTCAAATCCACAGGTAACTGTGATGCGGCCGCGGCCGTGGGTAAGCAAATCGCAGAGTTGGCTAAGCAAGCTGGCGTTGAAGAAGTTGCCTTTGATCGATCTGGATTTCGTTATCACGGTCGAGTTAAAGCATTGGCTGATGCCGCGCGTGAAGCCGGCCTTAAGCTATAACGGTTCGGGAGAAAAGCAATGGCGAATCCAAAAAGAAATAATCGCGATAATCGCGAACCAGTAGACGAAAGTCTTGAGCAACTGATTAATGTTCGACGTGTGGCCAAAGTAGTTAAAGGTGGTCGTATCTTCGGTTTCTCGGCACTCACGGTTGTGGGCGACGGCAAAGGCAGTATCGGCATAGGTCGTGGTAAATCAAAAGAGGTGCCCTTGGCGGTTTCCAAAGCGATGGAATCAGGCCGACGCGAGATGAAACCAATTCATTTGATTAATGGCACCTTGCAATACCCAGTGGTCGCAACTCATGCAGGATCAACCGTGATCATGCGTCCAGCGTCTGCCGGTACTGGAATTATCGCCGGTGGCACCATGCGTGCAGTATTTGAAGCCGCTGGTGTTAAAGATGTGTTGGCTAAGTGCATTGGTTCAACCAATCCGGTTAATGTAGTACGTGCGACAATCAAAGGTTTGCGTTCTATTAAGAGCCCTCAACAAGTCGCTGCAAAACGTGGCAAAAGCGTAAAGGAGATCATGGAGTAATTTTTACTTCTGTCTCATTTAGCTAACGAATTCGGTTTATACAATGGCGAACGAAAAGAAAATAAAAGTCACTCTGGTCAAAAGCATGTTTGGCCGCGGTGCCAAGCACATGGCTTGTGTTAAAGGCCTGGGCTTGCGTCGCATGCATCACACGGTTGAGGTTATTGATACTCCTGAGAACCGTGGCATGATCAACAAAGTTTCATACCTCCTGAAAGTAGAGGATTAGACAATGCGATTGAATACCATTAAACCAGCAGAAGGTGCCAAGCGAGCTCGTAAGCGAGTCGGGCGTGGCATTGGTTCTGGCACTGGCAAGACAGCGGGTCGTGGCCATAAAGGTCAAAAATCTCGTTCAGGCGGAAAAGTTCAAATCGGTTTTGAGGGTGGTCAAATGCCACTTCAAATGCGTTTACCAAAACGTGGCTTCCGTTCTGGCATGGCTAAAAACATGGCGGAAATACGCTTGCATGAGTTGAATTTGATTGAAGGTGAAGTGGTTGATTTGGCGGCTCTTCGTAAAGCCGGCTTAATCAATGCCAACCATCTTCGCGCTAAAGTAGTGCTGTCAGGGGAGTTAAATAAAGCCGTAACCCTCCAAGGTGTCGGTGCAACCAAAGGCGCGAAAGCCGCAATCGAAGCTGCGGGCGGTAAAGTTGACGCTTGAGTCGGCTTAAAACATCCCAATAAACATACGATAACGGTTTAGCAACGACGCATTATTCGGACAGATAATATGGCACGTGAACAAGCAGCAGCTTTAGCTGGCTCAGGCAAATTAAACGAATTGTGGGCGCGAATTGGTTTCGTGCTCGCGGCCTTTATTGTTTACCGTATTGGTACCCATGTGCCAGTGCCAGGTGTTGACCCAATTGCGATTTCTGCTTTGTTCGATCAGAACCGAGGCTCGATTCTTGACGTACTGAATATGTTTTCTGGTGGGGCCCTAAGCCGGTTGTCGGTCATGGCTCTTGGCGTTATGCCATATATCTCGGCGTCGATCATCATCCAAATGCTTACTGCCGTCGAACCACGATTAAAGCAGATCAAAGCCGAAGGTGAATCAGGGCGACGAAAGATCCAAAAGTGGACTCGCTATGCCGCAGCCGTATTGGCGACCTTTCAAGCGATTGGTGTTGCTTCGACGGTGCAAGCTCAAGCCGTTAATGGCACGCCGGTTACTTTGATTACGGGTATCCAATTCACTATCGTGTGCGTATTGGCTTTAGTTGCCGGCACGATGTTCTTGGTTTGGCTAGGCGAGCAAATCACAGACCGCGGTATTGGTAACGGTATATCTCTGATCATTTTTGCAGGCATTGTTGCCGGTTTGCCTAGCGCCATCGGTGGCACTTACGAGCTAACTAAAAGCGGTGAATTTTCACCGATCTTTTTGCTGGTGATGGTGGTTGGTGTGATTGCGGTGACCGCCTTTGTGGTGTTCGTAGAACGAGGGCAGCGCCGAATAACGTTGAATTATGCGCGCCAGCAACGTGGTAACAAGGTGATGCAAGCACCGAGTAGTTATTTGCCGCTTAAAATGAATATGGCAGGCGTTATTCCGCCAATTTTTGCGTCCAGTATTATTTTGTTTCCTGCCAGTTTGGTCGGATTCTTCGGCAGCGAATCTGCGACTGGTGTTGCCGGTATATTGCGAGATATTTCCACTAAAATGCAGCCCGGTGAGGTGTTGTACACCGTGTTGTATATCGGAATGATTTTGTTTTTTGCTTTTTTCTATACAGCGTTGACTTTCGATCCTAAAGAGATCGCAGAAAACCTTAAAAAGCAAGGCGCGTTTGTGCCGGGTATTCGCCCTGGACAGCAGACTGCGCGGTACATTGATGGCGTTGTGTCAAAGCTCACCTTGGTCGGGGCGATTTATCTGACCATCGTTTGTTTGATTCCTGAGCTGTTGATCGTTAACTACGGGGTTCCGTTTTACTTTGGCGGAACTTCTCTTTTGATCATTGTTGTAGTGATCATGGACATGATGGGGCAGATTCAATCGCACTTAATGTCACAGCAGTACGAAAGCTTAATGAAGAAAACCAATTTGACTGGCAATTCCGGCGGTAGCCGCCGCAAGCGTCGTAAATAGATTGGTTTCTTGTTAGTAACCCGTTTTAAATTGTTTATACAGAGAGAACGTCATGAAAGTTCGAGCATCGGTTAAGAAAATTTGCCGCAACTGTAAAGTTATTCGTCGTAAGGGCGTGGTGCGAGTTATTTGCACTGATCCACGTCATAAGCAACGACAAGGTTAAGCCGCGTTTTAACCACAAAGATTGAATTACGTTGACGGAGCAAAAACCACTCAAAATGAGTTGATTTTGTTAGGTCATGACAGTATCCTTGCGCGCCCATTAGGTGGGTGGCCCAAGGCCAACACATAACTCTAGAAATAGAGTGAAGCTGAAATTAGCTGTTCAACGCCATTATTCCGCATAAAAGAGCAGCTTTAAAAGGCAGGAGAAAGACACAGTGGCACGTATTGCAGGTATTAATTTACCATCACACAAGCATATCGAGATTGCTTTAACCTCGATTTACGGCATCGGCAAGACACGCTCGCAAGCAATTTGTGACGCGGCTGGTATCGAGCGCTCAACTAAAGTTAATGGCCTGTCTGAAGCCGAAGCCGAAAAGCTTCGTGCGGAAGTGGCCAAGTTCGAAGTTGAAGGCGACCTGCGTAGAGAAGTCTCTATGAACATCAAGCGACTGATGGACTTAGGTTGTTATCGTGGCTTGCGCCACCGTCGCGGTTTACCGCTTCGTGGTCAACGCACCAAAACCAATGCTCGTACCCGTAAAGGCCCACGTAAACCAATCAAGCGCTAACCTTATAGGTTATCTGCCAGTGCTCGCCTTTCGCGAGTTACCTGTTTTTGAATCGAGAGTAAATCATGGCAAAAGCTCAAAAGACTAAGAAAAAAGTCAAAAAGCATATCGTGGATGGCATTGCGCACATCCAAGCGTCATTTAATAACACCATCGTCACAATCAGTGATCGCCACGGTAATGCCCTATGTTGGGCAACTGCGGGTGGCTCGGGTTTTCGTGGCTCACGCAAAAGTACTCCTTTCGCGGCTCAGGTGGCTGCGGATCGATGCGGCAAGATGGCGCAAGAATTCGGTATGAAGAATTTGGAAGTTCGAGTGAAAGGCCCAGGCCCTGGTCGTGAGTCGGCCGTTCGAGCTTTGAATAATTGTGGATTTGAAGTGACGCAGATTACAGACGTTACTCCAATCCCTCATAATGGTTGTCGCCCTTCTAAAAAGCGTCGCGTATAACCCGTTTGCGTCGGTGTTTGTCTCACCGACACAAGAGCAACAGTAAACAGACAAAGTATTGTCAACACAGTACTTAATCGTAGAGCAACATCATGGCTAGATACATTGGCCCAACTTGTAAGTTGGCACGTCGCGAGGGCACTGATCTTTTCTTAAAAAGCCCAGCACGTTCACTCGAATCAAAATGCAAAATCGACAAGCTCCCAGGGCAAAGCGCCACGGCTCGTCGACCACGCACCACTGTTTACGGAACGCAGCTTCGTGAGAAGCAAAAACTGCGTCGTATTTACGGTGTGCTTGAAAAGAAATTCCGTTCGTATTACGCCGAGGCTGCTCGTAGGAGCGGTTCAACGGGCGAAATACTTTTAACGCTTTTGGAATCGCGGCTCGATAACGTCGTTTATCGTATGGGCTTTGCCGTAACACGAGCTGAAGCTCGTCAGCTAGTCAGCCACAAAGCGATCAAAGTAAACGGCAAGATCGTAAATATCCCGTCGTTTGATGTTCAGCCTGGTGACGAAGTTGAAATTCGTGATCGCGCTAAAAAGCAGTTACGCATTGGCGCGGCTCTAGAAATCGCTGAGCAAGTCGGCTTCGCCGATTGGGTTAGTGTTGATTCGGCCGCAAAAAAGGGCGTATTCAAATCAACGCCAGAGCGCAGTGATCTTCCGGCCGACATCGATGAGTCACTCGTCGTTGCACTTTACTCTAAGTAATTTGTTTATAAGCTAAAGCGCTTGCCTGAATGTAGGCAAAACAAGCCGCGTTAGTGCATGTGACAGCCAGAGTAATTTAGAAGCGCAAAAGTTTAGACGCACAAGAGTTTAGATTCAGAGTAGTTAAAAAGTAGAGCTATAAATAAGGGCAAACGATCTTGAATTTGCCCAATTGATCCAATTAATTTAACCGCTGCCCGCCAGAGGGTTCGGTAAATAACCGGAGAGAACCATGTCAGACCAAATTGAACCATTGTTGACCCCACGATTCGTGGACGTAAACACTGAAGAGGGAACCAAATCCAAGGTAGTGATTGAGCCGCTTGAGCGTGGCTTCGGTTATACCCTAGGTAATGCACTTAGACGCATCTTATTGTCGTGCATCCCTGGCTCTGCAATCACCGAAGTCAAAATAGATGGTGTATTGCATGAGTATTCGTCAATCGAGGGCGTGCAAGAAGATGTTATCGACATCTTATTGAACCTTAAGGGCGTCGCGATCAAAAAAGAATTTGATGAGCCTGTTACCTTAACTCTTAGCGGCGATGGTGAAGGTGTGTTAACCGCTGGTGATATTCAAACCGTTCAAGACGTTGAAATCACGAACCCTGAATTGGTAATCGCTCATTTGTCTAAAGACGCTAAGTTCCATGCTGAGCTAACTGTGCGCAGTGGTCGAGGTTACGAAATCTCAGAATCGCGTAAAGGCGAAAACGAAGATAAAGAAATTGGCTTAATGCAACTTGATGCAACGTATAGCCCTGTTCTGAAGGTCTCTTATTCGGTTGATGATGCGCGTGTTGAGCAGCGTACTGATTTAGATAAATTGACCTTAAAAATTGAGACGAATGGCACTATCGACCCCGAAGACGCCATCCGTAAAGCAGCGACTGCGCTAAGCCAACAAATCCAAGTGTTTGTAAATTTGGAAGAAATTGCTGCCGTTGCTCAAGAAGAAAAAGAACCCGAAGTGGACCCAGTCTTGTTGCGTCCAGTTGATGAGCTAGAGCTCACGGTTCGATCTGCTAACTGCCTCAAAGCAGAAAGTATTTACTACATTGGCGACTTGGTGTTGCGCTCAGAAGTAGAGTTAATGAAAACTCCGAACTTGGGTAAAAAGTCGCTTACCGAGATTAAAGACGTATTGGCACAACGCGGATTATCCTTAGGCATGCAGTTGCAAAACTGGCCCCCCGCTGCGTTACGCGTCGATAACGATTAATGTGCAATCTGCACGCTAAGAAATAATAGGTTTGTGTCATGAGACATCGTAAATCAGGTCGTCAGTTCAACCGTAATTCAAGTCATCGTCAAGCGATGTTTCGCAATATGATGGTGTCGTTGTTAAAGCACGAGCAAATCAAGACGACTGTTGCCAAGGCTAAAGAACTGCGCATGTTTATTGAGCCGGTCATCACGCTCGGTAAAGAGCCGACATTGGCCAATAAGCGTTCAGCCTTCGCCAAACTTCGCGATCGCGATATCGTGGCAAAGTTATTTGATGAAATTGGCGAGCGTATGAAAGAGCGCCCCGGTGGCTATACACGTATATTGAAATGCGGCAATCGCCCAGGCGACAATGCGCCAATGGCGTATATCCAACTCGTTGATTTTGACTTAGACGCTCATGCAGCTCAATTCGAAGATGACGATGAGGAAGATTTTGACGAAGAAGATGCCGCCTAAGTTATCTATTTCGATATTCAAATCTCTAAAAACCCGCTAATCAAGCGGGTTTTTTTTGTCTTGATACTTTAGGGCTAAGAGGGCTAAGCCTTTTATCATATAGTTGAGTTCTGAAGGTTAACTTAAATTAGTCAAATTCAGACATCTAAGAAGGTCCATGCTGATGAAGTTTCGAATAGTGCGTGCTGGAGCAACCCTCGTAGTTAGTCTTTTAAGTATTTGCAGTTCAAATTCATTCGCCGGATCAGTCGGCACTAATTCACCGATCGTAGAGAACACTGTTCTGGATGTTAATTTAGGGGGAGAGTGCACATTATGTAATGCCATTGAAGGCGCGAATACCGATACCTCAGTAGGAGGTTGTGCCAGAGGCAATGGCAAAGACACCATCTTCTTTTTACCGGTCGGTGATGCCGATATGCTGAACACATTTTAAGACGATCTACCTACGATTACCGAGAGCGTTAATATTCTTGTTTCGGATACAACGCAGGTCGCTGAAACAGGAAATCCTTTGGAACCGTTTACTGTTGTCATTAGCGTGGATTTCAGCTTCGAAGGTTGTAGTGGTAGTACCACTAGAGCAGTCAAAATATTTTTGACTGATTCACTGGCGAGAGAATGTTCGGCTCGCATGAAGCTTTTGCCAAGTTACTAAAATGAGCGGCAAGAGTAAAAGAATTAGCTCAGCTAATTATGCTCTGATAGCTAAGTTTATGGGTTGGGTTTGTTGACAAGAGATGCTGCTAGGCTATCGAATAGAGTTCTAAAAGTTGATTCAAGATTTGCCACTCAAAATTAACTGCATATTCACTATCAGAGTACTAGCCGTGGAATTCCCATATTTTTTGTTCGGCAGTTTATTAGTGCCGTATCTATTTTTATCGAAAAGAATAAGAGCGGCCTTTCTTGATAGAGTCGTAATAGAGCTCAAGCTCTTACATAGAAAAGCGCCGTTAACTAAACGGCGCTTTGGGTAAGGCTTGAGCAATGAGTTACTAGAACACAAAACCGACACCAACTTGATAGACATTGTCTTCTCCACCTCCTTCTGATACCGAGGCTCCTGCACCAATAGTGATGCGGCGGATTTTATCTTGGTCATCGGCATCGCCAATTTTTAACCAATGGGATATTCCGAATCCGAGTGCCGACTGATCTTTGTACTGACCAACTCCGACATTGACGGCGGTTTCTCCGGGAAGCCCTGGTCGTGTGTAATCGACAATCGACGCAACGCCGGCAATACCGCGTCGTGCTTCCTCTCGAACTTCTAAAAGTTGAGCTAGGTTCGTTGCATCACTGGCCAATACTCCAGGAGCAACATTTGTGACACGCCGCTCGTTGCCTCTTGAACCCACTGATACGGTATTAGATTCATCGGCTATTGAACCAGAACCTAAGGCTACCGAGTCGTGGAACTGCGCTTGCGCACCTGCACCGATGGCAACGGTGCCTAAGCCGGTTGATTGAGCAGCGCTGCCAATTGCAACGTTGGAGTTATCGCTAGCAAAGGCGCGAGAACCCAAAGCAACACTGGCTGAGCCCCCGGCAAAAGCTCGTTCTCCTAAAGCAGTTGCCGACACACTGGCAGCCGAAGCACCAACACCAAATGCTGAACTGGCTTGACCTGAAGCCTGCGAGCCTGAGCCGACAGCCGAGGTAGATGTATTGTTTGCGCTAGCACCAGTGCCTATTGCCGTCGAGTTTAAACCACTCGAGTTGGCGCGATAACCTAAGGAGGAGGCGTTGATGCCGGTGGCTGAAGCTGACGCGCCAGCGGCAATTGCATTGTTACCCGAAGCGCTAGAGCGGGTACCGAACGCAGAAGCATTGACACCGGATGCGGCAGAACTTGAGCCTACCGCCGACGCATTTGCGCCACTTGCGGCAGCACGATCACCAATAGCTGTGGCACTTACTGCGGTCGCGCGAGCATTGCTGCCAGTTGCGGTTGCTCGCGGTGCAATCGCTGCAGCGCCGTCACCGACGGCTGTTGTTGAGGTTCCAATGGCAGTCGCATTCGCGCCGATAGCGGTTGATCGAGCGTCAATCGCTGTTGCACTATCGCCTAGTGCAGTTGCCGAAGCCCCATTTGCAAACGCGTTCGCGCCAATAGCCGCAGCATTGGCGCCACCAGTCGCATTTGCATTATCTCCAATGGCGATACCTGATTGCTGGCTCGCATTAGCATTGGTACCAATAGCGATTGATTCGTCACCAGCTGCGCGCGCTTCATTGCCTATGGCTAGGGTGTTTTCGCCTAGGGCTTGTGCACCAATGCCATCGCCATTGATGTCACTACCGATGGCAACACTATTGCCTTGCGTTGCCACTGCACCTTCTCCAACCACTAAGTTATTGTCACCGATAGACGTTGCGCCGTCTCCAACGACTAAACAGTTGTTGCCGGAAACGGTATTGCCTTGACCACCGATCACACAATTATCAGAGTCGGAGACAGTGTTACTGGCGCCGCTGATAGACGCATTATTTACATCGACGACCGAGTTATTGGTGCCCGCAATTTGGTTGTTATTGGAAGGGTCCACAAAGTTGCCAGAGCCAACAACGCTGTTGTTGTTGGAGTTATCTGTAACCGTATTGTTCTCACCGGAAACATCATTGCTGTTTGAGTTTTGGCTAACGGTATTGTTTTGTCCTGAGACGGTATTAAAGTCGCCCGAATCAATAATATTGCTGTTCCCGCCTACGATATTTTGATTACCGTTTAAGACGTTATTGGCACCGACAAGTGCATTGGCGTTACCTATGGCCTGATTGTTATTGCCAGCAATACTGTTGTTGTTACCCGTTACTAAACTGTCACTGCCTGATACCGTATTTGCATCTCCTGTAATGTCATTATTGATACCCACAACTGCATTAGCGTCACTGCCATCGTTTAGCGTATTGTTACTTCCTGAGACAGTATTGCTGCTTGAATTCGCTAAACTATTTTGATTTCCAGCAAGCTGGTTGCCTTGTGAGTTGGTGGCAGTATTCAAAGAACCAGAAACAGCGTTATTGTTTGAGTCGTTCAGGGTGTTGCTTTCACCGCTAAGATTATTACCGGATGACAAAGCCACCTGATTTTCAGATCCGACAATGGAATTTTGATCCGAAGCACTTACGACATTGGCCTCGCCAGAAACGAGGTTCTGGTCGGAGTTTTCCACCAAGTTAGAGTCTCCTGAAACAGAATTGCTTTCGCTTTGTTGTGTTATTGAGTTTCCAACACCAACTACACTATTACTATCTGAATCGCTAAGCTCATTTTGCGTGCCAGCAACCAAATTAGTTTGTGCTTGTTCCAGGTTGTTGCCTAATCCGCCAACTTGGTTGAGGTCAGCACTAACAAGCGAATTTTGCGCACCAGAAACACTATTCGCGATGGAATCAGACAAGCTATTTTCAGCCCCCGCAATGGTATTACCGCTTGACTGATCAAGCGTGTTGGACGCACCAGTAACGGCATTAACAGCGGATTGATTAAGCTCGTTTCCAGCGCCGCCAACCGAATTTCCCAGGGCTTCTTCGAGTGTGTTTTCGATACCGGAAACGTCGTTTACATCGGACTGAAGCAGATTGTTTCCTACGCCACTGACACTGTTCCCACTTGCTAATTCAAGCGAATTCTCTATGCCCGATACTGAGTTTGCTTGTGATAAAGAGAGCGAATTACTCTCGCCTGACACATCATTAAAACTACTTTCGTCGACAAGCTGATTATTGGCACCAGCAACAGCATTGCTATCAGCATCTATGAGATTATTGTTGTCGCCGCTCACCGTATTATTGCCCGCGTCTTCGAGTGCATTGTCGATACCAGCGACTTGATTGTTAGCTGAATCCTCTAAAGTATTCTCAGAGCCGACCACACTGTTGTTATCGGTATCGCCGCCGGTCAATGTGTTGCTATCACCAGCGACGCTGTTGGCATCACCAGAAACAATGGTATTGCTCTCGCCCGCGACCTGATTGTCATTGGCAAAGGTGTTTAGGTCATTGTCTGAACCTGAAACGCTATTGTTATCAGAGTCTGTTACGGTGTTGTTATCGCCGCCAACGGTATTGTTATCTGCGCCTTCAAGTGCGTTTTCGATACCAGCGACTTGATTATTAGCCGCATCATCCAAGGCATTCTCTGAGCCGACTACCGAATTGTCGGTTGATTCCGAAAGCGAGTTTGAATCACCTGAAACATTATTGTTATTGCTGCCTAGCACAAGTGAGTTATTGCTACCGCCAATGATATTGTTGTCAGCTTCGCTAACACTATTTGTGTCGCCAACTACCGAGTTGTTATCAGCTTCTTGAAGATCATTCGCGAGTCCGGACACTTGATTATTATCTGAACCGGATAGTGTGTTATTGCTGCCGTTTACGGCGTTGCTGATTGAATCGTTGAGTTGGTTGCTCACGCCGCTCACCGTATTCGCAGAGGAATCTATCAATTCATTTAGCGCTCCTGAAACCGAGTTTCCCGCTGCGTTTTCGAGTTGGTTAACTGCGCCGCTTACCGAATTCCCAAGTGATGAGTCCAGTTGGTTTGCCAATCCGGAGACGACGTTTCCAGCCGAGTCCTCTAACTGATTGCCTAAACCGCTGATGACATTTCCTGAGGACGAGTCTAATTCGTTTGACATGCCTGACACTGAGTTGCCGATCGATTCGGAGAGATTATTACTATCGCCCGAGACGACATTAAAATCGCTTCCGTCAGCAAGAACATTGTCAGTGCCGCTGACCGTATTGGCGTCCGATTCTGTCAAACTATTGTTTTGCCCAGAAACTTGGTTGTCGTCGCTATCGTTAAGAGAATTAGTATCGCCCGCGACCAAATTGCGATCGGCACCATTGATAAGGCTATTTAAGTTACCAGTTACACTATTATCATCGCTGTTGTTTAACTGGTTACTTTGGCCTGATATTGAATTTCGGTCAGATTCAGCAAGTAAACTGTTTTGATCGCCAGCCACTGTGTTGTCGTTGCTGTTGTTGACGCTATTCGCTTCACCAGAAACGGTATTGTTTTGACCGTTCTCTAGTTCATTATTCGTGCCAGCCACTTGATTTGCTACGGAATCCGTAAGCTCATTCATATCGCCGGAGACGTTGTTACTTGAGCCTCCCGTAATCGTGTTGGCTCCGCCCGATACACTATTGTTGCTGGTGCTATTAAGTTGATTAACAACACCGGCAACCGAGTTGTCGTTGCCTTGATCTAGTTCGTTGCCGAAGCCCGAGACGGTGCTGCGTGTTGATTGATTCAGCGAGTTGCTATTGCCGCTGACGCTGCTGTTATTTGATGCGGTGAGTTGATTTGAGAACCCCGTTACGGAATTGCGATCAGAGTCGTCTAACACGTTGGTGAGACCGGCGACTTGATTGGAATCCGAATTTGTCATCGCGTTACCTGCGCCAGTTACATTGTTACCGGTGCCGCCTGTGACGCTGTTGGCATTTCCTGAAACGCTATTACTGCTCGTATTGACCAAACTATTTTCATTACCAACTACGGTGCTGTCGATGGTCCCTAGCAGGTCATTAGTTGTGCCAGCAACTGAATTTCGGTTTGAATCAACTAGAGAATTGCTCTCGCCATCGACCGAGTTCGAATCAGACGTTTCAAGGGTGTTGTTCTCACCGCCCACGGTATTACTGAAAGATTCGTCAATGTTGTTGCTGAATCCGCCAACTTGATTGAAGTCCGAGTCTGTGAGGTTGTTTTCCAAGCCGATTACAGAATTGTTCTCAGAGTCTTGTAATTGATTTTCTTGACCCGCGACTGAATTAAATAAAGAAGTTTCAAGCACATGGTTGCTGCCTGTAACATTGTTCGCATCAGATTCACTTAGTTCGTTGAAAAGGCCAGAAACGTTATTATTGTCGGAACCTTCTAGGTCATTAGATTCGCCAGAGACGTCGTTGAATTGAGCGTCGTTTAGCGCATTTTCTAAGCCGGTAACAGAATTACCCTCTGAGCCTTCTAATTGATTCCCGTCTCCAGCAACACTGTTGTCGGTCGAATCAATGATGTTATTTGTATTTCCCGACACGGTATTGTCAACGGCATTCTCTAGGGTGTTTTGTTCACCTGAAACCTGGTTTCTCGACGAGGTAATTAGCTGATTTTCTAGCCCTGATACCGTGTTGTTATCGCTGTCTTGCGCCAGTGAATTACCGTCTCCAGCAACGGTGTTGTTGTCTGAGTCGAGCACCTCGTTTCCGTCGCCCCCGACCTGGTTATAAAAAGAAAACTCATCAACGATATTTTCATTACCGGAGATAAAGTTATCGTTGGCATCCAGCTGTGCATGTAAATTTGTCGAGATAAGCCCTATACCCATCAATATAAATCCTTTAATGGCAAGGTGACTTGTTGTTCGTTGCTTGTTTTCAACCCGATGAGAGAAAAAAGTGCCATTTTGAGCACTTTGATTTGTACGTAATTTCATTTGCATCCCTAGACCCAAAGTGTCTTGTGCTGTCTTATTGTGAATCAGGCTTATCTAAGACATTGAACTCGAAAGTTCCGATCAGCGGGTGGGGGGAATTGAATGGCGCAAAACGTCAATCACCACGCGTGGGTCTGATGCGGAACCGTTTCGGGTAGGGTGTCCTAAACGTTCAGCCATTTGGTGGGAAGCAATCCTATATTGGCGTTGGCGTGATAGGTATGGCTAGGCGGGTATCTGACGGGTTTGTGCCGAAAGATGAAAGGTTTGTGGCTTCAATAGGAGTGCGGGTGCGACTGGAGCCATCGGCCGTTACTGTTTAAAAACGAAGCTCCAGTTTTTGATTAAACGTTTTTTCGTAGAGACGAGAGAAATAACTCGCTTTCTTAAAGCCAACAGTGAGGGCCAACTCCTCGATACTGCGCATTTGTCCGGTCTGACAAAGCTGCCTTGCTTTTTCTAAGCGGCAGTGCCGAATGAAGGCCGCCGGCGTAAAATTCGCTTGTTCGCTAAGTCTTCTGCGTAGGGTGGCTTCACTCACATGTAAGGCCCGCGCTAATTCGTCAACTCCGAAGTCAGGGTCTTGCAGGCGTTGATTCACCGTCTTTCTTACTTTGGTTAAATAGCTTACCGCTTCATCACTATTTACTTCGTTTGATGGCGTAATGGTTTGATAAAACGCCTTAAATTGGGCCTGCTTATTCAATAGATTTTTAATTCTAAGCTTGAGTTCAATACCATTAAACGGCTTTACCAAATAATCATCCACTGACGCCATCAATCCTTTAATTCTGTCGCGCATGCCTGCGCGTGCAGTCAGCATAATAATAGGGATATTACTTAACCGCTGTTGTTGTCTAATGCTTTGTACGAACTCCAAACCGTTGCGATTGGGCATCATTAAATCGGTGACGATTAAATCGGGCAGTTGTTGCTTTATGGCTTTTTCAGCAAGCACACCATCGGCCGCGGTAACGGTGTGGTAGCTTGGCTCTAGCAGCTGCCTTATATGTCGCCGCATGTCTTCGTTGTCATCAACGATCAAAACGGTAGCAGCCCCTGCTTTTTTAGGCTGAATAGGCTCGATTTCCAAATCTCCACTCGAAGCAGATAGTTGAATCTGCTGCGGGCGCGCTTGATTTAGGTTTGTGTCACTAATGATCTCGTTGTCGCTCAGATGCGCGCGACCTAATGGCAAAGTAAGGTGAAACGCCGTACCAGACTCACTTGTGCCAACGTCTCCTTGATAACGGCTTTCGACTTTAACGTCACCAGCATGTAACTCGACGAGCTCTTTCACCAATGCTAAGCCTATACCCGTGCCAACGCCGGTATCCGATAAGTGGGATGTTGACGATTGAAAATAGCGACCAAATACATGATCAACTTCGTCGGCCGGTATGCCGTGGCCAGTATCGGTGACCGAAATATGTACGTATTCGTCGCTGGTAAAGTCTCGTTGCGTGGTGGTCTTAGCCGTTGTGTCGATGGTTACCGTTACTTGTCCCGGAGCTTGTGTGAACTTAAAAGCATTGTTCAACAAGTTATTTATGATTAGCTGTAGTTTATCGGGGTCAATATAAGCGTAAATTTCTGGGCGTTCGGATTGGCATCTTAGTGACAATCCTTTTTGCGAGAACAGACTTTCAAATTGGGCGACGAATTCCCGAACGGTTTGCACCACATTTAATTCAGAGGCTTTTATCTCTAAGGAATTCTCATCCAGTTCGCTCAGCAGCAGAATTTGGTCTATTAGCCCCTTCAAAGAGTTGGAGTGTTTCACCACACCACTGATCAGATCTTTGTCGGGGTAGTTCTGTCTATCTAAGAGACTATTCAGAGGGCCCTCAATTAGCGTTAGAGGCGTTCTGAATTCATGGCTGATATTGGCAAAGAACTTTGACTTGGATTCATCCATCTTAATCAGCTTTTGAGCCTGTGCTTCTAAATCGGCATTCATAGAACGAATGTCGGCGGTTTTTTGATCCAATTCCTTTTCAAGCTGCTTATTGTAGTCACGTTTTAAGCGATTCGACTCATTCAGTTGCTCGTTTGCTTTTTGTAAGACGCTTTGTTTTTCTTGATAGGAAATTAGGCCCATGAAGTACGACTGCGTAATCAAAGCGAGCATCGCCGCCGTCACAATTTTGTAAGGAACGAAGTACTGTTCGCTTAATCCAAAACCAAACAAAGCTCGATCAACCAGCACTAAGAGCACGGGAGCTAGCGTAATTAGTACATATTTGGCTAGCACTAAGCGGTCCTTAATAAAGGTATATATGGGTACAAAGATGCCAAAATAGGCAAAAACCAGTATGGCTAGTAAATCACATAGTTGCGCGAACAGCGCGGAGTCATAAGCGTAGGCCAGAACAAGAATTGGCACGGCAAGGACAAGCGCAACGTTGGCTAGTAGATTTAATGTTGGGTAATTTTTGAGCTTTATAAACGCTCTTAAAAACAGCGCCGCGAGCAAAAAACTCAGCGGATACGTAACGATAACAACTAGGTTATTAAACACGGCATAGCCTGTTGGCGCATACAGCGCAATCTGGCCTTTTAGTGCTAAGAAAGCGATAAAAACGTTCAAGATCAAGGCCGAGTGGATTAACGGTGCCCATTGCTTGGCGGAGAAAAACAGTAATAAGTTGTACAACAGCAGCGATAAAAATACGCCAATAATGATTCCAAGCTGATTTTCTTCTTTGGCGTTCTGCTCATCGAAGTGGCTCCCATGCCACAAGCTGGCCGTAAAAAACGGGTTGTCTGCTATGTTGGCGCGACGGTAAAACGGATATCCAGTGGTATTGAGACGAAAATAAAAGGCTTGTTTTTCGTTTGCTGCTAGTTCGATTCTAAACCCGAAACCAACGTTTGGAATATCACGCGAGCCTAAGTCTTTTGTACTGCCAGTTTTAAAGTAGGGCAGGACTGATTTTGCTGGATAAAAATCGACTTGCGAGAGAGTGGATGGGCCAACAGTTAATACTAAATTTTGTGTGTCTTTGGCCTGATTGTGCAGGCAAAAATAGAACCAATGGCTAATGTTTTCGCCAGGCGTCGTTTGCTTGTCTGAATCGGCCAAGCGAGCAAATTGGGCTTGGGTAATCACTTCATTTAGGGTGATGCCCTGATCAGCGTTTGCTGATGTAATGTGCTTTAAGGAATCTAAGTAGTGATAAAGGTATGAATTAAGCTCGGTCTTAGACAGGGTGCCATCGATAGCAAGGCACTGTCTTTCTTCTTCATTCGGGGATAAATCCGCCACGGCTAACTTTGGCAACAAGGTGAGCAACACTAAAAATTTTAAAACTCTAAAGTGCATATTGAAGGCTGTTCCGATTGGCGGGAGCTTTGCAAGTTTGTGTGGCTACAACTTTGATAGAAGCATGACAAAACTTGATTGCATGGATAGATTAACATCCGATTGTAAGCTAAGCCTATAAGCCATATCTCGAAAACAGCACTTCTTTTGTGGACACTTAAGTGATTGCTCACTATAAGTCTTTAAACCCGACTTAATCGAATCGTAAACTCGCTTTGTTGGTTCTGACACAAAAAATACAGTGTGACTTTATGGCAGGCCTTACAGCACAAGGTGTTATTTGCTGAATCTGAGGATTATTTTGCTGCGAAACTGACTGATTAGGAATGGCTTGCATGACTTCGCTAGTGAACATAAGCTTGTCTGGATTTAATTATTCTCTATTGGAGCAAAATGCTCATGGCTGAATTTGCTAAAGCTTTTTTGACGTATTCTGTCATTCTCTTTGTTTTTTTAATTGGACTGGCTTTGGCAGTGCTCATTGTTCTTTATTTGATCGATGTCACACAAAAGGAACATACCGTTAGACGTAACTATCCAGTCATAGGCCGTTTTCGCTATTTCTTTGAGCATCTTGGTGAATTTTTTCGGCAATACTTTTTTGCTATGGACCGAGAGGAGATGCCGTTCAATCGTGCGCAGCGCACTTGGGTTTATCGAGCGGCAAAAAACATTGACAGCACCGTTGCCTTTGGTTCCAGCCGAGACTTGCGCCCCGAGGGTACGGTGATGTTTGTCAATTCACCTTTCCCACCATTGACAGACGAAGCCCTTCCGCCAAGGCCCATTACCTTGGGCGATGGATATTGCGACAAACCGTATACCACTTCAGCAATCGTTAATATTTCTGGGATGAGTTATGGCGCCATTTCGAAGCCGGCTGTAAAGGCCTTATCGTATGGTGCCAACAAAGCCGGCTGCTGGTTGAATACTGGCGAAGGTGGGCTCTCACCATTTCACCTTGAAGGCGGGTGCGACATTGTCTTTCAAATGGGCACCGGAAAATTCGGTGTTCGTGACGATGAGGGTAATTTGAGCGAGCAAAAGCTCAAAAAGATCGCCGAGCATGATTCAGTCAAGATGATTGAAATCAAGTTGAGCCAAGGCGCTAAGCCCGGCAAAGGCGGCATGTTGCCTGCCGAAAAAGTCACCGAAGAAATTGCTGAGATAAGGGGGCTGAAACCCGGGCAAGCGGCGAATAGCCCCAATCGTCATTTCGAACTGAACAACAATAGTGATTTACTGGACATGATACATCGAGTGCGACGAGTATCAGGCCGGCCAACGGGCTTTAAGGCGGTGGTGTCCAGCCCAGAGTGGCTCGATGAGTTGTTCGAGTTAATCAATTCGCGTGGATTAGAATTTGCACCAGACTTTATCTCGGTCGACAGTGCTGACGGTGGCACAGGCGCTGCGCCTATGTCGTTAATGGACGACATGGGGCTGCCAATACGTGAAAGCCTGCCCATGGTGATTGATAAACTAAACCAGCATGGGCTGCGCGATCGTATTAAGGTAAACGCATCGGGTAAGATGATTAATCCCACCGAAGTTGCTTGGGCTTTATGCGTTGGAACGGATTTTGTCTCCACCGCGCGAGGCGCAATGTTTGCATTGGGATGTATCCAGGCCTTGCAGTGCAATAAGAATACTTGCCCAACGGGTATCACAACCCACGATAAAGAATTGCAGCGTGGGCTGGTCGTTGAGGATAAGCAGAAAAGAGTGGCTCACTACCTGAAGAACCTTGAAAAAGAAATTCGAATTATTGCGAATTCTTGCGGTGTTAAACGACCCCGAGACTTAAATCGTCATCATGCGCGCGTGGTGGTTGAGCACGGTAAGTCGAAGTTACTGGCTGAAATTTATCCATTTATAAAAACCTAATCTGAGCTTGGCCAATGAAAAAAATACAACATCAAATCAACGGCAAACAATTTGATCAAGCGAATGCGACATTTCAAGCGGTATTCAATCCAGCCACAGCGCAACAGATCGCAGAGGTTGCTTTGGCTGATACTAACGTTGTTAATGCTGCTGTTTCTGCTGCTTTAGTGGCGTTTGATTCATGGAGTCAAGTGAGCCCGGCCAATCGAGCAAAGCGAATGTTTGCTTTGCATTCGATTGTGAGTCAAAAGCAAAATGAGCTAGCAAAGGCGATTTCTCTAGAACACGGTAAAACGCACGAAGACGCTTTAGGAGAAATAGCGCGTGCCCTAGAGGTGATTGAGTACGCTACCAGTATACCTAGCCAGCTTACGGGGCGATACAACAGTAATGTTGGTCCGGATATCGACACTTATTCTGATCGCCATGCCCTGGGAGTTGTGGCGGGTATTACGCCGTTTAATTTCCCAGCCATGGTGCCTTTATGGATGATCCCAATGGCCTTAGCATGTGGCAATACCTTTATTCTAAAACCTTCTGAGCGCAACCCGTCAGCGGCCAATATGCTGGCTCAATTTATTGGCGAAGCGGGTTTCCCAGACGGGGTATTTAACGTGGTCCATGGCGACAAGGAAGCGGTGAATGCCTTACTTGATCATCCAGATATAGACGCCATTAGTTTTGTCGGATCGTCGTCAATTGCGCAATCCATTTATCAGCGAGGCACCGCATCAGGCAAGCGAGTTCAAGCTTTAGGCGGGGCAAAAAATCATATGGTGATTATGCCCGATGCCGACGTTCGCCAAGCGGCAGATGCCCTTATGGGTGCCGCTTTTGGATCGGCCGGTGAGCGCTGTATGGCAATTTCGGTTGCCGTGCCAGTCGGTGAAGGGACTGCAAATCGCTTGGTTGATGAGCTTAAGAGCAGAATTGAATCCCTTAAATTAGGGCCCTCGATCGACCCCAGTTCGCAAATGGGCCCTGTGATCACGCAGCAGGCACAAGACCGTATTTGCGCATTGATCGCTGAAGGTGAGACTCAAGGATGCAAGCTGGTGGTCGATGGTCGCGGAGCCAGCGTGAAAGGATACGAAAATGGGTATTGGGTTGGTGCCACTTTGTTAGACGAGGTTCGTACTGACATGAGCGTATATCAAACTGAAATTTTTGGTCCTGTCTTGAGTGTGGTAAGAGCAGACAGTTTTGAACAAGCGCGTAAACTGGTCGATGACCATGAGTATGGCAATGGTGCGGCGATTTTCACACGCGATGGAGAGACGGCACGCTCTTTCGCTAAGCAGGTTAAGGCCGGTATGGTTGGAGTCAATGTTCCGATACCTGTGCCCGTTGCGTTTCATAGTTTTGGAGGCTGGAAACGCTCTTTATTCGGCTCTCATGGGATCTACGGGCCAGAAGGGATCCACTTTTACACCAAGCTTAAAACGGTAACGACTCGCTGGCCAAGTGGTATTAAAGAAGGAGCAAACTTTAGTTTTCCAACGAATAGCGAATAAGGCGAAAAATCTACAAAGAGGATTTTAGATGCGCAGTAGTGATTGGTGAGCTTTCAATGGAAACTCATTGCCTTCTAAAATGTTCGCTCTACCGAAAATTGCGCAAGCTTGGACAGTGCGGTTTTGTAGATAGAATCGGGTAAAACAGATAGGCATTCTTGGGCGAGCTGAGCTTGAGCGCGCGCCGCTCGAGCGGTGTAGGCTAGCGAGCCTGTTTTTTCAATGATATTTAATACACCTTCGAGGTTATCGCGGGAAGCATTAGTGATGGCATCTATCAATAGCGCTTTGTCTTCATTTGATGACCGTTCTATGGCATTAATCAGCGGCAGCGTGGGTTTCCCCTCGGCCAAATCATCACCGACATTTTTGCCCATTTCCTCGGCGTCGGCGGTGTAATCAAGAATGTCATCCACGAGTTGAAAAGCCGTACCAATATGCAAACCATAGGCCGCCATCGCTTTTTCCACGGGTCTGGCCTGTTTCGTTGCCACTGCGCCCAACTGAGTTGCGGCCTCAAATAAAATGGCGGTTTTCGACTGAATGGTTTCCATGTATTGCTGCTCAGTCGTTTCTGCTGAACCACAGTTGATCAATTGCATGACTTCGCCTTCGGCGATTTGATTGGTTGTGCGCGATAAAATCTCCATCACTCTCATGCTACCCACTTCAACCATCATTTGGAATGACCGTGAGTACAAGTAATCACCAACCAACACGCTGGCCGCATTACCAAATACTTCATTGGCCGTTTCACGACCTCGACGCAGTTGTGATTCGTCAACCACATCGTCGTGTAATAACGTGGCAGTATGGATAAATTCAACAATAGCGGCCAATAAACAATGCTCATTCTGAGCCAGCACACTCTCAGTATCGCACGCCTTCGCGGTCAGCAATAAAGCGACAGGTCGTAAGCGTTTTCCACCTGCCTGAACAATATACGCGCCAAGCTGATTGATCAGTGCTACCTCGCTGTTTAAATTACCGCTAATAAGCTGATTGACGATTTGCATATCATCATCAACCATAGATAAAACATCCTTAATATCAACGGCTTGCGTGTTGGTGCTGCTGATTGGAGTTGAATTAATTGTCATGTCGCAAATTATAACCGCAGTCGAGGGAAAGGGAGCGAAAATTCAATTCAATTAGTGGTTGAAAAAGTGATCTTTTTGGCCCTTAGAGCATTGACCCAACCGATGTGAATCAATAGAATTCGCGCTCTGTTCGCTGGGTCCGATAAGTGGAAGAAAGCTAGCTTGCCAAGTTCGCTGTAGCAAGATACCCCTTCAGAACGCCTACAAAGGCCAGTTTGGCTGGAGAAAAAATGTACGCAGTTGTAAAAACCGGCGGTAAGCAATACCGCGTCGCCGTTGGCGACAAACTCAAAGTTGAGTCACTCAAAGCCGAGGAAGGCGATAAAGTGACCTTAGACCACGTTTTAATGATCGGTGATGGCGATAAAGTTGAAGTTGGTACGCCAACCTTAAATTCAACGGTTGAAGCCACCGTATTGAGCAATGGTCGAGGCAAAAAGCTTCGCGTGGTTAAATTTCGTCGTCGTCAAAATTCTCGCACACGTAATGGCCATCGCCAGAATTACACCGAGCTTGAGATCACAGCAATCGGCGGCGTAGCGGCAAAAGCGGCACCAAAAAAAGCGGCTAAAACAGAGGCCAAAGCTGACGATAAGCCAGCAGTAAAGAAAGCACCAGCCAAAGCAAAAAAAGCTGAGGGCGGTGACGATTTAACTCGTATTTCAGGTGTTGGTCCGGTGATTGTTGGTAAGCTCGAGAAGATGGGTATCACCACTTTTCAGCAAATCGCCGACTTTAGCGCCGATGATATCGAACGTGTCGACAACGAACTTAATTTCAAAGGTCGTATTGAGCGAGACGAGTGGGTAAAGCAAGCTAAAGAATTTTTGGCTGAGTAAAATTAACGTCTATTTGGAGATTTAGTCATGGCACATAAAAAAGCAGGTGGTAGTTCGCGCAACGGTCGCGATTCCAATTCCAAACGTCTAGGCGTAAAACGCTATGCTGGCCAACTTGTTTCGGCCGGAAGCATTATTGTTCGTCAACGCGGCAGCAGCTTTCATCCCGGTACCGATGTTGGCATGGGCCGAGACTACACTTTGTTCGCTCTTAAAGACGGTGTGGTGAAATTTGAAGTCAAAGGCCCAAAGAATCGCAAGCACGTGAGCATTGAAGCAGCGTAATTAGATTCGTACCACACAAAAGAAATTATGAAGAAGCCTCGCACATGCGAGGCTTTTTTGTTGCTGGGTAATGCAAGAAAGAATAGAAGCTTGATCTAGTCTGAGGCTTTAATCCCGTGAGGCACTAACCTAGAGGCGCACGAGACAGTCATTTGTCTTGCAGCCGAGGGCTAGGCTTGTGATTGCCCTTTTTGTGACTGCTCCTTTAAGTTGAACCATCGTAATTTGGGGTGAAGCGAAACTACTGTGCCAACGATGATAAGCGTTGGAGGTTTGATGGTAGCGTCTTTAATTTCATCGCAAATGCTAGCAAGGGTCGACGCGTAGACGCGTTGGCTTTGTTTGGTACCCTGCTCGATTAAGGCGAGCGGTGTGTCTTTGCTCAGCCCGTGCTCTATCAATTTTTCACAAATAATCGGCAGACCAACTAAGCCCATGTAGATAACGACAGTTTGGTGTTTTATGGCGAGTCGAGGCCAGTCGAGGTCAACGCTTCCGTCTTTGAGATGGCCGGTGACGAATACGCAAGACTGTGCATGATCTCTGTGCGTTAAAGGAATGCCCGCATAGGTCGAACATCCACTGGCTGCGGTAATACCCGGTACGATTTGAAAATTAATACCGTGTTCGCTCAATAACTCAATTTCTTCGCCGCCGCGCCCAAAAATAAATGGGTCTCCGCCTTTTAGCCTTACCACGCTATTGCCTTGTTTAGCCAAATCGACAAGAAGCTGATTGATCTCGGCCTGTGGAACGGTATGATCGGCTCGACGTTTGCCCACGTAGATACGATCGGCATCGCGCCGACAAAGGTTTAACACTTCGTCGCTCACTAGGCGATCATAAAGAACAACGTCGGCTTGTTGCATTAGCCTTAATGCGCGAAAGGTGAGTAAATCGGGGTCGCCGGGGCCTGCACCAATTAACCAGACTTCACCAAGATTGGGGCACGCTTTGCCACTGTTTTCTATCGCATCGTTTAAGTTGCGTTCGGCCTCTTGACGACGACCTGAGATAAATAGCTCGGCGATTGGCCCATTGACGATGCGCTCCCAGAACAAGCGTCGTTCTCGTTCAGTGTGAACCAACTGCTTTAAGCGATCCCGAAATCGGCCCATGCTTTTTGCCAAAGCGCCATAGTTTGCCGGAATAAAGGCTTCTAGTTTGCTGCGTAACATGCGCGCCAAGACAGGCGCATCGCCACCAGTAGAGATCGCAATCACAACCGGAGATCGATCCACAATTGATGGCGTAATAAAACTGCAAAGCGCTGGCTGATCAACGACATTGACCGGGACGTTGATCGCTTGGGCAAGTTCAGAGATTCGAGCATTAACATCGGCATTGTCGGTGGCCGCTGTAATAAGGCGGTAGCCATGGATGTCGTCATCTTCAAATTCTCGCAAGGTATATTGAAGATCGTCCCCGAATTCTTCGCGGATGGCCGAGCACACCTCGGGCGCAACGACATGTATTTTTGCATCGGCGGAATGCATCAGACGGATTTTACGCAAGGCAACTTGGCCGCCTCCAACGACTAGGCAGGGCCTGTCGCGCAAATCCATAAAAATTGGGTAATTCTGCATTGCCTTATTTTATCCCAGCTTGCCTTTGCTGTGGCATTATCCGCTTCATGAATACGCCCTCCGATCCCTCGATTGAGTTAGCCTCCGCTGTACGCAGTGCGATTCAAGACATTGCTGTTGGCCCAGACCGTGGGCGAGATATAAGCGCGGCCCTAGCGCTAGAGGTCATGCAAGGAATTTTAGATTCTCGAGTGGATGAAGTCCAAGCCGCGATCTTTTTGATCGCACTGCGAATGAAGCGAGAAACGAAAGATGAGTTCGCTGGTTTGCTAAGCGCACTGATGGCTAGCACCGAGGCCGCTACGGTTAAGGTGCCGACGCTTGTTTGTCTTGCCGATCCGTTTGATGGTTATGTGCGCCACTACAGCATTACTCCCTTTATTGCACCGGTTTTAGCGGCATGTGGGCTACCTGCACTGATTCACGGGGTCGAGTCAGTTGGGCCTAAGTTCGGTGCCACAGCCCATCAAGTTTATCGAGCTTTTGGTATCAACCCCTTGATGAGTCAAGAGCAAGCGGCCACCGCAATCGAAACCGAGGGCTGGGCGTATCTTGACCAATCGCTCTACAACCCAAAATTGTACGCGTTAAATCAGTTACGTAATCGCATCGTAAAGCGCTCCGCGTTGACCACATTGGAACGGTTGCTTTGTCCATTAAAAGCCGAACATCAAACCTCGCTTGCCCTTGGGTATGTGCACAAAGCATACCCTGAGATTTACGCAGCTATGGCGAAGGTGGTTGGCTATGATTCAGCTGTCTTATTTAAAGGGGTTGAAGGCGGTTTGGCCCCGGCTTTAAATAAGCCCCTTAGACGCTTTTATTGTGATACCGAAATGACTTGGGCTGAACCTGCTAAACAGATCATCGACACGGAACCGCTCGTCAGTGGTAAAACCGCTGCTGCCTTGGTTTCCAGCAGCGGCAACGACGATACGGTGGAAGCCACATTAGCCTTGGGCCTCAAAACGCTCAACGGAGAAAAAGGCGTTGCCCGAGAAAGTTTAAGCTTGGCAGCAGGGCATATCTTGTTTTCGAACCGAGACGATCTTACCTTCATGCAAGCTGTTGAAAAAGTCCAACAGTGCCTTGATAATGGTTCGGCTTGGAACGCATTTAACGGGCTCGCTAGTAGTTAAGCCTTTGATGTCTGATCGGTTCTCAAGCGATCTTGTGACATCTTGGCGCTGTCTTGTTTGCGCTAACGTGTTTTTGAGCAAATACTCTGTTTGCATATGACGGCGATTGTGTATTTAGGATGCAGTAGACAAGCACCTAAATTTTGATCCTAAGGTTTTCTAACCAAAATAAAAACTATGACCACAAATTTATCCAATGTTTACGAAGACACGCCTCAAGCAAAAGAAGCCCTAGAGTTTCTAACTAGCATCGTTACCTCGGCTTGTAAGTTTAAAGCGTCTGATATTCATATTCGTTCGGGCCATCAAATAATGATGCGCCTTGATGGACGTATACGACAGGTCAAAGGCTCGCCTGAGATGAGCGACGACATGATTGAGCGCCTAATGTTCCCATTGATGTCGAAGTATCATTTGGAGTTATATCGCACCAACAGTCAAGTCGATTTGGCTTTGAGCGACAACGAAGGCAATCGAGTTCGAGTAAATATGTTCAAGCAGCTTGGTGCGCTCGCTGTGGTAATGCGTGTGATCGAAAATCATATTCCCGCTCCTGAGGTGTTAGGTTTGCCGTCACAGGTTCAGAGTATTGCCAAGATGCGTCAAGGCTTGGTGGTGTTTTCCGGTGCCACGGGTTCAGGCAAGTCGACCTCAATGGCGTCTTTGTTAAATGAAATAAATAAGGAGCGTTACCAGCACATTTTAACTATTGAAGACCCGGTCGAATATATTTTTAGCGAAGAGCGATCTTTGATATCACAGCGCCAAGTTGGCATCGACGTACCCGACTTTGCGTTGGCCATGAAAGCCGCATTGCGAGAAGACCCAGATGTTATTTTGATGGGCGAAATGCGCGACCCAGAGAGTATTGATATTGCCTTGACCGCAGCGGAAACAGGGCACTTGGTTTTCAGCACACTGCACGCACCAAATTCAGCCGATGCGATAACCCGTATGGTCTCGAGCTTCATGGGCGAAGAGCAGGCCACCATTCGAGCAAAGTTAGCGCACAACTTAAGAGCCATTGTTACGCAACGTCTATTACCGCGCAAAGAAGGTGATGGCCGCACTGTGGCCTGCGAAGTCATGACAGTGACACCGCTGGCGCGTGAATTGATTGTCGATCCGTCACGAATCAAAGAAGTAAAAGACCTAATTAAAAGTGGCGATAAGGTTGAAGGGATGTTGCACTTTGATCAACACCTAGAAGAGTTAGTAAAAAAAGATGTGATTTCAGACGAAACGGCGCTGACCAATGCCTCAAGTGCCACTGACTTGGCGCTCAAGCTTAAAGGATTTTAGCTTGCAGCTCGTCATTGGCAATAAGAATTACTCCACATGGTCGTTACGGCCTTGGATGTTGCTGCACAGCTTTTCAATCGAATTTGATGAGCAACTTGTTTCGCTGAACGCCGACGGTTTAACAGAGCGATTACTGCAGTATTCAGACACTGCTCGAGTACCCGTACTCATTGACGAGCAGACGGCTATATTCGATTCTTTGGCGATTTGCGAATACATTAATGAACACTATCTTTTAGGCCAAGGCTGGCCAAATGATGTGATGCAACGAGCGTTGGCAAGAGCGATTACGGCTGAGATGCACTCTGGTTTTGCAGCACTTCGAAATGAAATGCCAATGAACATCCGCGCATCAAGGGTTGTTAGCTTAAGCGCAAGCGCGCTGAAAGACGTGCAACGTATCGACGCTATTTTTTCGCGCTACGCTGCTAAAAATGAAAATGGTGATTTGCGTCTATTTGGCGAGTTTAGTATCGCGGACTGTTTTTTTGCACCAGTGGTACTGCGATTTAAAACGTATCTTCCCGAGTTGTCGTCAGCAGCGCAAGACTATTGTCAAAGCATTCTGGATCACGCCTCTTTACAGACTTGGATTCAGGCTGCTGAGCGCGAAACTGAGATCATCGATGAAGACGAAGCGGGCGTTGATCGCTAGCTGAAAAAGCTGAAAAGTCCCGCCAACTTTTTAAAGTGTTTTTACTAAGCCAAGCACTTCATCCACGTGCCCTTTGACTTTAACTTTGCGTAACTCGTAACGAAGTTTGGCTTGATCGTCAAAAATAAAAGTGCTGCGTTCAATGCCAAGATAGGTTTTGCCATACATGCTCTTTTCTTTGATGACGTCCATCGCCTTGCAAAGCACTTCATCTGGATCTGAGATTAAATCAAATGGAAATTCATGTTTGTTGATGAAGTTTTGATGCGACTTCAAACTCTCTCTGGATACTCCGAGTATCACGCAGCCAGCAGCTTGGAAATCATTGTACGCATCACGGAACTGCTGACCTTGGGTTGTGCATCCAGGTGTATTGTCCTTAGGGTAAAAATACAAAACCAGTTTGTTACCCTTTAATGATGATAGGGCCAGGTTTTCGTTTTGCGTTGTTGCAACGTTCAAGTCTGGAATGGTGTCGCCAATGCTTATGCTCATTTAATTGCCTGTGTATTACTTTTGAATATGTTTGGGGTCGAGCTAAATTTGATCGGTGATCATAGACTGTCATAGTCAGCTCATAGTGAATTTTAAATTTAGTCGATGATTGCCCAGTGAAAAGCCTTGGCATGAGCGCGAAGTTTGTCGTCGGGCGTTACCGCAACCGCTGTGGTTGCGGCTTCAAGCAGTGGTAAGTCATTGTACGAATCGCTGTAAAAAACACTGTCTTGCAGTGAGGCGCAATTAGCCGCCATCCATTCTTCAAGGCGCTCTACCTTGCCTTGCTGAAAGCTGGGTACGCCTTCAACCTTGCCGGTATAGCTTTGGCCATTGAATTGCGCTTTGGTTGCAATCAAATGGTCCACGCCGAGTCGTTTGGCTATCGGTGCGGTAATGAAGTCGTTGGTCGCCGTAATAATCACCAAGGTGTCGCCTGCGTCTCGGTGGCGTTCAACTAGCTCAGGTTTGCCGCTGATGATCATTGGCTCAATAACCTCGGCTAAAAAATCAGCGCGCCATTTTTGCAGTTGTTCTAGAGAGTTTTCACGCAGAACTTGAAATTGGTATTCGCAAAATTCATATATGTCGAGAGATCCAGCGACATACTGTTCATAAAAATAGTCTTGTTTGGCGGTTTGTTCTTCGGCGTCGACAATCCCTTGTTCTGCCAAATAAATTCCCCAAGCATGGTCGCTGTCGCCATTGAGTAGGGTATTGTCTAAATCAAATAAAGCCAGTGGCACGTCGGCCCTCCCGGTAAAATTGTGCAGAAAGCTGCGCTTTGATTATAATGAACTTATCAGACAGTTTTGCGTCATAAGTGAAAATACGGAATGCAAAATTTCGAACCAATCTTTGCCAATGATGGTTATCGCCCGAATGTGGGGATAATTATTAGCAATGGCGACGGCAAAGTCTTCTGGGCTCGGCGTATTAATCGTGATGGCTGGCAGTTTCCACAAGGAGGCGTCAGTAAGAACGAAAGCCTCGTAGAGGCCATGTACCGCGAGTTACGAGAAGAAACGGGCTTGGACGAAGACCAGGTTCGTATCGTGGCGCATACCAAGAACTGGTTACATTACGATTTGCCAGATCGCTTGCTTCGTAATCAACGTCGGGGTAAAAACTTCGGGCGCAACAGGAATCGATTTCGAGGTCAAAAACAGGTTTGGTTTTTATTGGAATTGACCGACGACGATTCTGCTGTGAATCTTGCAGCTGGCCCCGAAACTCCCGAGTTCGACTCGTGGTGCTGGGTTGATGCTAATCATGCGATTTCTAATATTGTGGATTTTAAACGCTCAGTTTATCGCCAAGCACTTAGCGAATTGGGCGAATTCCTCCCTAGCAATTAACCCCTTTATGCTCATATCTGACTTGAACGTAGCCAAACGAATTTCCGCATTGGCAGCATTGCCTTTATCTTGGCTGTTTCTTACGTTGCTAGTATTGCCATTGTCTGCTTTGACGTATACGGCGCAAGCGAGTAACCAACTTACGCGTGAACAGGTTGCGGATGCCGTTACCCAAGAAGCGCTTCATAATCGTTTTCCAAATCGCTTGGAATTCACTGACGCCACGGGTCGGAAATTGCCGGGGCGTATTGATTACACCTTCGACCCGCAAGTTCACAAGGACATGGCCGAGGTATATCTAAAGTATCAGCCAGATTACGCGTGTTTTGTTGCGATTGATGTTGAGAGCGGGGCTATTTTAAATCTAAGCAGTTTTATTAAGGCTCAGGAGCAATGGGATAACTTGGTAATGCGGGCCGACTATCCTGCCGCGTCAGTGTTCAAGGTTATTACCGCGGCCGCAGGTTTGGATACTGGAGTGGTTGGGCCGGGCACGGTTATCCCTTTTAATGGAAAGTCGACGTCTCTTTATAAAAAGCAGGTATTGAGCCACAAAACCACTAAGTGGACTCGCAACCCAACCTTTGAAGAATCGTTTGCCAAATCGGTCAACGCTGTGTTTGGTCGAGTTGGTGTGTTTGATGTGGGCGGTTCAAGGCTGCATGAGTACGCCAGGCGATTCGGGTTTGATCAAGCCTTAGACAGCGATTTTAGATTACCCCCATCAATGATTCGCCTCGATCTTTCCGATCAATGGTCGGTGGCTGAAGCGGCCTCTGGTTACACACGAGATGTAACCTTGAGCCCAATTCACGCCGCGCAAATTGCAGCCACTATCGCGAATAATGGCAAGCATGTTGTCCCTTATATGGTCGACAGCGTGCGCGATTCGCAAGGCCAAGTGTTATATCAACATCAAAACGATGACGCCAGCGAACGCCAAATCATCAAACCTGAATCGGCCAAGCAGTTACGCAAGCTTATGCGCGCGACGACGCGGATTGGTTCGGCGCGTAAATCGTTTACCGGTTTAAATCGCTATCGAGTTTATCGCGATATGGAAATTGGTGGCAAAACCGGTTCGCTCACTGGGCTATCACCAAGGGGGCGTCATGACTGGTTTGTTGGCTATGCCGAAAAGGACGGTCGTACCGTGGCCTATGCGTCGCTGATCATCAATAAAGAAAAATGGTATGTGCGTAGCGCCTATGTTGCTCGCCAGTTTATCTACCACTATTTTTCAGAGATTGACGCCCAAAAGAAAGCGGAGATCGCCAAACTCAATGAAGTTGACTAAACACACTTACATCAAATTTAGGCACGAATTTTGTCGATCAGTGTGGTTGTCGAGCGGTCGAACTCAAACGTGATGGAATGCACCTGACCACCATTGGCTTGAACGAAATCATGGCCCACAATGCTGTCTATAGGCCAGTCTCCGCCCTTAACCAAATGATCTGGTTGGATTAGGGTAATCAAAGACAGGGGAGTGTCCTCATCAAAGCTCACTACTGCATCAATACACGAGAGGGCGGCTAGCACGGCCATCCTATCGTCTAGACTATTAATTGGCCGGTCATCTCCTTTGCCGAGCCGTTTTACCGAGTCATCGGAATTAACTCCAACAATAAGCGATGCCCCGAGTTGTCTTGCTTGTTCAAGATAGCGAACGTGGCCCCGATGCAGTATGTCAAAACAGCCATTGGTAAATACGATTGGCTTAGCGAGGTCGGCGATGTGATCAAGGATTTGATCTTGGGAGCTACCAACCTCAATTACTTTGGATTCCCCGAGAATAAGCACTTTATTAGCTAGCTGTGTACTCGAATACTTTAACCACGCGCTTAACTCCGCGCACGCTACGCGCCAATTCGGTCGCCTTCTCGGCTTCGTCTTGAGTGACAATGCCCATTAAATACACACTGCCCCGGGTAGTGACCACTTTTACGCGGTTGGCTTTTAAGCCAGTTTTCAACACCAGCCGACTTTTGACTTTGTTTGCGATCCAAGCATCATTGGCACGTGTGCCAAGTTTTGACTTACCCGTAATCGTGGTTTCATCAATCAATTGCCGAACGCCTTGTATGTCTTGAAACTTAGAAATAAGTTGAGGCTTAAGCGACTCATCATCTATTTCGCCGGTAATCAGCAAGATGCCATTCCACGACTGAGGTTTGACATGTGCGGCTTTTCGAATTTCAGGTGTTGAAACCAAGATGTTTCTTGCAGTGAGTTCGATTGCACCATCATCGATGTACTCGCCAACGGTACGGCGATCATGCAAGATATCGACCGTGACAATCGCCGCGCCTGCAACGAGGGCGGTTACACAGCCAGTCAGCAACAATAGGGTGCTCAATGTCAGTAAAGAACGAGCTTTTAATGCGGCGAGGTTTTGCTTTTGTGTTTGAACAAAAGTTTGTGTTGCCTTCAAGGAGCGAATCATTTGCATAAAGTCACCTTAGATTGATTGCCAATCGTCGTAAGCGATTGCTTGTCTATAGCCCTGGGCGAGCGTTTATCTCGCCTTAATCATGGCCTTATTGTCATCTACATAGACAGTGTAATTCAAGCAGCTAACTTTTTTGTCATTAAAACGCGTGGCCAGCGGATTTACCCATCTTTTTTTACCTGAATTTGTCGATCAAGAATTAGCGTATTGATAAAGCCTATTAATTGAAAATAACTAAAAGGCATTTTCGAGCCATTCTATTTTAGGCGCCTGAAGTTTGTCGCTGATGCAAATCACGTCAAATCGACAGCTTGGGTTTTTTTGTCGATGCTTGAGTAAATACAGTTGCGCGGTACGTCGCAGTTTCGCTTGCTTGTGCGGAGTGATGCTCTCTAGGCCACCGCCAAAATCGCTGTGTCGACGATAACGCACTTCAACAAAAACAAGCACCTTAGATGCACCGCGATTATCCAGCATAATTAGATCAAGCTCGCCGCAGCGACAAAAAAAATTCCGTTCGATTAGCGTGAAGCCTTGTGCGCAAAGAAAGTCGGCGGCTATCTCTTCGGCGTCGTCGCCCGTTTTACGCTTTGTTGTGCGTGGCTTGGCTACTTTCGCTCGCGCCAAGTTAGGTGACTTAGTTTTTTCTTGGCTAGTTGCGCTAGTTTTCGTTTTTGTTTTGGTCTTAGTTTTCGCTTGAGTCGCTGCTGCGCTGAGGAGTTCGCCGAGCCGCTTTTTCAGCATCCCAGGTTTGCTGGTTGTAGTCATTTTCACTGTTTCGTCCTTGGTTAATGAAACGCCGACTATTTGGCACTCCCACGGGGCGAATGTCAAGCTCTCGACCTTCTATCAATCTCTCGTCTACTACGGCCTCGCCTTGTTTAAATAGTGCCCATAACTGTTTACTCGACACCATGCCTGACGGCGTGACCGAGACCCGCCCAGTTCGGCCATTAAATCCGAGTTGATCATTCGCGCGGAGCTGTTGGTATTGTGCCGCTAAATTATAGGCGTCGCTGCCTAGGGCAAATAAGTTATTAAGTTGCCCAGCGTAAGGCGAAACTTGGCCTGAGCGATAAACCCAAGGCATGATGGGGAATCGAGTTCGATTTAAATCCATATTGTTGACCGGATCAGAAACACCGTTGTAAATCTTGGCGGGTGCATAGACCGGAACCTTGGAGCCACTAAAGAAATTAATCTGTGGCCGCAATAAGCGTGCCGCCTCGACATTGGCGTACATAAAGATAAAGTCGATGTCGGCGCGCTGATAGGCTGCAAATTTAGGTTTAAAATCCAACACCGAGCTTAGTCGGCTTAATCGATATTGACTTTCATTGATCGCAAACATTTGTTTGAGTTCAACCGAATGATCAAACTGCGAATCTGAATAGGTGATTTCCTGAGCCAGTTTCCCACCAAGATCAAGCCAGCGTTTTTTGAATGCCTCTACGGTGCGCCGGCTGGTGCGACTGTCGGTTTTAATGACGGCGGCACTCAAGTGGCCATTTCGCCAAGCTTGCTCAGCGATTTGTAGTCCTTCTTGTTCGGGGCTAATAATGAATCGGCTCACATTTGAGCGCAAAGCTTGGTCACCACCGAGCAATACTGTCGCAACGCGACCAAGCTCACTGTACGCAGCTAGTTGATTGGCGTAGTCTCGCCCTAATGGGCCAATTACAAAATCGGCCCCATTGTTAATCGCGGCATTGTAATATTGGGCCACGCTAAATGGATCGTCGCCGATGTCGTAAAACTGCAAGTTTGGCTGAAAGGAACTTTGGTTTTGTTTGTGCTCGTACTCCATTCCTTCTTTGATCGCTTGCGCGGCTTTTTTAAAGCGCGACGTCATGGGTAATAACACCGCAATTTGCTGAGGCGAATCTGTCGACCACGTGGCTGAAATTTCTTGGTTTTGATTGCTCAGAGAATCGCTTTGCCAGTCTCGCCATTCATTGAACTCCGGTACCTTAAGTTCAGCCTCGCCGGTTTGAGAGCCAAGGCTTTGTTCAATTCGATTGCGAACCAAAGGGTCTGTAGAGGTGTTGATAATGGCGTGTCGTTGGTCTTGGTCTAGTCGATTAATAACTTGCCAGATATAACGCGTGGTCTCGGCACGCGAAGCGCCTACCAGACCGCGCTCTCGTTGAATCAGTGCGGCAACGGCCGAATCAAAATCACCAGCCTTTTGATAGGCCAAAGAGCCAAGCAATAGAGCATCCACTTGCTGGGTGCTTAGTGCCGCAAAGCGAGGTAGTTGTGCAGAGCTTATTTTGTCGTTTGCTTGGCTAGTATCGGGTAATTCGCTGCGCCGCTGCCATAAGGGGCGTAGTAACGCCAAGGTATCGCGTAATTGATTGCGATCATAGGCAATGTACGCGCGAATAACAGTGGCACGATCAGACTGGGTTTGAATAAGAGGTTGACCAGAGATCAGTGTGAGTTGCTCTTCAGCTGAGGAAAAGTCTTGGGCTTGTATGTAATATTCGGCGGCACTGAGTATGGCGTCGATTCGGGTCGAAGGCTCTTCGGCTCTTTGCGCTTGTGAGCTATAAAAACGAGCACGATCCAGCTCTTGGGCGTGTATCGTGGGCTGGATAGATCCTCCATAGCTCTCATCGACGTCTTGCGCGGTGTCTGACTTGCTGGTGCTAAGATCAATCGTGGAGACATCTGCAGGTACGCGTTCTGGCGTGCTGGCGCATGCGCTCAACAGCATTGCAAATAGAGCAGCGAGTAAGCCATGACGCTTATTGCGAGAATGTGTATGACAGCGTAATAGTGCATGCATTGTTGTTTGTTTCCGACTATTCTATTTGGTCGTTACCCATGGCGGAGTATAGCCAGTGAATAGCTCAACAGGCAAAACATCACAGTTAGAGTTAACCGCTTTATACATTGTCGCAACGCCTATCGGTAATCTAGGCGACATCAGCGGCCGGGCACTGGATGTGCTTCAGCGAGTCGACCTTATTCTGGCCGAAGACACACGTCATACTAAACGATTGTTGGCTCACTACGGCATTAATACGGCCTTAAAGTCTTGTCATGAGCACAATGAAAGCCAGCTGGTAGACTGGGTGGCGCGGCAGTTAGAGAGCGGCCAAAGTTTGGCGTTGGTGAGTGATGCGGGTACGCCGCTGATTAGCGACCCTGGTTATGTAATGGTGAGCCGCTTACGAGAGATGGACCACACTATTTTGTCGGTACCCGGGCCAAGTTCAATTATCGCGGCGCTCTCTATTGCAGGATTGCCGAGCGACGCATTTATCTACGACGGGTTTTTACCCAATAAATCCGCCGCCAGACGCACAGCTCTGACGCACTATTTAAGTGAATCGCGCACAAGCATTGTTTTGGAGTCGTCGCATCGCATTAAAGCCAGCCTTAGAGATATTGTCGAAGTGCTCGGAACCGATCGAGTTGTTGTTGTCGCTCGTGAATTAACTAAGCGCTTTGAAACTGTTTTATCAGGCCCAGCGAGTGACGTTTTGACTACTATTGAAGCGGATGCTGATCAACAAAAAGGCGAGTTTGTGGTGCTGATCAAAGGCGTTGATAAGCCAAAAACCAATGATGCCGATGTCGAACAGACTCTGCGAATTCTGCTGGCCGAATTACCCGCCAAACAAGCGGCGACCATCGCTGCCAAGCTTACTGGGCGACGTAAGAATGCGCTGTATGACTTGGCTATCTCTTTGAAAGACCAAAGTTAATGTTAGTCGAAAACCGTGCGGACTTTTAATCACGTAAAATTGCATGAAATATGGTTTCTAAACCCTTTATCAATATAGGCTATCGTGTTTTGAGTCGACGCTTGGTTATACTATTTTTGGCGACACTTTCGTTGTCTGAGGTGTTGTCTCAATCAATGCTTGCTGTCGAGGCTCAAGCTGAGCCCGTTCTATCACCAAAGCCAACATTTTTAAACAGCATCAAGCTCTCTAGCCGCGATGCCATCTTGGTCACTCGCTTTGATGCGAGGGCGAACGAAGCGAGCAGTGAAAGGCAACTGCTCAAATGGCAGCCTGATTTGCCCTTGGTGCCGGCGTCCCTAAGTAAATTGGCGACCAGTTATTTAGCGATACAAAAGTGGGGTTTGAGTCATCGCTTTCATACGGACTTTTATCACGTAGGTAATACGCTATGGGTCAGAGGCTATGGTGATCCGATGTTAACCTCAGAAGAGTTGGATCGATTGGCGGCCAGGCTCAAGCCTCAGCTTTGTGGAGCGATCAACAATATTAAAGTCGACGCCTCGTGGTTTGCCATCGAAGCCGCACCGGGCCGAACTTCAGTAAGTGACCCCTACAATGCTCCATTGTCGGCAGTCTCTGCCAACTTTAATACGGTGTATCTGCAAAAGCTATCGGGCAAAGTTTTAAGTGCCGAAGCGCAGACCCCGATTACGCCTTTGGCGCGTAGCCTGTCCAGTCGAATGCGTTTAAACAAAGAGCGCATAAACCTAGAGACGAGTAACAATGCCCAACGGTATTTTGCTGAATTACTAGCGGCCAAGCTTGGTTTAGGCGAGTTAGATATAGAGATTAATCAGTCTTTTGCGGGCGACGTAAAACCGCTTTATCGGCATTCCAATCAAAACCTGCTCGATAAGGTCTTGGCTGGCGCCTTATTGTATTCAAATAATTTTATTGCCAATCAGGTGTTTCTCAACCTCGCGGAACAACCTGGGCGCAGTCAGACGAATTTTATGGCCGCCCAACAATGGGCGGAAACAGCACTGAAATCGCATTTTGAGTGGGCGAGCTTTTCAATCGAAGAGGGCGCTGGCTTGTCCAGAAAGAATCGCCTTAGCGCAAGGCAGATTGACGATGTGTTAAGAGCTTTAGAACCGAATATGGCCCTGTTAGAAAAAGTTAAGCACGCCGATCGCAATGTGATTGTTCACGCCAAAACGGGAACCCTAGATGGAGTGCGCAGTTATGCGGGTTTCATCGAATTTAAAAATACGCAGCCACGAGTTCAATATCGTTTTGTCTTTATGTTTAATCGTAAGGTTCCATACCGCTTTCGTGAGACGACTCTCGACACCTTGATCAAAGAAATACAGCAATATCATGCATCCAACCCTTAAGCTCGAGCTAAGAGCTAGATAAGAGAGAATTTTGTGAGCCAATTAGTATGAGAGGAGCAGGGCGACGCGGGGGAGTAGAGCACAAGGACTATCAAGCAAGCTGGCAGACATTGCGCCAATTGTTGCCATATTTCAGTGAATATCGGCTTCGAATTATCTTGGCCTTGGGGTGTTTAGTGGCCGCGAAAGTGGCCAGTATTGGCATGCCATACGTTCTCAAATACATCGTTGATGATCTCAATGCTAAGAACCCGATTATCGTCGTGCCTTTAGCGCTATTGGTGGCCTATGGCGCCATTCGATTCGCGAATGTGCTTTTCGGAGAATTGCGCGATACGCTGTTTGGGCGAGTCACCGAACGCGCCATGAGACGCATTGGGCATCGTGTCTTTACTCATTTGCATGCTCTGGATTTGGCATTTCATCTTGAACGCCGCACCGGCGGTGTCTCCCGAGACATTGAGCGGGGCGTTAATGGCATCAGCTTTTTGATGCGATTTATGGTGTTTAATATCGTGCCCACATTCCTTGAAATCGGCCTAATCGCCGTTTTGTTGTTCTGGCAATACTCGGTTTGGTTTGCGGTGGTGGTGATTGTTGCGGTACTGGCTTATGTGGGTTTTTCGGTGGTGGCGACAGAATGGCGCACCAATACCATTCGTGAAATGAATCAAGCGGAGTCACAAAGCAGTACGCGCGCGGTAGATAGTTTATTGAACTTTGAAACGGTTAAGTACTTTAATAACGAGGCCTTTGAGGCCCAGCGGTATGACGAAGATTTGGCCATTTGGGAGTCTGCACGACGTCGCAATCGACTGACGCTCTTTGCCTTGAATGCCGGGCAAGCGCTGATTATTGCAGCGGCGGCAACGGCCGCAATGATTCTCGCGGCGACTCGGGTCAGTACGGGTGAAATGACCATTGGTGATTTTGTACTGATTAATGCCTTGATGATGCAAATTTTCATGCCACTCAATTTTTTGGGTTTCGTGTACCGAGAGATGAAAGGGTCGATGGCAAATATTGATGCGATGTTTGCCTTACTTAAGGTGCGACCAAGGGTTTCAGATAGAGCTGATGCCCGTCAATTGGCCGCCGATCAGGGTAAGGTTGAGTTCAAACAAGTGAGTTTTTATTACCATGCAGAGCGGCCTATTTTGCAAGACGTTTCATTTATTGCCGAGGCAAAACAAAAAGTCGCCATCGTCGGCAGCAGTGGTTCAGGTAAGTCGACGATATTAAAACTCTTAATGCGCTTTTACGATGTCAGCACTGGGTCGGTTGCAATTGATATGCAAGATATCGCCTCGGTCAGCCAGGCCAGTTTGCGCTCGGTGATCAGTGTGGTACCGCAGGATGCCGTGCTATTCAACTCCAGCATCTGGGACAATATCCACTACGGCAAGGTGGCTGCGTCCGATGATGAGGTGTGGCGAGTAATTCGCATGGCTTATCTGGACGAGTTTATTTCCAGCCTACCAGAGCGAGAGCAAACTCGCGTTGGCGAGCGAGGTCTAAAGCTATCAGGTGGCGAAAAGCAACGCGTGGCAATTGCGCGAGCCTTGCTGAAAAACCCGAAAATCATGATTTTTGACGAAGCCACTTCGTCGTTAGATAGCCGCTCAGAACGTGAAATACTCAGAGCCATGGACGAGGTGCGCGGCCAGTGTACTTTGATCGTTATCGCCCATCGCTTGTCGACGATTGTCGATGCTGATCAAATATTGGTCCTTGATCAAGGGAGAATCGCTGAGCAAGGAAATCATCAATCATTGCTTGAAAAAGGCGGCTTATATCAGGCTGCATGGCGCTTACAAAACACCGATTAGTGGTATCATCCGCCGATGCTGATTCCGCCGCATAAACTCATGTATTCTTTTGTTCGCCCAATGTTGTTTCGCCTCGACGCCGAGCGCGCCCACGATTTGACCATGGCTAATTTGGAACGCATTTCAAAAGTGCCATTTCTGACTCAGCAAATGAACAACATTTATGGCCGATGCGTACCAGATCTGCCGGTCACTTGCATGGGCCTAGATTTTAAAAACCCAGTCGGGCTTGCGGCGGGCTTAGACAAAGACGCGCGCGCCTTCCCCGCTTTTTCAGCGATTGGCTTTAGTGGCGTTGAAATGGGCACGGTAACGCCGCAGCCGCAGCCGGGTAATGACAAACCTCGTATTTTCCGATTGCTTGAAGACGAGGGCATGATCAATCGCTTGGGCTTTAACTCAGGAGGGGTGGAGGCTTTTTTAGAGAATATTCGGCGTACTGAACAGACCGGCATTGCGGGCATCAATATCGGCAAAAATGCGTCTACGCCAATCGATCAAGCTCATGTGGATTATGTGTCGGCTCTACAGCGCGTCTACGCCAAGGCAGATTACATCACCGTCAATATTTCGTCGCCTAACACCAAGTCATTGCGCGACTTGCAAAACGAAAGTTATCTTGACGACTTGCTGCTTAAGATCAAAACCGCGCAAGCCAAGTGTCAAAAAGTACATAAACGCGCGGTGCCCATCGCTTTGAAAGTGGCACCTGATTTGGCTGACGACGAGATTGAATCGATTGCTGAATTGGTCATCTCGCATCAATTTGATGCCCTGATCGCAACCAATACCACCATAGCTCGGCCAGAATCACTTAAGAGCGACTTGAGTGAGGAAGTTGGTGGTTTGTCTGGCGCGCCGCTTAAGCAAGCGTCAACCGATTGCATTCGAAAATTTTATGATTTGCTGCAGGGCAAGGTACAAATTATTGGCGTTGGTGGCATAAAAACCGCTGACGACGCTTGGGAAAAACTGGTGGCTGGCGCTGATTATTTGCAAGTTTATACGCAATTTATTTATCAGGGGCCGGGTCTGGTTAATGACATCGTTACAGGTTTGCAGAGCAAAGTAGCCGACAAAGGCCATAGCTCGCTCGCAGCTGCTGTTGACGAGGCCCGTGAACATGCGAATCGAAGTCGCTAATGTTAAAATCAAACACGTGAAAGACAAAAAGAATTAGACCTATGAGCAAACCTTCTTCAGAGTACGGCGCGTCGGCCGATGCGATCGAATATCACTACGGAACCGGCAATGATTATTTCGCGCTTTGGCTAGGCGACTCCATGGCGTATTCCTCAGCGCTTTGGGATTTAGACGATCCTGAGCAAACTTTGGATCAGGCTCAGCGGGCGAAGATTCGTCATCACATTGAGCAATCTCGTGCCAATAAAGCCGAACGGGTTTTGGATATTGGCTGTGGCTGGGGCAGTGTCCTTTTTCCGTTGGCGGATAACTACAAGGTACCCAGTATCACCGGCTTGACCTTGAGCGACAGCCAAGTTAATTGGATCAATGGTCTGAATCATCCCAGTATTGAGGCTCGACTTGAAAGCTGGAAAGACCATCAGCCAGAAGAGAATTATGATTCAATCATCTCAATTGGCGCGTTTGAGCACTTTACCAAGCTTGGGATGTCTTCCGACGAAAAGGTTGAAGTCTATCGGGAGTTTTTCAAGAAGTGCCATGGCTGGCTAAATGACGGTGGTTGTTTGTCTCTGCAAACCGTGGGTTATGACAATGCCTTGCCTAGCAGCTTCGATGAATTTTTGGCGACGGAAATTTTCCCTGAAACCGACACACCGTTTCTTGCTGAGATATGCAAAGGCTGCGAGCATTTGTTTCATGTCGATTTAGTTTACAACCACGCTGAGCACTATCGCTTAACCTTGCGGGCGTGGTACGACAATATCAAAGCCAATCGTGACGCCTGTGTTGCAGAAAAGGGCGAAGAAGAAGTCGCCCGATTCGAAAAATACTTACGCCTCTGCGCTTATATGTACGAAGTCGGCGGGTTGGCTTTGTATCGTTTGACCTTGCGACGAATCGATAAACCGAAAGTTTGGTAAGAGATACATCGCTGCTCTGAAATATCTTTTTAGCAATGTCCTCGAAGAATGATTCGTTTAGAAAGAGCGATTTACAAATCATCTCTAAGAGTAGAACGGCGGCTCGCCCTCAGGGCGAGTCTTAAAGCGTTTGTGAACCCATAAATATTGTTCTGGAGCATTGCGAACCATATCGGCGATGACTCGATTCATGGCCGCAGTATCTACTAGCTCATCGCCCGTATTCAGATCGTCTTGAACCTCGCCTAGGATCACGCGATAGCCGCGCCCCCACGATTTCATTAATGGCATGCAAGGAATAACCACGGCATGGGTGGTCTGAATGAACTTGGCCAGTGCCGGAGTAGTGGACGCCAGCGGATGAAAAAAGGGCACAAATACGCCTTTGCGGCCAGCGTCTTGGTCGGGCGAATACGCCATTGGATGGCCTTTACGAATTTGCCGTAACAAGGTTCTTAATGGTTCTTTGCGCTCAAACATAAATCCGTTTTCTACGAAGCGCGTACGGCCCTCTTTGGCGATCGTATCCATTAGCGTGTTTTTCATATACTGATACACGCCAATCATTGGCCGCTCGCGCTGAAGTGCCAAGCCAGACACTTCGATCGCCATAAAATGCGGCGTTAATAATATGATGTTCTTACCGTCGGCCAGTGCTCTATCGTAGTGCTCTCGCCCTTCGATGGTAACTAAGCGATCAAATCGAGATTCACTGATCCACCAATTCATGGTGGTTATCATCACCGACTGACCAAGATAACAATAATGCTTAAAGTTGATCTGTTTTTGTTCGCTCAGCGATTTTTCAGGGAAACACGCGGCAATATTTTTTAGCGCAACCTTGCGTCGGCCAAATGGCAGAATATAGGCAATCATGCCGAGTACATAGCCGATAGATGCCAACACCGGCAAAGGCAAAAAACTGAGCAATCGAAAAAGAAACAGTCCAATCCAAGTTGGCCAATACTTGGGTTGCCAAAATGACGATAAATGTTTGGCTAACATGTTGGTTTTATCGCGTCATTAAGTCCGGTGGCAAGTGCATTGATGAGTGGCGAGCTAAGACTCGTTCACCAAGGCTTGGGCTTGCATAATTCGTTGCGGGCTCACTTCGATGGCTTGTTGAAACTTCATATCGCCACTTTGGTAAAGTTTGCGGCAATAAAAATGCCGTTTCTTACCACTGGTGGTGCGCGGAATTTCGCGCGCTCGGGATAGAAGAATTTGGTTGATCGGGAAAGCCTCTTTGGGCATTGCCACCAATAGTTGATTAATTTGGTCTTCGTCGATAGGAGCATGACGCTCTACCAATACAACGATGTCACTACTGGGGTCGTGGATATCAGATTCAAACACGGCGATGTGTTCATGTGAAATGCCAAGAAGCTCAGCGAGCTGTTCTTCCAACGCGCTCACTAAATAGTTCTCGCCATTTCGAATAACGATATTTTTAATACGTTCTAATATGTAGAGCTCGTCATTATGGATAACCCCAATATCGCCGGTGCGCACATATTGATCAGGGAATTCTTCAACCAATTGCTCGCCGCCCCACACATAGCCCATGGCTACCGAGCCGCCTTGAATGGCGATTTCTCCGGTGATGCCGGGCGCATCGATTTTGTTTCCATCTTCGTCGACAATGTCGATGCGCATATCGTCAATGGCTTTGCCGGCGGTGCAAACAGCAACACTTTTGCTGGGGTCGTAGCGACTCAAATCGGCGTCGCTAAACGCTAAGGTGTCGACGATGCGGATTGATTCGCCGATGGCGATTGAGTCGGCTTCCACACAAATAAAATCAGATGGTTTTTTGTGAGAGGAAATGCTGGTAATAATCGTTGATTCGGCCAAGCCATAGGCGGGGCGAATGACTTGTGCATCAATGCCGCAGCTTGAAAACTTATTGAGAAACGATTGAATGGTCGAAACCCGAATTGGCTCGGCACCGATAAACAAATGTTTAACATGCGACAAGTCCATGGCGTCGCGATCTTTTTCTGAGATCAAACGTGAGCAGTAATCAAAGCCAAAGTTGGGTGCCGTCGCGATAGTGCACTGTTGCTCGTGCATGGTTTTCAACCACAGTGATGGGCGTTTAACAAACTGGGTTGGCGTAGTGATAAACAAAGAGTAGTTATTGCAAAAACTGAACAGCACGGCGCCGACCAAACCCATGTCATGAAACAGAGGCAGCCAACTGGCCATGCGTTCATCGTCGGCCATGTCTACCGCCAGACGAATGCCTGTGATATTCGAGATAATATTGCTATGAGAAATCGAAACTGCTTTGTGGTCGCCGGTAGACGAGCTGGTGGTTTGAAAAAACGCAATATCATCGGATTTTGGCTGATGATCATTGGCCGATTTGCTGCGTGTCTCGGTTGATGCCGCAGGATCATCACTCAAGCGGATGACCTCAATGTCTTGTGGAATCTCGCTGTGAAATTTCTCGTTTAAACCCTCTTCGAGCACTAGCATGGCTGGCGTGCCAAAAGCAAAGCCCCAATGTTTTATGCGTTCAGTCAAGGCTTCGTGGGAGCCTAGCGAGAGCGGCATGGGGAAGATCATCGGAATGGCGCCGACTGAGATAGCGCCATAGAAAGCTACCAAGGTTGCGTACGGCGAATGGCAAGCGATCATAATCACTTGGCCTTGAATCTGATCGGCTTTGGTCGTATTTACTAAGCGCTCGCCAAAATAAAAAGCGCGTTGGCTTAATAGGCTATAACTGACCGGGATGTACTCTTTGTTTTGTCCATCCCAGCATTGCAGGGCGGTATCATGATTGGCTTGGACGTGACGGCCCATCACCTCCAGCAACGTCGATCTAGCCATAACGAGCCTGCCTAACTGACTTTGGATTCAATCAAGTTAACGATATCGGCTACCGTCGCAATGTTGGCCGACTCGCTGTCGCTCATTTCAATGTCAAAGGCTTCTTCGATAACTAAGATCAGCTCTATGCGTGCGAACGAGTCCAGGCCGCTGTTTTCCAGGTTTAGATCGAGACTGACGTCGTCGGCTGAAAGTTTGGTATTGTCAGCAATAAGCTGGATCAAGCGGTCACCGACCGAAGATTGATTACTCACATCGAGCTCCTAAAAAGTGCACTTAATTTCGGACGCAAGGATACCCCAAAGTGCTTTGTTTGCCAGTAAAAAAGCGCATTTTTCCTTTGTTTCTCGGCTATTATCGCGCCTGAATCACTTGGAATGAATTGCGGTGAAATCCTCATTTAAAGTTTTTATTGTGCCCTTATTGATCAAATGGCTTGGCTCTTTGATCGTGTTGACCTGTCGCATTCGTTACGTCAACGATCACGCCTATCGCGAATACCTAAACGAGAAGAAACCGTTTGTGAGTTGCCTCTGGCATGATTGTTCAACCATGGCGGGTTGGGTTATGCGAAATAGCCCCGTAACAGTTGTTGTTAGTGAGAGCCGCGATGGTGAATACGTTTCTCGATTTGCGAATTTAATGGGTATCAAAACCATTCGCGGTTCAACGTCTCGTGGGGCGGGTAAGGCCGTAAAGGCAGGTTTGCGCGTGTTACGAGCGGGCTTACCCTTGGCGATTACTCCCGATGGCCCGCGTGGCCCCCGATATCAATTTCAACATGGAGCTCTTTGGTTTGCAGCCGCATGCCAAGCTCCGATTATCCCGGTGCACATCAAGGCAAGTCGAGCTTGGGAACTCAATAGTTGGGATAGGCAAACCTTCCCCAAGCCCTTTTCTTCCATCAATGTTGTCTTTGGCGACCCAATTAACATTGAACGTGAGAGGCTAGAACTCGAACTTCAAAGCGTGGTTGATCAAGTCCATGCCGACATGATGTTGGTGGTCGATGCAGCAAGTCGCTTTGCGTAAACGCCAAGATCAAGTAGACTCGCGATCAAACTCAACCAGACAGTCGCTGCCTAGTTACTAGGGAGAGGAAAGTCCGGGCTCCGCAGGGCAGGGTGCCAGATAACATCTGGGCGGCGTGAGCCGACGGCCAGTGCAACAGAAAGTAAACCGCCCGGTTTTTTACCGGGTAAGGGTGAAATGGTGCGGTAAGAGCGCACCGCGTCGGTGGCAACATCGGCGGCGAGGTAAACCCCACTCGGAGCAAAACCAAATAGGTGTTCATATGGCGCGGCCCGCGTTGAACACGGGTAGGTTGCTTGAGGCATGTAGCGATGCATGCCCTAGATGAATGACTGTCCACGACAGAACCCGGCTTATCGGTTGAGTTTTTTTGTTTGTGTTTTCGCGCATGGTTATATTGTTGTTGCGCGAGGCAAGTAAGGTCGAGGGTAAGAGCGAGGCCGCGGGTAAGAGCAAGGCCTTGATTGCGCCGATTGTCTTTGACGATAGGCTGATCTCGCATCAGGCATAGTTCAGCATACTCAGCGCCGGTTAGTGATTGGCTATGTCTTTTGCAATCGCGTGGTGCAACAC
>CALAKU010000054.1 GCA_937922925.1 uncultured Arenicella sp. | reverse complement strand
AGGATGACGCTGGATGGATATGTTTTGTTTGTTAAAGGATGACGCTGGATGGATATGCTTTATTTGCCGAAGTATGACGCTGAATGGATATATTTTATTTGCTGATGAAATAGTTAGTAGAATCAGCATGGCGCGGTTGTTCCAAAAACAAATGGCCTTGTGTAATTGTGGTTTAAGCGAATGCGTGATCCCAGAGACTGTAACCTGAACTGTGTATCTGCCTAACTTAACTGTTAAGGTAGATACCATGACCAATAAAACCATCACAGCTCAAATTGAGCAATTACTCAACAGTCTCGATAGTCAGGATGAAGTAGTCGAGGCCACTAAGTTACTGCATAAACGCTTCTTCGAGAAGTCTCTCAACGCGGAGTTAGATGATCACCTGGGCTACGAGAAACACCAGCCTAGAATCGATTCCAATGCTCGCAATGGCCACATCAGTAAAAGGGTTCAAACGGAAGATGGCGCGCTCGATATCCAAACACCTCGTGACCGCGAAGGTACCTTTGATCCGCAGATTATCGGCAAACGCCAAACAAGAGTTCCAACCCTCGATTCACGCATTCTGTTCCTTTATGCACAAGGCTCAAGCACGCGTGAGATCGTTGAGACACTTGAGGATTTTTATGGCACCGACATCTCACCAACTTTGGTGTCTCGTGTCACCGACGCGGTGTTTGAAGATGTGATTGAATGGCAATCTCGGCCACTTGATGAGATTTATCCAATCGTTTACCTAGACTGCATTGTGGTCAAGATTCGTCAGGACAAGCGCGTCATTAACAAAGCGATTTATCTGGCTCTGGGCGTCAACATGGACGGCCATAAGGAACTTCTGGGTTTGTGGATGTCACAGAACGAGGGTGCCAAGTTCTGGCTGGGCGTATTGACTGAATTGCAGAATCGTGGCGTCAAAGACATTCTAATCGCCTGCGTAGACGGCTTGAAGGGCTTTCCTGATGCAATCAATAATGTCTTCCCTGAGACCCAAATACAGCTGTGTATCGTGCATATGGTACGCAACTCGATTAAGTACGTACCTTGGAAAGACTACAAAGCGGTAACGGCTGATCTCAAACAGATTTACCAATCAGCGACGGAAGAGGAAGGCCTGCTTGCTTTAGACCGATTTACTGAACGTTGGGATGCCAAGTACCCTCAAATCAGTCGCTCATGGCGTTCTCATTGGGAAAACCTGAACACGCTGTTTAGATATCCCGAAGATATCCGTCGGGCGATTTACACAACCAATGCTATCGAATCATTGAACAGCGTTATTCGTAAAGCCATTAAGAAACGTAAGCTCTTTCCCAGTGACGATGCCGCAAAGAAAGTGGTTTACCTGGCGATTCAGCAAGCCTCGAAAAAATGGACCATGCCGATCCGAAACTGGAAGGCTGCGCTAAATCGCTTTATGATCGAATTCGAAGATCGTCTGGCTGACTACGCTTGAGGATCAAACTAACGCAGATACACAGTTAAATTTACACTCTCCCAAACTGTGTTTATATTGGCTACTATTAACAACAATTCTTGTGGTCGTCGTTGCGGGTATCAGTGATTTATTCACTGGTTCAAACTTTAATGAGCCTCGGATTGCGCGCTCTTCGAGTGACTTCCAAAGTGTAAAGCTGAGTATTGATCTGATAACCGTCATTGTCATCATGGCTTATGTGGTTTATTTCGGGCTTTCGATATTGAACAATACGTGCGATCACATCGAATTAAAATCAAATAAGCTTACGGGACCAAGTAATTTTGGTATGACTCAAAAACAAGAAATAATTAATCTAACGAAGCCGTTTAATATAAAGCGTGCAGTCATTACGTTTCCCTTTAAAACAATTCTAGTCAGGCAAGGCAATCAGCAGGTTTGTTTGTCTACCACCTTTATGAACGTGACTAAATTTCAAAGTCTACTCGATCAGATACGCGTGTTTGAGTTTCCAAACTCGCGCATCAACTGAGCCTGTTCGTGTCAACGGAGTCGTGCCACTAGGATTACTCGAATAGGAAACAAGTTCTTCTTTATCGAAACCGTTATGAGCAAAACGCAACATTCACCAAGAAATCCGAAATCAATTAACGAAGTTGTTAGCTCTGGCCTTTGTATAGGATGCGGCCTATGCCAAGCCATTGCGCCTGAAGTTTATTCTATGCAGATAACCGAAAATGGGGCGCTAAGGCCGTTCCCATTGAGTGATGATATTTCCAAAGACACTGAGATTTTGTCAGCCTGCCCTGGCGCCTTAGTGATCGCCGAGAACGATGGTGCAGCACTGCATGACAGTATATGGGGTGCTTACACCAGTATGACTCGAACATGGGCTGGCGACCCAGACGTGCGCTTTAAGGCGGCGACTGGTGGCGTGTTAACGGCGTTGGGAATGTGGCTCTTGTCATCGGGCCGAGCTGACTTTGTACTGCACTGCGGCGCAGATCCTGCCAAGCCAATGCGAAGCCGATATGTCTTATCAAGAACGCCAGAACAAGTACTCAAAAACACCGCGTCGCGTTATGGCCCGTCCGACACACTTGCCGGCTTAGAAGCCGCTCTACAACTCGACAAGCCTTTCGCACTGATTGCCAAACCTTGCGATGCCAATGCCATTCGAGCTCGCGCCAAAAACGATAAGCGGCTAGATAAAAATCTCGTTGCCGTCTTGGTGATGGTCTGTGGAGGAGCATCCGATTTAGGCAAAAGCGAAGCGGTATTAGACGAATACGGTCTTGAAGAAGATGAGCTATCTCTGTTTCGATATAGAGGTCATGGCAACCCGGGGCCTACCCGGATAGAAACCAAAAGCGGGCAGCATTTTGAGAAAACGTATCAAGAAATGTGGGCGGACGAATCGGGCTGGCGTATTCAAAGCCGTTGTAAGCTTTGCCCCGATCCAAATGGTGAAGCGGCCGATTTAGCTGCCGCCGACATTTGGCCAAACGCCAATCCAGTTGGAGAAGATGAAGGCTTTAACGGCGTCATTGGTCGCACCGCTAAGGGTCAATCACTCATAGATGCCGCTCATTTAGATGGAGCCTTAGTGTCGGATTTAACACTGTCACCGAGAGACTTCGATCACTTTCAACCGCATCAGGTTCACAAAAAGAAATCGATGGCGGCGCGCTTACGAGGCTTGGCGGCGGCTGGTCAAGTGGTGTATGCGCATAAAGGCTTGCGTATCGATGAGTTAGATGACTCTCTGCCCGAAGAAGAAAAGGGCGCTTACGACAGAGCCAAACAAGGTAAGTTCTCAGAACCATGGCCGCCGATACCACGTAAATCATCGCTTTTATGCAAACAAACCAGCTAGTCAGGGCATCAAAACGCTTGCAAGTAAACACGCCGTCCTTTTCTAGCCTTTTGCTAAGGCATACAATAACAAATTAAGCGACACAGCCTCTGCGGTTTTATGTTCTATGGCTATTTTTTGTGATACTCACGTGCACTGCTACGATTTTTCAAAAATCGCAGAACTATTCGACTACGCAGCAACCAATTTTTTAAAACAAGGGTCGGCCAAAGACCATTTTGTGTTGTTCTTCACGGATGGCCAGGTAGATAAAACTTGGGTAAATTTAAATAAAGCGGTGGCTCCTCACTATTTCAGTTCCATTGATTTTGGTTCTTGGGTTTTAAATAAGAAACCTCTGCAGGGCTCGATTATTGCCAAGAATAAAGCTACTGGCGTTGAATTAAATTTACTGCCTGCCCGCCAATTAAACAGCAAAGAACGATTGGAGTTCTTGGTGCTTGGTCTATCTGAAAATGATCCAGATGGTGACGCGGCTATCAAAATTGTCGATAAATACTCAAAAGACTATTTGGTTATTTCTCCTTGGGGGGTCGGTAAGTGGTTGTTTGGCCGTTCCAAAATTCTAAGCAACTTACTTCGAACCAAAGGCTCATTATTTCATTTGGGAGACAACGGAGGGCGACCATGGTGGTGGGTGTGGGTAAGCCACTTTAGGCAGTCACCGCTCACCATTTTAAACGGAAGTGATCCGTTGCCAATTTCTGGAGAATTAGCCCGGGTAGGCAGTTTCGGGGTGCGCCTTGACGTAGACCTGGCTCGCAGTAATAAGAATGAAGATTTGAGCTGCAAACAGTTGATCGGACTCTTGCGTAGCGAATCAGTGCCAAAACAAAATTATGGAAAACCGCTAGGGCTAATTCGATTTTTAGTGAGTCGCTACCGTTTAAAAAACTAGGCTAAAGAGCAAAGGAGCTAGACGTTTTAAACCGCGATTCAAGTCATTAAAGCTCGAAAATCACGCTGTTGCCATTGGCTAAGGGCACCACGAAAAAACTGGTTTCTGGGTCGAGCTCCCCTTCAAACGCGCCGATGTCGCACTGTTCTCCAACTGGTCGAGGCTGCATTCTTTGGTCGAGATTATTAATTGGCTCGCTCGCACACAACGTACTGTCAGCGGCGTCGACTGCAAGGCTTCGATTAACCAGTGCATGAGTCAAGGTGTCTCCACCGTTATCCGCTAAGGGTGCAAGGATCGAGTTTGTCGAGGCCGGGTTCGTGCCATCACTGGTGGCGATAATATCGTTTGAAGCGGGTTGAAAACCGAAACCAAAGGCCGCTCTTAAGGTAAGCCCGCGATGGCCAAGTAGATTTGTCCCGAGTGATGCGAAATTGCCATCGAATTCGGCAGTTCGGCCCGCTCGATTGCCTACTATGATGCTATTTGTAACAGTTACTGAGCTTAAATCAATATAAATTCCTCCGCCTTGGGTGCTTTCGTTATCTGATATGGTTGAACTGTTTAGATACAGGTCTCCTCGCTCTGTCTGGATACCTCCGCCCCTACCATTTCGGAAGGTTTCGTTCCCTGAAATCGTACTGTTTGAGATAAACATTCGGCTACGAAAATTTTTTATTCCGCCGCCTTCAAACGCTGCACTATTTCCGGCGATAAGACTGTTCTTTATGGTCACAGTAGATCCGCCGCTGTTGCCACCACTGGCGTAAATACCGCCACCATCACCAATGCCGGTGCCAGTTGTGTTGCCTGAAACCGTGCTACTCGTAATATTTAGGGTGACGGCATCAACGCTGATTGCGCCGCCGTCACCAATAGCGCTGTCTATCCGGTTGTTTTCAACACGGCTATTTTCAATGTTAATAGTACTGAATCTGCCTCGAATGGCGCCGCCATCACTTTGGCTTTTATTTTCCGAAATATGAGTATTTCTAAAAGTTGCTGTGCTCCGGTATACATAAACTGCGCCTCCGCGAGCTCTGGCGGTATTTTCAATAAGTTCACAGCCTTCTAAAGTGAGAGTCCCCATTTGTATAGAAATAGCGCCGGCACCGCTGGAGCTCGAATTTTCAGATATTGAAGCATTCTCAATCGAGACGGTCGCGGCATTAATCGAAAAGGCCCGGCTTTGATTGTCACTAGAAATGCGAATATCATGCCCTTGTGGGTTGATAGACACATCTGACTCAATCAAGATTTCGCCGTCGCTGAGTGAAATATCCTCAACCGAATTATCGAAGACAATCGTGTCGTTGGTGCCAATGGGGTCAGTCGTCGTGTCGAATTCACAATTGGCATTGTCGGCTCCTGAATTGATCGCCGCGACAGCTTCGCGCAGGTCGCAGCCTTGCGTTAGCTCTTTCTCCTCATTAACAACAATGATGGCAGCCTGGCTTAGCGAACAAACACTTAAGGTGATAGCTTGAGCGGCGGCTGTTGCAATCGCGGTTTTGCGCAGACGGCTAAATTGATCCATTCGGTTTTCTCTTTTTAAAATGATGAGGTCAATAATTCGGTGAATTGAAAGGCTCATAGATGAGAGCCATCTCAAGGGCACAAGAACCTCGACGACACATGGGCAGGGTAGAGGTTTTGCGCGCGTAGCGTATCAGTTTGCGCTAAAGAACAGCAACCGGCCGTTTGGCCACCTTTCTGGTGACTGTATTTGAATTAAAGGCCAGCTTCCTTGCGCAGTCTGAAGCTATCAAGCGAGCGCTCTATAGAGGAAAAGGCAATTCGGAGCCTATAAATAAATCGCTGGCTCGGTATGTGCTGGTTTGGGTTGAGTTGTTTAGATTGAGTGTCGGTTTACAGATGGCGTCGTAAAAGAGTTTCTATCAGTCTAGCGAACACAGCGCGCTCTAAACTGATTCGTTACCGCAGACGTATCACTTGTTCCATTGGCAAAATCGACCAAATAGGCAAAGCCGATTTGATCAGCCAATACGGTCGATGTCCAAAATCTCAGAGTGGAACTGTTTGTGCGAAAAGTCGTGGTATCGATACTGGGGTTATGTCGTCTAAAGTCTATTATTGACGAGAGTTCTTTGACGTTTGGTAGGCGCCATTCTGAGCTATTTGCCAATCTTAAGTTCTCGCAAAAAGAGGTTGCTTGAAAGAAATTTCTATCGACATCGTCAACATCTCGTTGCCAGCTCAGCCCCGTTGCAACGTCAATCACAGAACCATCGTCTGCCACGCTCCAAGTATCAACTTGAGCATGGACTGGCTGCGCGAGTAAACCGATCGTGAACACTAAAAACACACTGGCCTTTTTCATTTTCTATTCCATTTGTTTTGGTTGCACAAGTAAGGAATAAGCACATTATCCATCGATTTTGATCATCGAACGCATCTCGTGGAGACGAAAGATGAACCATTGCTAATCAATGTTATGGTCCCAAATGTGAATGACAAAGCGTAAACCCCATTAGAGGTTCGACTGTCAAGTGTTGAACTCCAATACAAACCAAGATTCGTATCCGTGAATGCCACCTCATTGATGGTGGGGTTGACTGAATCGAAGCTCGCAATTGAGAGCAATTCATTCAGGGTTGGAAGCCTCCAATCATCGTGTCCACCAAGTTCTAGAAGACTGCAATATGAGTGCGCGTCCTGAAAATTTGTGCTGTCTTCATTGTCGCCAATGTCGGCGCGCTGCCACTCAAGGTCAGTAATCCGATCAATCACCGTGTCAGCCGCGATAATATAGTCACTCTGTTGCGGTGCAATTTTTGCGACGGGAGAAGGAGGAGGGAAATCAATGCCGTCATCTCCAGCAAGTGGAACCACAACGACTTGATTGTGGGCATTTGCCGTTGAATTCAAGCACCATAAAATGAGTAAAGCGAATAGCCAATTCACTTTCCTACCTTTTCTAGCAGAAAAAAGCCAAACCCCGATTTCTAACATCACTTCTGTCTCCGCTGCATCGCCGATAGCGCCAGGCCTGTTGCCCTTTTGCCTGCTTGCAAGGTCTTAACGACTAGGCTCCTCAATTAACTGAAGTCTAATTCAGTCTGTTTTTGAGGTAATTAACATATGTTAAGTGGTATTCTCTTTTTGGCTCAAAAAAGCCATTTTGCCCCTACTTATTTGCCCGCTAAGCCAAATGAGCCATTCGTATCAATGATCAAATAAGTTGCCCGTTTTCTACTTAAAATACCCAATTCGCCAATGATTGACAAAGAGCTTATTGCGTTTATCAGCCAATTCCACGTAATTCCCGAAGAGTTGATTCTGCAGTCTGGAATCAGTATCAAAAAAGTCGATTTACGTGCAGGTGATTTTTTTCTCAAGCCTGGGGACTGCTCTGGCAAAGCCGGGTTTGTGATTGACGGAATTTGCCGCCAATATTATTTGGATAAAAAGGGCAGGGAGCACACTAAATATTTTCAAACCAAAGGCGTCACGGCGATTGCATTTGCTGAAGCGATACAAAAAATCCCGTCTCGGGTTTTCATTGAAGCGGTCGTAGATACACAGATCATTGAAATGCGCCATCCAGAGTGGATTGATTTGTTTAATTTAAACTTGGACACCAATATTCTGGCGCGGCGTATTGCCGAAACGTACTTTGTTGAAAAAGATCAGCGTGAATGGGAGTTTTTGCACCTCACTGCCAAAGGGCGATATCAGCGCTTCTTAGACAAGTTCGAAGCCGTGTCGCATCTTATTCCTCAGCAACACATTGCCTCCTACATTGGGATAACGCCTGAAAGCCTGAGTCGAATTCTAAATCGATAGTCTCAAGTCTAAATAGCGCCCGTTTCTAGGGTCTAGAGCCAGCCTTGTTCACGATACCAATCGCACAAGGCTCTGATCCCTTCTTCATTACTGTATTGGCAGGTGAATTTTGCTTCGTTTTGCATGCGCGACGTATTAAAAGACCGATCTTTTGTGAAGAAAGCCACGCGCCGGCGATAGATTGGCGGCTCAATATTGAGTGGTTTACAGATCGCTTCGCAAAGATCACCAAGTATGAAAAAAGGCGTTACCGGTAAACGTAAGAAGCGTGCTTTTTTACCTAACTGGCTGGCAATAATTTCAACCATGGATTTAAAGGAAATATCGCTGTCGTTACCGCAGATATAGACGCCGCCCAGCGTTTGAGATTCTTGCGCGGCGTGCACCATAAACGCGACCAAATCTTCAACATGAATTAAGTGATACAAGTTCTTTGTATTCATCCCAAGAATTGGGCAAATAGGCAACTTAGCCATTTTAAACACTTTCAATAAGCGTCGATCCCCGGGGCCATAAATGCCAGCAGGCCTCACCACGGTTAAGGCTAGGGCATTCTCTTGGGCAAAATCTTTAATCCACTCTTCCGCTTCGACTTTGGTTTTTTGGTATTCGTCGCCGGGAGCGTAGCGATAATCCTCGTCGGCCGGTGGATGCTCGATATGGCCGTGTACGCCAATCGTCGAGGTATGTAAAAAGCGCTTAAAGTTGGGTTGAGCCAAGGCGTGTTTGGCTAAGAGTTGAGTGCTTTGAACATGCACTTTCCAATAGATATCGTCACTGATCTTCGCTTCTCGATACGCGGCTGCCACATGGAAGACGTAGTTCACATCGTGTATCGCTTTTTTTATCGTGGCTTCGTCATAGACATCGCCAATAACCCATTCAATTGGCAGGCCTTCAAGGGCAGTGCGGTTTGAAGAAGCGCGGGCGATGACGCGGACCGTTGCGCCAGTATCGCAAAGTGCTTTAACTAAATGAACGCCAGTAAATCCAGTGCCACCCGTTACTAAAACAATGTCGTTGTTGTCGATCATGATTGCGCCTCGAGGACCTGTTTGATCAATTGGTGATTATGTTCTGACAACACTCGATCAGAAAGAGAGGCTATCTCATTCTTGAGTACTTGCGTTGTCCAACCCAGTTGCTGGCTCAGTGTGTCTGCGATCACCTTAAGCTGTTCTAGTGTAAGCTTTTCAAGAACGAAGTCGTCTGTGCGGCGCAGTAATACGTCATCTAAGTGACAAGCGAGAGTTGTGTCAATGTGGGCTTTCATTTGTTCTTCAAGTGCTTGGCCAGATAATTCGCTTAGTGTGCGAAGCGGCTTCAATTCGGGAATTGGCCGAGTTCGAGTAACACAGCTTTTATGATGATCTAGCTTTTTAGACACCAAGTCAGTGCACTGTTCGGCGACTAATCTTGCCGTAGTCCACTTAATGCTGATGATGCTAACGACGCCATCAACGTTGTCCTCTTGGCGATGGTCGACCACTTTGCTTTCGTGCAAGCGTTGAGCTTTGTCTGCACTGTCGTCCATGGCATCAGCGGGCGTTAAGCCTTGATAGCAATAGAGCACATCTTCTTTGCCTAAATTTAAAGCCGGGTAGCCAGCATTGATTTCGTCGATAAAAGATTGCACGTCGGCCGCATTCTGATCTAAGTCATTCGCATTGCCTTGATGAGGGAAATGCGTGGTACCAAAAATGGCCGCGCCTTTCCATGGCACCACAAAATACAGTCGTTTGGTATTACCTAGAACTGAATCGGATTGATGCTGGCTGTAAAAAGACAGAGCGTGATCACTGAGTGCTCGGCGTGTCACCACGTTCATGCTTTTAACCAATGGCACTTGCTGCGAGAACTGCTCTCCCAGGTCAGACTGTGTGAGTTGGTGCATTAACCAAGGCCCTGATGCGTTCACAACGCAACGGGCTTTGATGTTGAATTCTTTTTGACTTAGGACATCAATAACCCGAGCACCATTTACCCGCGCATGACTCTCTTGCGGCTTGCTGACAAAATCAATCGCCTTAATATAGTTGGCGACTACGGCACCATGTTGATATGCGTCTTCTGCAATCTCGAGCACGGTTTGGTCGGCTTCACTCACTTGAGCGTCGTTCCAAATGGCTGCGCCGCTTAGGTTTTTTTTTGGCAAACCTTGTGCAATCGACAAACAGCGTTGTTTGGAGACGACGCGCCCGGCACGGATACGCGAGTCTGCCTTCAAGCCTTTGTTGCGACCGATGCCGACGATGGCATAGAGAATGATTCCGGCCAACATGGCGAGTGGGCCGCGCATGCCATGGCCATAAGTTGGCATCATAAATGGCATTGGCTTGACGCGTTTGGGCGCGGTTCTGAGCCAAATGGTTTGCTCGCGAATCGACGACAGCGTGCGCCTGAAGTTAAGGTGTTGTAGGTAGCGAATGCCACCATGGATTGTCTTTAGTGAGTTGTGACTGGTCGCACCGCAAATGTCGCCTTGGTCTATTAAGGCAACTTTGAGGCCGCGCAGACTGGCATCACGAGCAACGCAAGCGCCGTGTACGCCGGCACCAATGACTAATACGTCGAACTCGGTGGATTCCAGAGTTTTGATGTCGCGCTTCATTTGGTGACACGCGCCAATAAGTGATAACCGGTTTTGCCGATTAAGCGTTTAGGCAAGGCGTTGTACAAATCAACGAAACAGCGGTTGTATAAAAATGCTTTAAACCCTGTGTGTACTTCCGTGCGCACTGGGAACCGTTCAACGATTAGTTCACGTTGTTCAAACGGGCCTATCAGCGAATCGAACTCGGCGTAATTAAATCGGTGAAAAACTGGCGCATCAAGATAATCGATTTTCAGCCCAGCTATCTTGTGTAAAGCATACAACCAAGATGAGCGATTGATGGTCATCAATAGGGCTGAGCCGCCGGGTTTAAGCACACGTCGAATCTCTTTGATCATCTCGGCGGGATTCGCTGTGAAGTGCAGCACGGTATGGCAATACACAAAATCGAAGCTATTATCATCAAAGGCCAAGGCCTCGCCATCCATTTGTGCGAACTCGCCTTGTAGGCCGCGCCATGCAAAATTTTTGCTGGCGAACTCAATGGCTTTCTTGGATAGATCGACTCCAGTTGTGACCGCACCGCCTCGTGCAAATAGGGATAAGTCAGTTCCCAAGCCGCAGCCCACATCCAATACTGATTGACCGGCGTAGGCCTTGTAGTCAACGTAATTAGGAAGGTAGTGCAGCTTATCAAATCGATAGCGTTCGACTTCTTCAAAGAAGGGTTGCGTGCCGGCTTCTAAGTCAGCGGCAATTTTCCAATTCGCAACGTTTTTGTCCCAATAATGTTCAACTGCTGAAGAGGTTGGCATAGTTCTTTAGCTTAATTTTGGGCATCAAACATTTGCTGATAGATGTCGCCGACCATTGCGATATAGGACTCGTCAGAGAAATGTTCTTCAGCAAATTGTTGGGCATTGGCGGCTAGTTGTCTGGCGTACTCTTTGTCGTCAAGTAAGGTGACAATCCCGGCAGCAAAAGAATCGGCATCGGCATCAACAAGATGCGCTATATCAGAGCTTAAAATCTGCGTATGAGTCAAACGGTCAGTCGCCACCATTGGCTTATTCGTGCGCGTGTAATTATAAATTTTGAGAGGCGTATTGGTGCCGCGTGATCTTGGTGACACGATAATTGTCGACAGATCGATTAGGCTAGGAATATTCGACGGGTGAACGGTGCCGGTAAACATCACGTTCTTACCAATGCCCAGCTCATCTGCCATCGCGTTATACGCATCTACTTGTTCTTCTCTACCGCCGACTAATAGCGCAATTGCGGCAGGATGTGTTTTCACTACCAAAACCATTGCCTCTAAAAACAAATCAATCCCTTGATAAGCTTCAAAGGTACCGGTGTATAGCAACACTGGCTGATCATCAATGCCGAGTTTTATTTTCCAGTCCGCTTCGTTGGGCTGAAACACTTTGCGATCGTCCCCAATGTTTTCGATCATGCGATGTGGTTTGTCGGCATAGCCACTATCAACGATTTGACCGAGTTCGTCGCAAATCGTGATCACCGCGTCGCAACTATTTAATACTTTGTGTTCAAGCGATTCAAAAACCTGACGGATGAACCCAATGTTATACGCTTTAAAGTTTGAGAGCTGCAACGGCAAACTTGAATGCATGTCATACAGATGCGGCATTGGGAATTTTTTGGCTAGGCGTAAAGCAAAAAAAGCGGCTTCTTCGTGCGAATGAAATACGTCATATCTGTTTTGTTTTAAAACTTGTCGAGTCTTGAAGTACAACAAGATATCTAAAAATATTTTAGGAATCGACGGGCCAATTTTAATTTTGTTGATTAAAGGCAATTTGGCGCAGCGAAATATTCGCAATCCGTCCATGGGGATATCCTCACCATATCCGTAGGTGACAAGATCAACTGTATGGCCCAATTCAAGTAGGGCCCGAATGCGGTGAAGCACGCTAAACGGCGTTCCTCGAGCCGAAAAATAGGGCTGAGGAGCGACCATTAAGATTCGCAAAGACTTTTTCATTTGCTACGCCAACGCCGCCAACACAACGGCCAATTTCAGATGGCGTGATGGTATCGCATAGCGTCTTCTAAAGCTATTGAGTGAAGGCTCGAAGGTCGCTACCAGAACGAGGTATAAAACTCGGTTTACTCGGGTTTGTGTTAGGCGATTTCAATTGCGATAGCAGTCGCCTCGCCACCACCGATGCACAAAGATGCAATGCCCCGGGTTTTGCCCATGCGCTTTAAAGCATGTATCAAGGTCACAACGATTCGCGCTCCAGAAGCGCCTAGCGGATGGCCTAAAGCACAAGCGCCGCCATTTACATTGACAATTTTATGATCAAGTTTGAGTTCAGTCATGGCCAGCAGAGTAACGACCGCAAAGGCTTCATTGATCTCAAGTAAATCGACATCACTAACAGACCAATTCAGTTGGCTGAGCAGCTTCTTGATTGCGCCAATCGGTGCGATGGTGAATTCTTCGGGCTTTTGTGCGTGGCTTGCGTAGCCACGCACAAAAGCCAAGGGTTTCAGCGAATGAGCTTGGCAAGCGTCGCTACTTGCTAATACTAAAGCCGCGGCTCCATCAGAAATAGAGCTGGAGTTAGCCGCCGTCACCATACCGTCTTGTTTGAACGCAGGTTTGAGCAGGGGTATTTTACTTGGGTCGGCGGTTTGAGGTTGTTCGTCGACGGTGACTAGGGTTGTGGCCTTTCGAGTCTTTATTTCTACCGGAACGATTTCATCATCGAACGCCCCAGATTGGCTGGCTGATAATGCGCGCCGCAAAGATTCGATCGCGAAGGCGTCCATGGTTTCTCTGGATACATCAAACCGGCTGGCCGTTTGCTCTCCATATTCCCCCATTAGCCGACCTGAATTTGCGTCCTCCAAGCCATCCACAAACATTGAGTCTAAGCACGAACCATGACCAAGCCGTTGACCTGAGCGTGCCTTGGGCAGCAGATAAGGTGCTTGACTCATGCTTTCCATACCGCCTGCGACATTCAGCTGGTTTTCGCCCAATCGTATCGCGTTAGCGGCAAACATGATGGCTTGCATGCCGGAGCCGCAAACTTTGCTGACAGTCGTGCATGGTACAGAGTTGGGTAATTGTGCGCCCAGCGCGGCTTGCCTAGCCGGTGCTTGGCCGAGGCCCGCGCTGATAACATTGCCCATAAAAACGCCGTCGATTAGCGTATTGTCAGCTATGACGCTGTCAAGTGCGGCTTCGATCGCACAGGCGCCAAGTTGCGGCGCCGAGCGGCTTGATAACGAACCTAAAAATCCGCCAAGTGGTGTTCGGCGAGCGCTCAAAATAGCGACATTATCGATCATAGAATTTCTCTGTTAGTAGACAAACCGTCATTCGGGTGTTGGTGGTATAGAGTGAACTATTTAGAAGCTCACTAGTAGTTTACGCAAAACTTACGTTTACGTAAACGTTAAGCGTGATGCTATACCTTTATCGCTGCTACAGAAAACGACGAAGTGATAAACTAGCGCGCTGTTATAGACGAGTTCAACGTTTCACGAGGTCGCTCTAAGCACTCATTAGTTCGCAAAATTTATGAATCTTTTAGAACAAACCTTGTCGCATATTCGGGTGAAGGCCAATGTCTTTCACAATGGTCATTATTGTGGAAGTTGGGCGGTAGACACGTCCGGCACTCAACAAATGACGTTCCACCTGGTTACTCATGGGCAATGCTATGTCGACGTAGACGGTCAGCGAACTCAGCTTGAAAAGGGCGATGCCGTGTTTTTCCCAACCGACGCCAAACACATGCTTTGCACAGCCAAGGCTCAAACACATCACGTCAATAAAAGCGAAGCCAGCTCAATGCTTGAAGCAATGAATGAAGATTCGGTTGCTTTGGTTTGTGGCTACTTTGAACCACAAACGCCCGTGTTTAACTCAATGTCGGGTTATTTCCCGGAAGTCATTATTCTTAGGCGTCAACAAGATACCGATAGCTCGACATTGATTGACTTAATGACGATGGAAGCGATTCAGTCCGGTCAGAGCAGTACGGCCTTGCTTGATCGCTATGCCGATTGTCTATTTTATTTGCTATTGCGAGACCACTTGCCTGATGAGCAAGGGCTGTTTGCGGCTTTCCAGCATCCCAAGTTGTCTAAAGCGATTGCTCTGATTTACCAAGATGATTTAGCCACAATTTCTCTATTAGACATGGCGGGCGCAGCCGGTATGTCACGGTCGGCTTTTGCGGCCTTATTTAAAGACTACGTAGGCAAAGCGCCCAAAGAGTTTTTGACTCAGTGGCGCATGGCCAGAGCCTTTGAATGGCTCTCGAATGATGGCATTAGCACCTATGACGCTGCGCTTAGAACAGGGTATGAAAATGAAGCCTCTTTCGCCAAGGCTTTCAAACGAGTAATGGGCCTAGGCCCCGGTGCGGCCCGTTCTCAAGCCAGATGAATTTTGTTTGCCAATTACCCTAACCATGCTGCGACATCAATTTACCGGCAGCACTCTATAGTTGTCAGTAAGCCATTAAACTGAATCGTAAGATTAAGCCATGAAAAACAATATGACGAAATATCTAAATTTAATGATCCGCACCTTTGTTGTGTTTTTGGGTCTAGTTGGGTTTTCCTCCCCGGCGCTTGCCGAAGAAGTTGAAGATCGTCGGCAATTTAGTTCACAGCGAGTTTTTGATTTAGAGTTTGCGCACGATCCTCAAATTTCGCCTGACGGCAAAACCATTGTCTATGCGCGACGTTCAATGGACAAGTTCCAAGACGCGGTGGTCGGTCGGCTTTGGTTAGTCGATGCTCGGAGCGGTCGCCATCGCCCCTTAGCGAATGCTGAGTTCGCGGCCTCATCAGCGCGCTGGTCACCAAGCGGCGATCGTTTGGTATACCTGACGAGCAAAGACGGTAAACCAGAAATGCGAGTGCATTTTATCGACAGTGGCCAAAGCTATTCCATAGCGCAATTCGAGCACGGGCCTAGCGCTCCAGCGTGGTCGCCTGATGGTTCACAAATTGTGTTCTCAAAATTTGTACCCGCCAAAGGCACTTCTTTCACCTCAGCACCATCGGCTCCCGAAGGGGCTCAGTGGTCAGAGCCGGTGCGAGTTTTTGATGATTTGCAGTTTCGTCGTGATGGGCGAGGTTACCTAAAAAAAGGCGTTAACCATATATTTGTGTTGGATGCCCAGGGCGGTACACCTCGACAAGTTACCCGTGGTGAGAACGGTTTTTATTCGCCTAAGTGGCTTGATGATTCTTCGATTTTAGTCGTTGGTAACGACGTTGATGACCCAGAACTCGACCCCATTGAGAGTGAGCTGTATCGTGTCGATTTGGTCAATCTGGAGCGAAAGGCCATCACCGAGCGCGATGGGCCGGATCACAGCCCTGCGGTCTCTGCGGACGGGAAAACCATCGCATGGCTGGGCTACGACGACAAGCTCAAGGCCTATCAGCAAACTGATGTGTTTGTCATGGACGTCAGCGGTGGTGAACCCAAAAATATCAGCGCCGACTTCGATCGCTCAATTGGTGCAATTGCTTGGCAGGGTAGCCGCCTGATCGCTCAGGCTCAAGTTGATGGCGAAATTCATTTGTTGTCGAGCAGCGGCAACGGGCGATTCAACACCTTGGCCACAGACCTTGGTGGCACATCCTTTGGCCGACCGTATGTGAGCGGTAGCTTTTCGGTAAGTAAAAACGCCATCGCGTATACCCAAGGCGATGCAACAGATTTAGCCAACGTTGCCTATTTGTCCGGCAGTAAAGCACGCACATTGACGGATTTAAATCGAGACTTAAAAGCGCAAACCGATTTCGCGCCAATCGAAGAAATTAAGGTGAAATCGCGTTTTGATGGTCGCGAAATAGAAGCTTGGGTTGCCTTACCGAAGAACTTTAAGGCCGATGGTTCCTTCCCCATGATTCTAGAAATACACGGTGGGCCGTTTGCCATGTACGGTTCGGTATTTTCCGCCGAGATACAACGCTTTGCGGCCGAAGGCTATGTAACCGTGTATGCCAATCCACGCGGATCAACAGGCTATGGCGAAGAGTTTGCGCAACTCATTGATCGCAAATACCCAAGCCAAGATCACGATGATCTTATGTCAGTGGTAGATTACTTGGTTGACGAGCAATACGTCGATGAATCCCGTTTGTTTATTACTGGCGGTTCAGGTGGTGGTGTACTTACTGCTTGGGCTGTTGGTAAAACTGATCGATTTGCTGCCGCTGCGACGATTAAGCCTGTGATCAATTGGGCGACGATGGCGCTTTCCGCCGATATCGCGCGCTTTGTCAGCCGACACTGGTTGCGCGCTCAACCCTGGGAAGACCCTGAATTGTATTGGCGTTTATCGCCTATTTCTCTGGTCGGCAATGTCACCACACCAACGATGGTGATGGTCGGCGAAGCAGATTGGAGAACGCCCACTTGGGAAGCTGAGCAATATTACACCGCCCTAAAAGTACAAAAGGTGGATACGGTGTTGGTTCGCATCCCTGGAGCCTCACATTCAATTGCCTCAAGGCCAAGTCGACTGATCGCCAAGGTTGACAACATTATGGGCTGGTTTAAGAAATACGATAAGGCGCTTGAACTCGATGAAATTCCCCGGACCACAGTTGAATCAAATTAGGTCGGTTTTGGAATCAGTCGCAGTTGGCTAGGGCTGATTCCAAAGTAACGTTTGAATGCTCGGCTAAAACTGGTCGCGCTGTTGAAACCGGTGCGCAAGGAAATTTCCAATAGCGAAGAATTACTGCCCATCACTAGCCGCCTCGCTTCATTTAAGCGCAGGTGCAAATAGTAGCTTGCGGGAGTTTCGTGGAGTACGTCTTTAAAATGTTTCTCAAAAGTCCGTTTACCCATTGTCAGTTTTGAGGCCAATTCCGCAATTTTGATTGGCGACTCAATGCGCTCTTTCATTAAATTAATGGCTACGGCTAGGCGCGGCTCACGGCGTTGCAATCTTTGCAGAGCTAAATCAGTTTGCTGGCGGTCGGCGGCTTGCTCTCCTTGGTAGATAAATATATTTGCGACCTCAAGTGCCAGCGCTTGGCTAAAGTGGTGTCGAAAATAATGGAGCATCATGTCAACAGTGGGCGAGGCTCCGCCGCTAGTCCAAATTGATCGATCGATAACAAAACGATCTGCGACCACATTTAAATTGCGATAGCGTTGCCCTAGGGTATCCACGTCTTCCCAGTGTGTTGTCACTCGATGATCTTGTATCAAGCCCGCGCGGGCCAGCAGCCATGTGCCGGATTCCACACCAAAAATAAGTTGAGCACGTTGAGCCGCCCGGTTAAGTTTTGGTAGCAATCTATCTGGCCAATGATGAGCTTGCCGAAAACCGCCTACAAGGACCAACACATCACAATGCAAGTCGTCAGCCAGTGCGCTATCAGTCGGGATACGAATGCCGCAAGACAATTCGATAGATGAGCCATCGGCGTTCATAATTCGCCACTCAAATAAAGGTTGAGGGGAAACCCGATTGGCGGCTCTCAATGGGTCGATAACGGCCGACAGGCTCATCATCGACGATTCGTCTAAAACTAAGATATGTACTGTTTTAGCGTTCAAAATGTTACGCAAAAAGATAATGATTGTGCGCAAAAAGTATAGCAAAAAACACTTAGTTTGCGATGCTCAAGGTTAATCGAAAGAACAAAAGTGGATTGAGCCGATGCCTCTGCAAATGAATCGCAACGTGTTTATTACCTGCGCCGTAACCGGATCAGGTAATACTCAAGATCGCAGCCCCGAAGTGCCGCGTTCTCCAAAACAAATTGCGGAAAGCGCAATCAAGGCTGCCAAGGCCGGCGCGGCTATTGTGCATTGCCACGTTCGCGACCCCGAGACCGGGGCGGGTTCGCGTGATCCAAAATTATACCGAGAACTCACCGAGCGCATTCGCGATAGCGAAGTCGACGTAGTGTTAAATCTAACCGCCGGTATGGGGGGCGATTTGGTTTTTGGCCCGCCCTCGCAGCCTCTGCCATTGCAAGACGGCACTGACATGGGCAGCGCCGAAAGCCGAATGGAACCTATTGCTGATTGCTTACCCGAGATATGCACGCTCGATTGCGGCACTATGAATTTCGCCGAAGCCGACTATGTGATGACCAATACGCCTGGCATGTTGCAAGCCATGGGCAAGATGATGACCGAACTCGGCGTGAAACCAGAGATTGAAGCGTTCGACACAGGCCATCTTTGGTATGCCAAACAGTTAGTCAAAGACGGTGTTTTGGACAGCCCAGCGTTGGTGCAGCTTTGCATGGGTGTGCCGTGGGGCGCGCCGGATGATTTAAACACCTTCATGGCCATGGTCAACAATGTGCCTGAGGATTGGAATTGGTCTGCGTTTTCACTCGGCCGCAATCAAATGCCATTTGTGGCGGCGGCTGTACTCGCTGGCGGTAATGTGCGTGTTGGTTTAGAAGACAATTTATTTCTCGACAAAGGCGTGCTGGCCACAAACGAATCTCTAGTGGCGCGCGCGAAAATCATTATTGAAAATCTAGGCGCTACCCTAATGACCCCGCAAGAGGTGCGCAACAAACTTGGTTTAACCAAAAGGGCCCCTCAATGAGTGAACTTCGGCAAGCTGCGGTCATTGGTGGTGGGGTCATTGGTGGCGGTTGGGTTGCTCGATTTTTGTTGATGGGCGTTGACGTTAATGTCTATGATCCCGACCCGCAGGCCGAGCGCAAAATAACCGAAGTGCTTAACAATGCACGTCGCTCGCTCCCCAGCCTTTACGATCACGCATTGCCAAGTGAAGGCAAGCTTCGTTTTGTTGATTCTCTTGAGGCCGCGGTTCGCGATGCCGATTGGATCAGCGAGAGTGTGCCTGAGCGGCTCGAGGTAAAACAGGCGGTTTATCGGGAAGTACAAACGCATTGTTCTCACGGCGCGATCATCGCTTCGTCCACGTCAGGCTTCACACCGAGCCAGCTTCAAACCGACTCGGCTCGGCCTGAGCAAATTATTGTCGCGCATCCGTTTAACCCTGTTTATTTGATTCCCTTGGTTGAGCTGGTTGGCGATGCCAAAGCTTGCTCAAGGGCTAAATCAAGCTTAAGTAAACTGGGTTTCAAGCCCATAGTTATCGCCAAAGAAATTGATGCTCACATTGGCGACCGACTGCTTGAAGCGGTATGGCGCGAAGGGTTGTGGCTAATCAATGATGGCATCGCCACGACTGAAGAGATTGACGACGTGATTCGCTATGGCTTTGGTTTGCGCTGGGCGCAAATGGGCTTGTTTGAAACTTATCGAATCGCCGGTGGTGAGGCGGGGATGGCGCATTTTATTCAGCAATTTGGCCCGGCACTAAAATGGCCTTGGACTAAGTTAATGGATGTGCCCGAGCTTAGCGACGAGCTGGTAAACAAAATCGCCGAGCAATCAGACGCTCAATCGGGCAAGCACTCCATTCGTGAGCTTGAACAAATTAGAGACAACAATCTCGTGGCCATGATGCGTGCACTTAAGCGTCAAAATTGGGGGGCAGGGGCATTGCTGAATCAAGTCGACCAAATGTTGGCGCCCAAAGAGCGAAACCAGGTTCCAATGCAAACA
>CALAKU010000053.1 GCA_937922925.1 uncultured Arenicella sp. | reverse complement strand
CATCATCAGTTTGATGTTTTTGTCTGGGCCAATAATAAACACTGAGCGCACGGTGGCGTTAGTGAGCGCAGTTCTGTTCTCTGCCGAGCCAGTCTCATCAGCAGGGAACATGCTATACAGTTTAGCCACGTTCAAGTCAGTATCGCCAATCATCGGAAACTTAACCGGGTGGCCTTGGGTTTCTTCAATATCTTTCGCCCATTGGTCATGATTGTCCACTGGGTCGATACTCAAGCCAATTACTTTGGTGTTGCGTTTTGCGAACTCGTCTTCAAGGCCGGCCACATACCCGAGTTCTGTCGTGCATACTGGTGTGAAATCTTTAGGGTGAGAGAATAAAACCGCCCACGAGTCGCCAATCCAATCATGAAAGGTAATTTCGCCCTGAGTGGTTTGAGCTGTGAAATTCGGTGCCTGATCATTTATTCGTAGTGCCATAAGAGACTCCTTATTTGGTTATCTGTATTTGTTTGTTTTTTTATTATCAATGTCTTGATGTCATCAGAATGGAGGGTCTGTTATGCCTTATCTGATGTTGCTTGACTTAGTATAGAGCTAAAAGATGAAATTCATACCAACTTGTCAGTTTGGGTCATTGAGTTGTTTTATAAGCTGCTCGACCTGAGCCTCATCCAAGTGGTTGGCGATAGCAGACATCTCTAGGGCTTTTTCAGACATTAGCCTATAAAACTCAAGGTCAGGGTGGCCTTCGAGGGTCTCAAGATGTTGTTTCACGGTGTTCAGGTCTCCACGAGCAATTGGGCCGCTCAATGAAGCGACAGAACCGTATTCGCCGATATTGTCTAAGGTTGATTGAATGATTGGCGTCAATGCCGACCAAAATTCGTTTCTCTGTAAACCAGCTTGCTCTGCGAAGTCTAGGCTGGTGTGCATTAACACCGATAAAAAATTACAGGCCGAAACACAAGCCACGTGGTACAGCAATTTTTGTTCGCTATCGACTCGCCGAAAAACAAAGCCTAAGTGCGTAAAAAAAGATTCCAGTTGATCAATAATGGCGTCGGGGCCTTCTGCAAATAAAGTCGTACCATGGTCTGTTGAAGAAAGTAATTGCTCGGCCGCCGCTTGATTTGGAAAAGTATTCAGTGGATGACACGAAGCAACCCGATCACCTAAGGGGCTCAAAACTTGGCTAGAAAGCGAGCCAGAGCAATGCACAATGATTGGTTTTAAAGCGTTTCGTTTTGGTGCGTGTTTTACTAGCTCATCGACGACACTTGAAATTTCATCGTCTGGAGTGGTAATTAATACCAGATTCGATTGATAAACCGTGGTCGCGAAATCGATGTAATTACGGCCCAGTACATACGTATTAATCCCTTGTGCTTCTGCCAAATTGGCAAGGCTTTGGCCAAGTTTACCTGAGCCAATAAACACCACGTTTTGGAGCCGATCTAGTGGACGACGTTGTTTTTGATTTTTTGCCATTGGCTTAGCTTGCCACGTGCGGCGATATCGAGCAATTAAGCTTCAGATTGCTTGAGCTCTTCGAGCATGGTTTCATAGGTTTCAGAAGCTTCAAGCCATGCGGCTTCGGCTTGATCAATTTCTTTTTGCAAATATGCCTGGTCGGTCAAAAGTGGTTTTAATTGATCTTTGTTCTCGCTTTGATACAGCTCAGGGTCACTGAGTTTTTGTTCGATTGCGTCTCGTTCCACATTGAGCTTTTCGAGCACTCGTTCTGCACGTTTTATTTTATTCGCAATGGGTTGTAATTGTTGACGTAACTGCGCTTCTTGGCGTTTGCGATCCTTTTTTGCAGTAGCAGTGTGTTCGGCCTCTTTGACCTTATCTTCTGCGGTGTGATCTTCTTCAGGAAGGCCGGTTTCGCCTTTGTTGTGGGCGACTAACCACTTTGGGTAATCATCGACACTGCCCTCAAACTCGGTGGCTCGGCCGTTAGCGACCAAAATTAGTTTGTCAGAGTTAACTTTTAATAGGTGTCTATCATGCGATACCAAGACCACCGCGCCTTGATAATCCTGCAGGGCAACGGCTAGTGCTTGGCGCATTTCGATATCCAAATGGTTGGTTGGTTCATCGAGCAACAAAAGGTTGGGGCGTTGATAGCAAACAAGTGATAGGGCTAGGCGGGACTTTTCGCCGCCAGAAAAAGGGGCGACTTTGCTGGTGGCTTTGCTGCCGCTGAAGCCAAAACTGCCCAAATACCGCCGAAGCTGATTATCGGTGGCCGTGCCGTTATTGCATTCTTTATCGAGCAATTGAATGTGTTCAAGCGGGCTATGTTCGAGTTGTAAATGCTCTATTTGGTGTTGCGCGAAATAGCCAATGTTTATTTCTTTTGAGCTATGCAGATTCCCGGACAATAGTTTGAGTTCTCCGGCAATGAGTTTGATTAGCGTCGATTTACCAGCACCATTGGGGCCGATCAAACCAATTCGATCACCAGCCGAGAGGGCAAACTCTACATGCTCAACAATGGCTGTGTCGCCGTATCCCACAGCGGCGTCGTGCAAGCTCAAGAGTGGGCTAGGGCTTTTTTCAGGCACCGGAATACTAAAACTAAAGGGCGAATCGACATGCGCAGGAGCAATGCGCTCCATTTTCTCTAAGGCTTTGATTCGGCTCTGTGCTTGCTTGGCTTTTGTGGCTTTGGCTTTAAAGCGGCGCACAAAGTCTTGCATGTGCTCAATGTCACGTTGTTGTTTTTCGTACTGAGATTGTTGATTCGCCAACTGCTCGCTGCGAATTTTTTCAAAGGCTGAGTAATTGCCTTTAAATAAATGCGCTTTTTGATTCTCAATATGTAAGGTATGTGTGGTCAGTGCGTCCAAAAACTCTCTGTCGTGTGCAATGAGGATTAAGGTGCCGCTGTAGAGCTTAAGCCAGCGTTCGAGCCAGAGCACCGCGTCGAGGTCTAAGTGGTTGGTGGGTTCGTCGAGTAACAGTAAGTCTGAGCGGCACATTAGGGCTTGGGCCACATTCAGGCGCACGCGCCAACCGCCGGAAAACGTTTTGCAGGCTTTGTCGTTATCTTGCGGTTTAAAGCCCAAACCATTCATTAACTGTGCCGCTCGACTGCGGGCGGAATAGCCGTCGATTTCCTCGAAGCGGCTTTGAAATTTTAAAAAGCGGGGATGATCCACATCCTGAATTTTGCCTTCCAAGTCTCGCCATTCGGTATCGCCATCGAGCACATAATCGATTGCGCTTTGTTCTGAATTCGGTGTTTCTTGAGCGACGTGGGCGATGACCCAGTCAGAGGGGACTTTCGCATCGCCTTTATCGATCACCAATTCATTGCGCAACACCGCGAACAAGCTGGATTTACCGCAGCCATTGGCACCGGTCAAGCCAACTTTCTGGCCAGGGTGAATTTGACAACTCGCGCCATCAAAAAGCAGCGTCTCGCCGCGCCGAATACTCAGCGATTCAAATTGAATCACGCGTCAACTAAAGCCTGTATGCGCTTTATCTGCTCTAACAGGGCAGTTTTGGTGCTTTCGGCATCGCGCATTTGCTCGCGCGCTTTATTGATGACTTGTTCGGGCGCTTTATCAACGAAGGCGGGGTTATTCAAACGCGCTGCAACGCCAGCCAAATCACGTTCGGCTTTTTCTAATTCTCTTTCTAAGCGTTTGATTTCAGCGCCGGCATCAATAAATGACCCCAGTGGAATAAGCACTTTCGTTTGCGCAACCAAAGCGGTCGCCGATTCGGGGGCTTGGTCGTTTGGCCCAATTAATTCGATTGATTCAAAGCGACCGAACTTGCTCAGGTACGCCTTATTGCGCTCAAGATACTCTGCTGTTTGAGGCTCTGCACTCTGTAAGATCACCGGCAACGCTTTACTGGGGCTGATGTTCATTTCGCCACGTATATTGCGAACTCCGGTAATAACCGCCTGAACCCAGTTCATTTCTGCAATCGCATCCAAATTGATTTTATCGCTTTGCGATTGTGGGTATTTGCAATCCATAATGGTGTCGCCACTCACACCGGCAAGTGGCTTTACTTGATGCCATAGCTCTTCGGTAATATAGGGCATAGAAGGATGTAAGAGTCGCAGCACGGTTTCGAGAACGCGCACTAGGGTTCGCCGCGTGCCGCGTTTTTGGGCGCAGCTGGCTTCGTCGTTGTTGAGTACGATCTTAGTAAGCTCGACATACCAACTGCAGTATTCGTCCCAAACAAAGCTGTAGAGCGATTGAGCCATTTGATCGAAGCGATAGGATTCAATTTGCTCTACCACATCGGCCTCAATTTGTTGCAGGCGCGAGATTATCCACTGATCGGCTAGGCTCAGCTCGATATCGCCGCCTTGTTGGCCACAGTCTTGGCCTTCGGTGTTCATCAAAACATAGCGAGATGCATTCCAAAGCTTATTGCAAAAATTTCGATAGCCTTCGACACGCGCAAGATCAAAACGAATATCACGGCCAAGCGTTGCTTGGCTAGCAAAGGTGAATCGCAGTGCATCGGTGCCGTAGGAGGCGATGCCATCGGGAAATTGTTTGCGCGTGGCTTTTTCGATTTTCTTTGCCATCTTGGGCTGCATTAAACCAGCGGTGCGTTTTTCAACCAAGGCTTCGAGGTCGATGCCGTCAATTAAATCCAACGGGTCTAAAACATTGCCCTTGGATTTGGACATTTTTTGCCCTTCTTGGTCGCGAACCAAGCCATGAATGTACACTTCATGAAAGGGCACTTTGCCAGTAAATTTCAGCCCAAACATGATCATTCGAGCGACCCAGAAAAAGATGATGTCGAAACCGGTGACCAACACATTTGTGGGGTAGTATTTTTCAAGTTCTGGAGTTTGCTCAGGCCAACCTAAGGTCGAAAACGGCCACAAGGCTGAGGAAAACCACGTATCGAGCACATCGTCGTCTTGGCGTAATGTCTTATCTGTACCGGCTTGCTGCTGGGCTTCTTCCAAGCTGTTGGCAACGTAGACTTGGCCGTCTTGATCGTACCAAGCTGGGATTCGATGCCCCCACCAGATCTGGCGAGAGATACACCAGTCTTCGATGTTGCGCATCCACTCGAAATAGGTATTGCTCCAATTGTCTGGAATGAACTTAATGTCGCCGTCTTCCACTGCCTTAATCGATTCTTTGGCGAGCGGTTCCACCTTTACATACCATTGGTCGGTTAGATAAGGTTCAATAACGGCATCACTTCGATCACCGCGAGGCACCATCAAATTGTGATCTTCGATTTTATCTAGCAAGCCCAAGGCTTCGAAGTCAGCGATAATGTTTTTGCGCGCTTGGTAGCGATCTTGCGAATGATAAACAGACCCTTCGAGCTCTATCGCCGCGTTTTTATCGAAGATGTTGATCATGGGTAGGTCGTGTCGCTTACCCACTTCATAATCGTTGAAATCGTGAGCAGGAGTGATTTTCACACAGCCCGAGCCAAACTCAGGGTCGACGTAGTCATCAGCGATAATGGGAATTTTTCGGCCAGTGAGCGGCAGATCAACCGACTGCCCGATTAGATGTTGATAGCGCTCATCGTCAGGATGAACAGCTACCGCCGAGTCGCCTAGCATGGTTTCTGGGCGTGTGGTGGCAACCACCAAATACTGGTCTGAATTCTCTGCGAGTGGATAACGCAAATGCCATAAATGGCCTTTTTCTTCGGTCGACTCGACTTCGAGATCGGAGACTGCGGTGTGCAAGACTGGGTCCCAATTTACCAGTCGTTTGCCGCGGTAAATAAGGCCTTCGTTGTACAGCTGCACAAACACGTCTTGAACTGCGTTGGATAAGCCATCGTCCATGGTAAAGCGCTCGCGTGACCAATCAATCGCTGCGCCCATGCGTCGCAACTGGCCAGTAATAGTGCCGCCGGATTTTTCTTTCCATTCCCACACCTTTTCGATAAACGCATCACGCCCAAGGTCGTGTCGGCTGATGCCTTGCGCTGCGAGCTGGCGCTCAACCACCATTTGCGTGGCGATGCCGGCGTGATCAGTGCCAACTTGCCACAAGGTTTGATCACCACGCATTCGATGATAGCGGATCAATAAATCCATAATCGTGTCTTGAAACGCGTGGCCCATGTGCAAACTGCCGGTGACATTGGGCGGCGGAATCGCGATGCAAAACGCCGAGTCGGCATCGCGTGCCGCGAAAGCACCAGAGGCTTCCCAACGTTTGTAGATGGCTTGCTCGATATTGGCAGGCTGGTATTGATTTTCCAAAGTGTTGCTCATTACGAAAACACAGTTTGAGGTGGCTCAAAAGGTAGATTATAAGCGCTATAAAGAGATAGAGATACGCTAAAGCGTTCAGGATTGAGTCTTGCGAGGGTATTTATTCTGGCGCTGGGTTCGGCGCGAGCCGCTCACAGTTCGATTTGATGCATTTTGATCTCAAAGCCTTCAGTCTGATATCGCTTATATCGCGAGCGGCCGGCCGCTTTGGCATCTTCGTCGGCGACAACGATCTCAGCAATCCGAGAGAAGTGGTGGCTAAAGATAGGCACGTCTTGGCATAGATTCACCAAGACATCGTACTCGCGCTCCAATACGGCAGGGCTAACCGCTTGATGTTCGCCAATTTGAACCAGCGACAATGTCTCGTCGTGGTTCAAACGATCGTGGGCAACGAAACTGGTGTCGCTGAACTGCCAAAGGGTTTGATCTAGCTGATCGGTGTCGTGCTCGGTGTCAGTGACCAGCAACATAGAAGCACCGGATTTTTGCAACTTATTTGCCAATCGGCTGGCCAGCTTAAACTGAGCTTGGTCAATCTGATTGGCAATTAAGTAAAAGTCGACCTGTTTCACGCCGACTGGCTTTGATCGATGAGATATTGAGTCAAAATGGGCACCGCTCGCCCACTGGCCCGTTTGCCTTCGCTGCCGCCCCAAGCCGTACCGGCAATATCAAGATGCGCCCATTTAAAGTCTTCAGTGAAGTAGCTTAAAAAACAGGCCGCGGTAATGGTGCCGGCTGATGGGCCTCCAATATTGGCTAAATCAGCGTAGTCGCTTTTAAGCTGCTTTTTGTACGTTTCTTTTATTGGCAGTTGCCAAGCGAAGTCGAGACTGGTCTCGCCAGCCGCCAATAGATCGTCGACCACACCTTGGTCGTTGCCCATGACGCCACAGGTCTGATGGCCCAATGCCACAATCACCGCGCCAGTAAGCGTTGCTATATCGACCACCGTTGCTGGTTTGAATCGCTTTGTATACGTCAGAGCATCACAAAGAATCAATCTTCCTTCGGCATCTGTGTTTAAGATTTCAATGGTTTGGCCTGACATGCTGGTAACCACATCGCCCGGCTTATTTGCGATTCCATCGGGTAAATTTTCAGAAGAGGGAACTACGCCAACAATGTTGATTGGAAGCTTAAGTTCTGCGGCGGCTTGGATTGCTCCGAACACGCTCGCGGCACCACACATGTCGTACTTCATTTCATCCATTTTGCCTGACGGTTTGAGCGAGATGCCGCCAGCATCGAAAGTAAGGCCTTTACCGACGAGAGCGTGCGGCGCTGCTTTTTTATTCTTCGCGCCAAAGTACTCCATGATGATCAGCTTGGCTGGCTCGCGGCTGCCTTTGCTGACCGACAACAAAGAACCCATCCCGAGCTCTCCCATGTCTTTTTCACTTAAAACCTTTACTTTTAAATTGTGGCTGCGACCAAGCTTGCGCGCTCGCGAAGCCAGAAACGTGGGCGTACACACATTGCCAGGCATGTTGCCCAGGTCTTTAGCACTGGTTTTACCGTTGCTGATTGCTAGCCCGATTTGCGCCCCGGATTTGGCAGCACTCATTTGTTTTTTGTCGACGCATTGAAAGCAGAGTTTAAGCGCCTTGGCGGGTTTTGGGTCGCGCGCAGCTTTTGGCTGTTTTTGGTAGCGATAACGCACATCGGCAAAAGCCTCAACGGCGTGTCGGCATACGGTTTGCGGATCACTGTGTTGCAGCGCCGCACTGAAATCACACACCACTAACTCAGGTTTGGTTTGATTCGCCGATTTTGCTAGCGCTTTGAGCGCGTCGCGCATGACTTCGACACTCTTGAGCTTGCCATCACCAACTCCAAACAGCACTAAGCTACCGCAAGCAAGGCCTTTAGGCGCCGACAAGGTCAGCACTTGCCCGAGCTTTGCTTGAAACTGTTCGCCGGCTTCAACACGAGAGATAGCGCCGTCGGTCAATTTGTTCAGATCGGATAACTGACGCGACATTTTGGTATTTGATCGAATTGCAACAATTAAGCTGTCGCACTTTTGGAGATGATTAACGGAAGATTTTGCTTGGATTTTCACTACAACACTCGCATTTGTTGAGACTTAATTTTTAATGTCGGATTAAAAAGTCGAAACGCACACCACTTGTGAGAAGCATCTTGGTACAATCGACTCCCAGATTAGTGGGCAAGTATAGCCTGAATCATCTAGACCTCAAGGCATAGCCTACTAAGACGTGTACTCATAAAAAGCAGAAACAAGCAGACTCGAACACCTATTTTCCTATCCGCCTAGTAATCAGCTCTAAAGCTTCCCTAACCATAAACTTTAACGCCACCAGTCTAAAATCACACTCAAATGATCGTTAATCGCGCTTTCATCTCTGAAGTTTTACGAACCGCCTTGGCGGTGACGTTTGTGATTTTGTGTATTTTTCTGGTGATGCGCGTTATGGGTTTTCTAGGGCAGGCTGCCGAGGGCCTGATCCCGGTCAGCGGGGTGCTGAGTTTAGTCGTGCTTAAAATGGTGTCCTACTTGGATGTCATGCTGCCGCTGATGTTTTACATCGCGCTGATTATGGTTTTAAACCGCTGGTACTCAGATCAAGAAATGGCCGTATTGGCCAGCGCTGGTGTCGGGATTTCTCATTTTCTCAAGCCACTGGGTTGGTTGGTATTGATTTTGGGCAGCTTGGTCGCCTTTTTCTCTTTTTACCTCACGCCGTTGTCATTGGCGAATGGCTATCAATTGGAAAAGGAATATCGAGAAAGCAATGAAGTCTCGGGGGTTATCACCGGCCGTTTTGTTGAAGCTAAAGACGGTAATGGGGTCTATTTTGTCGAAGACTACAACCGGGCCACCGGTAATTACGAGAACGTGTTTGTTTATCTTGCCTCGTTTGAACGCGAAGGCGTTGTGGTTGCGAAAACCGCATTTCGTATGGAAGACGAAAAAACCCAGGATCAATTTTTGGTGTTAGTGAATGGCTCTCGTTATGAAGGCAACCCCGGTTCTCCCGATTATCGTGTGGTTGATTTCGAGCGTTATGCGCTTAGGCTTGAGCCGCGCAATCAGACCAAATTGTATTTACCGGTGCGCGCCAGGCCCAATAATGAGTTGCGAGAGTCGACCGATCCGCGCTTAAAAAGTGAGTGGTATTGGCGGGTTGCCAAGGTCTTTACCTTACCGGTGCTGGCTATTTTTGCTTTGGCTTTGAGTTTTGTGGATTCACGCAGAGGCAAATCCAGCGGATTAATGCTGGCGTTTTTGGTTTACCTTACTTACACCAATTTATTGGCCTACTCAGTAGCTTTGGTCAAAAAAGGCGAGGCGATTGATGGAACGCCCATTTGGTTAGTGCATGCTTTGTACTTTGTACTTGCCAGCTATTGCCTGTACCGACGAAACTTTAACTTACCGATGGTGCCAGACATAAATCTGTGGCGTCGCTCTCAGGCCAGCTAGTTCAATGCGTATACTGGACTTTTACATCGGCAAAACCCTCTTGCGCCATATTTTGGTGACCATTGTGGTGCTCGTTGGTCTATTTGCCTTTGTGAGTTTTATCGACGAGCTTGGCGACTTAGATCGAGGGCGATACGGCATTCTGCAAGTGATGCAGTATGTGTTGCTAAAAATCCCAAAGACACTTTATGAAGTTTTCCCTATGGCGGCTTTGATCGGGTCGATCTTAGGCCTATCGACATTGGCGAAAACCTCCGAGCTAATAGTGATGCGCGCATCTGGCGTATCGATTCAGCGGATTATTGTGTCGGTGCTGAAGGTAGGTTTGATTCTGGCGTTGTTGTCGATGCTGATTGGCGAAGTCGTTGCGCCGTATACAGAAGACCGCGCTATTGAGGTTAAAGCAAACTCGATACAGAATTCCGCGTCTGCCCGCAACAATACCGGCATTTGGCTGCGTGATGACAATACTTACGTCAATATTGACGATGTCTTGCCAGACTTAACCTTACTTAAAGTCAAAATATTTGAATTCGATTCGCAGAATTTTTTGCGCTGGCTAGTCACGGCCGAGCAAGGGGAATATCGAGAAGGGCGATGGCTTTTACGAGGCTTGAGCCGCACAAATATCAATGAACAAAGCTCCTTGGCTGATGCGATCGATGCTGCCTATTGGAGCACTGCCATTGACCCGGACATTCTCCGGATTTATCAGGTCAAGCCTGAACAGCTCACAATTTTTCAATTGCAGGAGTACATTGCGCATTTGGCGTCAAACAAGCAAGACACCGCAAGCTATGAGTTAGAGTTTTGGTCAAAGATGTTCACGCCACTCGCGACCCTGGTCATGTTGATACTGGCGGTTCCATTTGTCTTCAAAGAAGCGCGTAGCGGAAACCTAGGGCGCAGCTTATTTGCTGGCATTATGGTTGGCCTAGGTTTCTTTATTTTGAACCAAGCATTTTCCTACTTTGTGACGATTTTTAGCATCCCTCCATTGTTGGGCGCGATCATACCAACCGCGGTGGTGTTTGTTATGAGCGTCTTTATGATCAGGCGCATTGTTTAGTTCAGACTGTTTCCATCGCGAGCACGGTTTAGGCTAGTCGTCTCGGCGGCCTTGATCGTCTAGCCAGCCACTTTTTATGACTCTTATTCTTTGCCTTCATTTTTGGGTTTGGATATCACGATAGATGATCCGCTCAACATGTCATGCCAAGCCAAACGTTGCGTATTGAATAGTATCCATATAAACCCTGCACCAAAGGCCAGCCAAGACAAAATGGCCGCGCAATATCGAATCGCTGCTTCTTTCCACGAAATAAATTTCCCGTCGGATTTCACCAGATACAAATGCCAAGCCCGCATACCAAGGGTTTGCCCACCGTGCGTCCAAAACCAGCCATAAAATAGAAAGCTGACGACCACTAGATTGCCAAACAGCAGGATGCCGCCGATAGTGCGGCCCAAAGCCGAGTGCTCGAGCGTTGACAGTTGACCATCGACAGGCTGGCCAATATAGAAGGATGGCGGTGCGAGAGCATTGAAGAGTGCCATCAGCACAAGTGAGCTAAATAGAATTGCGCCGAACAGTAATAATCCGTCATAGACAACAACAACAAGGCGCTTTATGAATCCAGGTTTTGGCATAAAATGTTTGAGTGAATGTGAGTAATAAATAAAGTTTTACACAGGGCGACGCGCTAAGTGAAAAGTTGCGGATTAGAGAAAAAATCTATTGTAATATGTCAATTATCAATCATAAGTATTTGATTTTAAACAAAATATAGAATCGATTAAAAAATAGGCAATTGACCTGGGCGCTTGGTTTTATCATGGTTCCACTGTTTTGTTCACAAAGTTATCCACAGTTTTTGTGGATAACCAACGCCACAACGAATAGGCTTTTCTCGGCCCGAGAGCTTTTATTGAGTTTCTTGCTAGGCAAGTGTCGCTCAACGCCTTCAATAATTGATTTAGAGTGCATAAGTGACTAAATCAGTCGTTGAATAAAGTGGTCGGGTTGGTTAGATTGGTATGCTAAATATCTAAAGCGCATACTAGACTTTTCGCGTTTGATTTTCACTAGCGAGTTTCGCAGTGCACATTAGCGATTTGTTTGGCCGCCGTATTTTCTAACAAAGGCAAACATTGAGTTTGACATAGACCGTTCACTAAGAGGGGAAGCCATGACCAAAAGCACGTTTCATTATTTAGACAAAGCCCTAACTCAAATCCGCGACTTGGGATTGATGCCTGAAAAAGTGGACGAGGCACCGGTGGTGTCTTTGTTGCAAAAACTCAGCGATATAGATGAAGCTAAAGTGATTGCCATTGCGCGAACCTTGTCGCAAGCCTCGGTTTTTAACGACATTGTCCGCGAACACGTTTCTGAGATGCGCGTTGGCGAGCGTTACGAAAAGATCACCGAGTCCTTTAATTCGATTCGCGGCGACGCCAAACGCATGGTCGACCAATTGGAAGACGGCAAAGTCGATACGTTTGAACGCATTAACAATGTGTGGATGAAAGTCACACGCGGCGACATCGCTTCTCGTTTCGACGAGATAAAAGACACCTATCTCGAAGTGGCCGACGATTCGCGTGAGCAGATTGAGCGTGAACGGGTGATCTTAGAGGCCTATCAAGACTTTCGGGGCGCGATCAAGCAATCGGAGATCTACGCGCTTGACGTGCTAAAGCAAACAGAAGCGATTTGGAATGCGGCCAAAGGCGCCTTAAAACAAGCCAACGATACCGTCACTGGTTTTGCCGGCGAAGATTTGGCGGAGCGCGCTAAACTGGAGTTGGCCCGCGATGAGCGTTTACGAGACCTGCAATTTGCCGAAGATCGATATCAAGTTGCAAAAGACATATCCGATAATTTGACGGTCAGCTACAACACCTCCGAAGTAGTAATGGCTCGTTTAATGCAGACCAATAGCGCCAAAGAAAGAGTTTATAAGCAAGCCATTACTTTCTTTGGGACCAACGAATCTGTATTGACCGCACTGACGGCGTCTTTTACTGGCTTATTCGGTTTGCACGAAAGTACTCAAACCCTTGAAGCCATGAAAGAGGGGGTGTCCAAGAGTCTAGAAGATTTAGCCGACATTGGCGGTAAAGTTCAAGAAGCGGCGGTCAAAGCCGGTTATGGCCCAACGATTCGAGCTGACGCAGTCAAAAAGTTAGTGGATTCGGTGGTGAATTTCCAAGAACGCTCAAGAGAAATCATTGATGAGATGCGCATTCTGTCTACCAAGAACGCCGAAGAAATTCGTCAATCGGTTGAAGACGGCAAGCAACGCATGGCTCGTATCATCGAACGTGGTGGGTCATTGCCGCTACCGCATGAATTCTGAGCAGGCCTAGGATTTAAAAAATAAGTATGACTGACCAATCCAGCAATGCCGCCACAAGTAATGCGACCCTAGAGGACCTTATGGTCGCTATGGATGTGGTGGATACGCTTCGCCACAGCGACGCCATGGTCGCACGCGAATTGGATGACACTGGAAGGCGTCAGCGCCTTCTTGAGCGTTTGCGAACCATGTATCAAGAGCAGGGCATTGAGGTTAGTGACGCCGTTTTAAAAGAAGGCATCGATGCCCTAGAGCAAGAGCGTTTTCAGTATCAAGCGGTGGCACCAAGCTGGCGAACGCGACTGGCTCATATATGGGTTAGTCGCGCACGCTGGAGTAAACCGCTGCTTTTTTTAATGATCACTGCGGTCGCATTTTATGCGTTTTACTTCGCCAAAGAAGTATGGCCGCAGCAGCAATTGAGAGCCAAGTTGCCCAATGAAATCGATCGCAATATAGCCGGCATTATCGCGGTTGCGAAAAGCCCCGCAATCGTCGAGCAGGCGACGGCTTTAGCCGCGCGATCTCGCTCTGAATTAGACCAAGATAACTTATCGGCCGCCGAGCAGGCCAACATTGAGTTAACACGTCTGCAAGCTCAGTTGAATCAGTCATACCAAATTCGAGTGGTCGCTCGCCCGAATGAGAACTCAGGCATTTGGCGGCAACCACCAAATAATCCGACAGGTAAAAATTACTATTTGATCGTTGAAGCCATCGATAAAAACAATAGAGTGGTGGCGATAGACGTACTCAACGAAGAGAACAATAAACGAGTTAATCGAAAAAGCTGGGGCTTGCGGGTTAGCGAAACCACTTTTTATGAGGTAGCCGCCGACAAAAGAGACGACGGTATTATTCAAGCTAATGTCGTCGGTGAGAAATTAATTGGTTATTTGGAGCCAAGGTTCAGTGTTCAAACCACTGGGGCAACCATAACGGACTGGTAGTATGTGGAAAGGTAGCTCAGCGTTAAATCAACTCGACAACAGCCTTAAAGGTTTGCGCGGTGATGTCATTCGCTTAGACAGCGATCTAAGCCAATTAAGCCATCGTTTAACCAGTAATGAGCGCCAGCGAGTACAGCTATTAAATGGCATAGCCAAAGTTCGCCTCAGCGAAATTGAAAGTGGGCAATTGAATGCCTCGGTGCTTGCCGCCGACCAAGAAGCGGCGCAGCTTCTAGATCAGCGCCAGGCCGAGCTTGCTAAGCTCACCGACGCCATAGACCGAATCGAAAACCGAATTAGCGATGCCGAAGAAGCTCGGCTGGATTTATTGCTCGCAAGCAATGAGGCTGAACAAGCACTCACCGAACTCGAAAATCAAGTTCAAACTGATTTACAAAACGATGCCGCCTACATCGCCCAATTTGAAGCAGCACGGCAGGCCGAATCGATTGCTGAAGAAGCATTGTTAAAAGTGCAAACCGCGCAAAGTAATTTGGCCGCCAAGGCTGCGCCTTATGAAGCTGACGAGCTTTTTATGTATCTGTGGAAGCGAGGTTTCGGTACGACGGCGTATAAGGCTAATTTTTTGGCGCGTTTTATTGATTCATGGCTGGCGCGTTTGATCAGTTATAGCGATGCGAGAATAAACTTTTGGAACTTATCTGAGATTCCAAAGCGCCTGCAAGCGCATGCAGACCAGGTGTCGTCAAACGCCGATCGAGAACACACAAAGTTACAACAATTAGAGCGCGATGCCTTAGCGTCGGCTGGTAAAGATCAGGCCGAGAAGCGCGTAGACCAGGCTCGCAATGCCTTAGACGCTCACGACGATTCTTTAGAGGCACTAGAAAAAGGCCTAGACGACAAGCTAAACGAGCGGGCGAGCTATCTCGCTGGTGAAGACCGTTTTACCCGCCAGTGTTTGTCGCGCTTAAGCCAAGCGGTAGAACATCAAGATCAATCCCAACTTGAGCGCAGTGTGCGCGATACGGTTTCTGCAAGAGATGACCAACTCGCCATTCAGCTCATTGACTTACAAGAGCAGATGAGCGGTATGCGCGATGATTTACAGGATGTTCGCAACGTTCATCAAAGTAAGTTGAGCCGCCTGCGCGATCTAGAATCGGTTCGCCAAAAATTCAAACATTCGCGATTCGATGATGTACGTTCGGGTTTTGGAAACAAGGCCGTGATCGCCAGTGCCTTGGGGCAGTTTTTGCAAGGATTGGTCAATGGCAATGATTTGTGGCAACTGATCAAACGTAACCAGCGCTATCGTGACGTTGGAGGCCGACCGGATTTTGGCAGCGGCGCGCTAGGTGAAATTGCCGACGCAATTGGTGATGAATTGTTGCGCCAGGGGCGCCGTCGCACATCACGTCATCGCACCACGTGGAGTTGGCCGCGCCAACGACAGGGTGGGGCTCGTGGCGGCGGCTTTCGATTCCCCTCGTCTGGGGGCAGTAGACGCTCAGGCGGCGGTTTTAAAACGGGTGGTGGGTTCTAATTTGGAGCACAATAATGATCCTTTACCATTATAGAATTTCTCCGTTTTCAGAAAAGATTCGCTTGATGTTGTCCTACACGGGTATTGCTTGGCAATCAGTGATAGTGCCGCCAATGCCTCCGCGCAAACACCTAGACGATTTACTCGGGGGGTATAGGAGAATTCCAGTAATGCAGCAGGGCCGTGATATTTTTTGCGACACACGGCTCATCTGCGATGAAATTGCCCACACTTACGGCGCAGATCATTTGAGTTATTCGCGATGCGAAGCGCAGATACGACATTTTGTTGAACGCACGAATACGCAAGTGTTTTTAGCAGTGGCCGAATCAGCCCAACCGCGAGCAATTTTGCCAAAGTTATTAACTCAGTATTGGCCGTGGCAAGTAGTCGCAATGATTCGAGATCGGGCCAAAATAGCCAAACAGAGCAAGGTAGGCAGAAGTCGAAGCGCGCAACGTCGGCAAATTCTAGACGACTGGCGAACCGAACTTGAAGAGCGCTTGTCACAAACGGATTATCTTTATGACGATAGACCCACGCTGGCAGATTTCGCGGCGTATCACGTGGCTTGGTTTGCTCAGCAGACCCAAACAGGGCATTTTTTGAGCCCAGCCAGCGCCGCAGGTAAATGGCAGTCAAAAATGAAAGCCTATGAATCCGAGACTCCCGCCGCCAGTCAATGGCATCAAATTAGCGATTCAATAGCGGAGCTAAAGCCGCGAGTAATTAATGACCAGCAAAGAGTTGATTCCTTGATCAATGCTGAGGTCAATATCGGGCCAAATGACTACGCCTTAGACCGAGTTCAAGGGGTATTGGTCGGCGCTGATGATCAGCGTTGGATTATTGCGCGTGAGCACGAAGACTTAGGCACCGTGCACGTGCATTTCCCGAAAACCGGTTTTGAACTCAAGCAGGGTTGGCTCTCGCCCGATTCTGACTAAGTTAAGTCGTTATCCGAGCCAAAGCTCAAGCCTTTAACGGCGCCGAAGCTCGTCTCGCAAGCGGTGTTTCAGTCGCTGGCCATCGAAAATGTCATCAAATTATCATACAAATGCCGTCGTTATTTTTGTAAAAATGTTACAATATTGATCAAATATCGATGTTTGAAACATTATTGTTGATCAAAAATGAAAGAAAATTCCATTAAAGAGGCCAGTGATCAAACCACGAATGCTGAGCCAAAAAACAATGATGCAATTAGCCGCTTAAATCGCACGAAAATCGTTGCTACTGTGGGGCCGGCAAGTTCCAGTAAAGAGGTTCTCAAGAAACTAATTTGCAGTGGATGCAGCGTGTTTCGTATCAATTTTTCACATGGAGAGTTAGAGCAGCATGCCGAATCCGTCAAAGCCATTCGTGCCGCCGCCAGTGAACTTGATCACAGCGTGGCCATTTTGGGTGATTTACAGGGGCCGAAGATTCGCATTGGCTCGATCATTGGCGAAACGTTTGCGCTTAACGTGGGCCAAGAGTTGTTGTTGGATTCGAATATTGCCGACGACGCCGGCAGCCCGGACGGAGTGTCCTATAAATGTGAGACCTTAGCCGCAAGTTGTGAACCCGGCCGAATTCTGATGTTAGACGATGGTCGCGTGCAACTTGAAGTCCTTAGTGTTGATGGCGACGCCATTCTGACAAAAGTCGTGGCAGGCACTAAGCTGTCATCGCGCAAAGGCTTGAACTTATTGGGAGGCGGTCTAGCCGAAGATGCGCTGACTGAAAAAGACATGCAAGACATGGCGTTCGCGGTTGAACAAGACGTGGACTATCTATGCGTTTCGTTTCCAGCGAGCGCGCAAGACATGCTTGATGCACGATCTAAACTGACTGAGTTGGGCAGCTCAATAAGACTGATTGCCAAAATGGAACGCGCCGAGGTAGTTGAATCGCAAGAGATCATCGATGCCATGATTGAAAGTTGCGATGGCGTAATGGTAGCGCGTGGCGATTTGGCCGTAGAAGTAGGCTTTCAGGCCGTCACGTCTTATCAAAAGCAAATCATCGCGCGCGCACGAACACTTAATAAACCGGTGATCGTAGCCACACAAATGATGGAAAGCATGATTGACAGCCCAGTGCCTACCCGCGCGGAAGTGTCGGACGTAGCCAATGCCGTATTCGATTACGCCGACGCCGTTATGTTGTCGGGCGAAACGGCAGTCGGCTCATTTCCATTAGAAGTCGTTAGAGCTGTGCATGATGTAATCGTTGCCACTGAAAAACACAGTGTGACTCAAGTATCTAAGCATCGAGTTGAGTGCGACTTTGAATATGTCGACGAATCCATCGCCATGGGCGCCATGTATTTGGCAAATCACTTTAAATCAGTAAAAGCCATCGCTTGTCTTACTGAATCGGGTAGCACGGCTTTGTGGATGACCCGCATTAAAACGCATTTGCCCTTGGTGGCCATGTCGCCAAATGAGTCAACCTTAAATCGAGTTGCCCTCTACAGAGGGGTGCGCCCTGTGCACTTAAACGTCATCGATACTCAAAAATATCAGTTCGACGAAGTGCTGAAACGTTTGAGCACTGTGGTCGATTTACAAAAAGGCGATCATGTGGTCGTCACGTTTGGTGATGTAATCGGTATAGACGGTAAAACCAATACCTTAAAGGTCTTACAAGTTTAAGCGCTGGATACTTTTTGCCGACCAGTTTCTCGGTGCTCTGAAACGCTGAGAATGCGCAGCTGAGAAATAGGTGCGTTGGCAGCACCAGCGTGTATTGAATTCAAAATTTGGATGCGTATAATTCCGCGATGGAAAGCATCAAACAAGCCCTTACCTTTGACGACGTCTTATTAACCCCGGCGAAATCCAACGTTTTGCCGCGCGACGTTGATCTAAGCACACCTCTTACTGCTCGCATCCAGCTTGGACTGCCACTCTTATCGGCGGCGATGGACACCGTCACCGAAGCCAGAATGGCAATTTGCCTGGCTCAAGAAGGTGGATTGAGCGTTGTTCACAAAAATATCAGCCCCGAGCGCCAAGCTCGCGAAGTCGCTAAGGTTAAAAAGTTCGAAAGCGGTGTTATCACGGACCCGATTACCGTTGCCCCTCAGACCAGTATTGGTGAAGTACTGGCCTTAACCAAAAAGCACCGTATTTCCGGCGTGCCGGTGGTTGATGGCGATAATCTGGTGGGCATTGTCACCAGCCGAGATTTGCGTTTTGAAACGCGTCTCGACGAGCCAGTTGCTAAGGCGATGACCGCGCAAGAACGCCTAGTTACCGTTAAAGAAGGCGCGTCAAAACCTGAAATTCAATCTTTGTTGCACGAGCATCGCATCGAGAAAGTATTAGTCGTTGACGACGACTTTCACCTTAAAGGTCTGGTGACGGTTAAAGACATCCAAAAGTCGGACGAGCATCCAAACGCGTCCAAAGATGAAAATGGAAATCTGCGCGTTGGTGCCGCTGTTGGCACCGGTGCAGATACCGAAGAGCGAGTCAGCTTATTAGCCGCTGCAGGTGTTGATGTGGTGGTGGTTGATACTGCCCATGGACACTCACAAGGCGTACTGGATGTCGTTAAACAAATAAAACAGCAATATCCTCAAATAGACGTCATCGGTGGCAATATTGCGACGGCGGCAGCGGCTCTGGATTTGGCCGCCGCCGGTGCCGATGCGGTTAAAGTGGGTATCGGGCCGGGCTCTATCTGTACTACCCGTATGGTCGCCGGCGTTGGCGTACCGCAGATTACCGCGGTGTACGATGTTGCGCAGGCACTCAAGGGTAAAAATGTGCCCTGTATTGCCGATGGCGGTTTGCGGTTTTCGGGTGATATTGCCAAAGCCATTGCGGCCGGTGCTCACTGTGTGATGGTCGGTGGTTTGCTTGCGGGCACTGATGAAGCGCCAGGCGAGATAGAACTTTACCAGGGCCGCTCATACAAATCGTATCGCGGCATGGGATCAATCGGTGCGATGGAGTTGGGTTCCAAAGACCGCTATTTTCAAGCCGATCAATCTGAGACACAAAAACTGGTGCCTGAGGGTATCGAAGGGCGAGTCCCTTATAAAGGCCCGGCTATTCATATCATTCATCAACTGATGGGCGGCTTACGTTCGAGTATGGGTTACACCGGCAACGCAAATTTAAACGACATGCGTAGTAAGTGTGAGTTTGTGCGCATCACCAATGCTGGAGTAGCCGAGTCACATGTGCATGACGTCTCGATCACCAAAGAAGCGCCAAATTATCGGCGCTAGTAATTTGAACGGGTGTTCTGTCTGATGTTGGCTGAGGCACCATCGGTCGACGCATTAAGCAAGGTTTAATCAATTTTGGTGGCCAGCTCTTTGAGTCAAAGAGCTGGCTTCAAATCAATGTCATTTTGAGTTTTCAGCATGAGCCAGCAGAGCAACGATATTCACGGCGATAAAATTTTAATTCTCGATTTTGGGTCTCAATATACCCAGTTAATCGCTCGTCGAATTAGAGAGTTGGGTGTTTATTGTGAGATATGGGCATACGACAATCCAATCGCATCGGTCGAAGCGTTTGCGCCAAAGGGAATCATATTGTCGGGCGGTCCTTCAACCGTAACCCAAGACACTGCGCCGCGAGCGCCAGAAGGCTTGTTTGATATGGGCGTGCCGATTCTGGGTATTTGTTACGGGCTGCAGTGCATGGCTGCCACCTTAGGCGGGCAGGTATCAACTTCAGATAAACGCGAGTTTGGTCATGCTCAAATTGAGTTGATTGAAGCGAATGCACTGCTCAAAGAAGCCACACAGAATGTGTGGATGAGTCATGGCGACAAGGTCACAGCCATACCTGAAGGCTTCAAGGTTATCGCCAGCAGCGACAACGCGCCGTTATGCGCCATCGCAGATGAATCACGCCACTTTTATGGCGTTCAGTTTCATCCTGAAGTGACGCACAGCGAATTTGGAAAAGACCTCTTAGCGCGATTCGCGCATGATATCTGCGAATGCCAACAGGCGTGGTCGCCCGCTAACATAATTCAAGACGCCATAACTCAGGCGCGCCAAAAAGTGGGCACAGATCATGTGATTCTAGGTTTGTCAGGTGGTGTGGATTCATCCGTTGTCGCAGCATTATTGCACCAAGCTATTGGCGATCAACTGACGTGCATTTTTGTCGACAATGGTTTGTTGCGCAAAAACGAAGGCGATCAAGTGATGAAGACCTTTGCTGAGAACATGGGGGTGAGGGTTATTCGCGTTGATGCTGAGGCTCGTTTTTTGAGTGAGCTCGAGGGCGAAAGTGAACCAGAAGCCAAGCGTAAAATCATTGGCCGCGTCTTTATTGAAATCTTCGAAGAAGAAGCCCGTAAAATCGACAATGCCAAGTGGCTGGCGCAAGGCACGATCTATCCGGACGTAATCGAATCCGCCGCATCCAAAACAGGTAAAGCCGAGGTAATCAAATCGCATCATAATGTTGGTGGTTTGCCTGATGACATGGAATTGGATTTATTGGAACCTTTACGTGAACTTTTCAAAGATGAGGTTCGTGCCATTGGTTTGGAATTGGGTTTGCCTGCGGCTATGATTAATCGCCATCCCTTTCCCGGGCCCGGCTTGGGCGTTCGTATTCTCGGAGAAGTTAAAAAGGAATTCGCGGATCTGCTGCGTGAAGCCGACGACATCTTTATGCAAGAGCTCTACAACAGCGGCTGGTACGATAAAACGAGCCAAGCGTTCGCCGTATTTTTGCCCGTAAAGTCTGTTGGCGTGGTGGGCGACAATCGAGCCTATGATTACGTTATCGCTATTCGTGCAGTGCAAACTATCGATTTTATGACGGCCACATGGGCGCCATTGCCATATGAATTACTGGCTAAGATATCCAACCGTATTATCAATGAAGTGCGCGGAATCAGTCGCGTCACCTACGATATATCGAGTAAGCCACCTGCGACCATTGAATGGGAATAGCTCATAGTTTGTCGTTTGTCTATTTTTTTGGCTCAAGCAAAGCATTAACTGCGGTTAAGCCGCCATTCGAAACGCTGATCTAGTGCTACCATTAACAAAAGTTGTTTAGCCAGCGAGACTATGGACAAGCGAAAACGCCAGTCGGGATTCACACTCATAGAGATCATAGTGGTGGTTGCCATCGTAGGCATCTTGACGACCATAGTGACCTTGAGCTTTCGCAGCAGTAATGACCGTGATGCACGTTTGCAGGCTCAGCGATTCATGGCTGTGGTCAATGAAGTGCGAGACGAGGCGATTATTGCAGGCGGGCACTTTGCCCTTGTCGTAGACGAAGATTCTCTGAACTATAATTTCGCCGCGCTTCATCAGGCTGGGCAACAAGGGGCTGGGCAACAACAGGCTAGCGAGCTAGTGCGCCCACGCACCATCAAGTCCGGCATCGATATTGATTTTAATGTGTTAGAAGCACTTAGCGGCGACGACGATGCGCCTCAAGTAGTCATGAGTTCACTCGGAGAAATTACGCCGTTTGAACTTCGATTCGGCGGTACTAACACTGACTATGTAGTGTTCGTCAATGAGGAGAGTCAATTGCAAATGCGTGAGGAAAATGCGCGTTTAACTAATTAAACCTGGCTCGGCTTTTTTATATCCTAATGCAAACAACTACTCATCAATTACACGCGAAGTGGACGATTAAGCGAAAGCCTCAGCAAGGCTTTACTTTGATTGAAGTGCTGGTGGCTCTTGTTGTGATTGCATTTGGTTTGGTCGCGGTAATTCAGTTGACCTCCAGTCACATAAAAAACATGTCTGAGCTAGAGAAACGCCTAGTCGCCGAATGGGTTGCGAGTAATCATCTGGCTGAAATTCGATTTAAATCACGCACTGAACGACTGCGCGCTGGCGGCGATACCGAGCGCGTTAAAATGGGCGGGCACCGATGGCGAAGCCGAGCGCAAATTCGCGAAACCGAAGTTGAAAAAGTCTTTTTGGTGACCGTCGATGTTACCGACGAAGCTGAGCGTGGTGCCCAAGTTTATGCCAGTTTAACGACCGCCGTGACGGATTCGCTATAGTGATGACCGGGCAAAGTAGTGTTTCAGCAGTGGGTGGGGTGAAGGGCTTTTTGCCGTCGCCTCGCTCTTGTCGGTATTCTAACGCCGGTTTCACCTTGATCGAAATCTTAGTGGTGGTGTTCATTTTCGGCGTTATATTGAGCATTATTAGCCCGGCGATTTTGCAGTTTTTTGATGCGCGCGAACGAATTATTGCCAAGCAAGCGCAATTGGAAGGGATTCAAAAAACCTTTCTGTTTCTCTCGCGTGACCTACGCTATGCCGCCAATCGAGTGGGCAAAGACGAATTTGGTCAACCGCTTAATTCAACGATTATTTTTGATGATGGCAATTTGGTTGAGTTAACCGGTGTCTATCCCGACTTGAATTTAGAGGGCCTAAATGTGCCAAGGCGAATTCGTTGGGAGTTGAACGATGGGCAGCTGATTCGTTGGCAATCGCCAGCACTTGATCCCGAGGGCGATACACGAGAGTTTAAACAGATCGTGTTAAGCGATGTGCGCGATGTGGAATTTGAGTTAGGCGTCGTTGAGGGAGACAGAGACAGCGAAATACGCCGATGGACGGAGCTAAATCGATTGCCCGATCTAGTGCGCGTGATCATAAAGATGGAAAATCGAGTGGAATACCAACGCAGCTACGGTTTGCTGGGTGGTGATAAAAATGACGCCGCCGCTATTTCTACTACGGTTGGGCAAGCTTCAAATCAGAATCCCAACTCAAATCAGAATCCCAATCCAAATCAAGAGCCAGATTTGGATCAAACATTTGATGATGGTCAATGATGCCGCGCCGGAAAGTAAGCAGATGGTCAAATAGTCAACGTCAGTCAGGCGTGGTGTTGATAATCGTGGTGCTAGCTATCGCTCTAATGGCCACTTTGATGGCGGTGATGGTAGAAGACCAACATTTGTTTGTTCGCAAGGTGACTAATCAGCGTACGGCCGAACAAAGCTTTCAATTGGCAGAGGGGATGAACGCATGGGCTGCACGAGTGCTGCGTGACGATGACAATCCTGCCGTCGATTATGAAGGCGAAGATTGGTATCTTTTTGGACGCCCTGAGTTATTGGAAAGCGAAGACGATGACGGCAGTTTTTCTCTAACCCCGTCTAGCCAAAAAGAAGAGGAAGAGCCAGCGACCATTGATTTTGGGATAGACGGCGTCAGCGGCACTATCTCCGATTTGCAAGGCAAATTTAACCTAAATAATTTAGCCAACGCCAATCAACAGTTTGCCAGTGGCCAGCGCCGGATTCTGCAAAATCTGATGGAGTTGCTCGAGATTGGTGAATTCGATGAACGCAGTCAATTGGTCGAAAACTTGATTGACTGGATAGACGAAAACAACACTAGTCGCAGCATTGGGCTTGAAAGCGGAGATTATCGCTCACGTGATTTGCCATACCAAGCGGCTGATCAAAAGCTCACGTCACTCGGTGAACTTCGTTTTATTGATGGTTTCAACGACGAGATCATTCGAAAACTCAAACCCTACGTCACGGTATTGCCGGTCGACAATGCGCGCATTAATATCAACACCACAAGCACCGAGGTGCTCTCAAGTTTAAGTGCGGCAACCATCGCCGATACCGCGTCGGTAGACGCCTTTCTCGGTCGACGGATGTTGGATGAGTTTATGGGTTTTCAACAAGCGCAGATCAATGAAGCGGGTAATGCGGTGATTGGTGTTTCAGTAGCGCGCCAGCCACCAATCCCCGATATGATGCAAGTAACTAGCCAGTATTTTGAGATACAAACTCGAGTAGAACTTGGCGATTTCAGTTATTGTACCAAGAGTTTGGTGTTAAGAGCCGGGCGCGCAGTACAGGCGAACGCTGCCGCTCAATCTCAATCAGCGGGTGGAGCCTCACAAGCCAGCGGGCAGGCGCAAGCTCAAGCGGCGAGTGACGCGCCACCAATCAGTGTGCTAAATCGAGAACACAGTAGTTTTTGCGAAGAAGCGAACAGCCAATTAGAATCTGAGAGCGATGAAGATAATTCTTAAGTTAGAGCCACCATTCGAGTGGGTTAGGGTGCACGGGGGTCGAGTAGAAGCCTTTGGTGAGGTTCCCAGTCTTGGCGATTACTCAATTACTGAAGAGGACGACGTGGTTGGCGTGGTATCGGGTGAATGGGTCACGACGCACGAAGTGAATTTACCGGCAAAAACTCGTAAGCAATTCAATGCGGCATTGCCGTACGCCTTAGAAGAAGCCATTTCTGAAGACGTCGATAATCTTCATTTTGTTTGCTCGAATTGGAAGGCGGGCGAGCCGTGCCTGGTACACGTGGTTGCCAAAGAAAAAATGGCTGAGTGGCAGGCGCTGGCAAATCATTATCGCTTGCCTATCGAACAATTGATTCCTGATCATGCCTTATTGCCTTTTCACGATGTCGCCGATTTTTCTCTAGCAGTCACCGAAAAAGCCGGGCAAGCACAAACACTCCTAGCCGCGCATCGCGAGGGAAGCTCAATCTCGATCGACGATGAATTCCTTGATGTTTGGTTGATGGACTTACCGTTGAATTCGGTTGTCGCGGTTAACGATGAAGAGCTCACTCAAAAGCTTATTGAGGCGCATCCTGATCGAGATTTTCGTCATTGGCCTTTTGGTAAGAAGCTTGCGCATTGGTTGGAGTATCCATTAGCGACCAAACTTGATTTATGGAGCGATCGTTTTCGGCCGTCAGTAAGCTTTTTTGACAAGCGTCGATTATTGTTCCCGCTCGCGATTTTGGGTCTAGGGATTTTCATTAAATTCAGTTTTGATACCTATAAATATTTTGCGCTGCACGCTGAAATAGCGTCAATTAATCAGGAGGCGAAAAATATTTTGGCTAAGCATTTTCCTGATCTTGGTGAGGTGGAAAACCATAAAGAAAAACAATTTATGCAGCGTGCCATCGCCAACATGAGTCAAAACGCCAGCGAAAAAGGCTTACCGTTTATCCTGAACGACATTGCTCCAACTTTGAAGTCTCAAAATGTGTTGGTGAGTGAATTTAATTTTCGCGAAAATACCTTGATAGTGACCTGTATTCTAAATGATCTCTCACAGGTCGATACGATTGCGAGGCAGCTTGATGCCAAGCCGAATTTGAATGCAGAACTGCAATCTTCTGAGACCGACGAAGGTAAGGTGATAGCGAGCTACAAATTGTCGCAACCGATTTAGGTATTCATGATGAAAAATCTACTCAATGCAGTTCAACATCAATGGCAGTCACTGCAAGACAGAGAGCGCCTGATCTTAATAATTGGCAGTTTTATTGTCGCCCTTATTTTGTTTTATTCTTTGATCCTGTTTCCTTGGCATCGAGCCCTAAATGAGATGGGCGCGCGGCTGCCCACTTTGCGAACTAATATAGAGTGGATGAGAGTTCACAGTGATGCCTTGAGTAATGGCGAGATACGCAATCAAAACCCAGATTACAAAGGTCAAAATCAGTCTCTGCTTTCGGTGATTGAACAAACTGCCAGTCGAGCCCAAGTTCGCGAAACCATTCAGCAAATGGTGCCCACTCAAAATGGTCAAGAGATTAGGGTAGTTTTAGAAGAAGCTGAGTTTAGTAAGTGGTTAAACTGGGTTGATGTTTTGTACAAACAATATGGCGTAACGGTGTTGCAAGTGATTGCTGAAAAGGAAGACGAAAGGCCCAATATTGCTGAGATTCGAGTCACCTTTACACGGTGAGTCTCAGTTTAGTTCTATCCAGTTTAGTGCAATCGCCTAGTTCTATCGCGTAGATTTATAGTTCACTTCTTTAAATTGGTTCTATAGTTTAGTTCGCTAGCGACGACGACGGCTGCGACCACCGCGCCGTTCGTTATTAACGGCACCACCTTCCACACTTAAATCTCCTTTCAGTTGAGCCTGTGCGCCCGCCGTCACGGTGCCTAACACTGATTCCACTGTTTCAATCGATGGTGCCTCACGTTTTGCGTGTTCATCGATGGCTTCTCTCATCGCTGCTACGTGTGTTGGCGTGGTGCCGCAGCAACCACCAATAATGCGAGCGCCAGAATCGATGGCCATTTTGGCGTATTCGCGCATTAACTCGGGTGTGCCACTGTAATGAATCTCACCATCAACCCATTCGGGTATACCGCAATTGCCTTTGGCAACCAGAATCGGTGTCATTGATTCTTCGTCTGCGGTTTTTTGCATATTTTGAATTGCCGCAACGACCTCGGCTGCACCAACGCCACAATTGGTCCCGAATGCGATCAGCGGTTGGGCTAATTGCGGTTGAAGTTTGACTAGATCTGCTGCCGTCACGCCCATCATAGTGCGGCCGTTAGTATCGATACTAAGAGTCAAAACGATAGGCAAACCCGCTTTACTGGCACCGAGGACAGCGGCTTGGGATTCCTCGACTGAGGAAATAGTTTCTATCCATAACACATCCGCGCCGCCCTCCTTAAGCGCTATGGCTTGTTCTCCAAATGCGATGGCCGCGTCGGCAATGCTAACCGTGCCGGTGGGTTCCAGAATTTCTCCGGTAGGGCCCATGGAACCGGCAACGACCACTTTGCGACCGCTATCAATTACTTGCTCTTTTAAGATGCGAGCGGCCGCGCTATTAAATTCATGAACTCGATCTTGGGCGTTATGGAGTTTGAGTCGATAGGTAGTGCCGCCAAACGAATTAGTTAATACGATGTCCGAGCCAGCGTCGATAAACGAACGATAGTGTTTGGCAATTCTGTCAGGATGATCCACATTCCAAAACTCTGGCGAGTCACCAGATTGCAAGCCCATCGCAAAGAGGTTGGTTCCTGTGGCTCCGTCTAAGAGTAAGACTGGCTTTTCCTCAAGTAGGGAATGTAAAACGTTCGACATGGTAAGTAAGTGCTTTTGAGTTGGGAGAGCAAGAATAACTGTGTAGCCAACGATTGCAAGCTTAGGAAGTTCTATCCACGAAAAAAATAGCGCCGGTTAACGTTGATAGCGAGCCGTTACGTTTAGTTGGCTCTTAGTTAATTGAAAATTCTTTCAGGGCGTCCTGATTAAAGGTAAAGCCGGTGCCTGGCCTTTCTGGGATGTCGATTTGGCCATCAATAACTTGGATTTCCTCGTTAAATAAGGGAGCATACCAAGGCATGTGCTCAACACTAATGCAATTTTCTATGGAGCCAGCCATACACAAAGAATGTTCCGTAAATATATGGGTAGAAATAGGCAGGTTATTCGCTGAGGCCAGAGCGGCTGATCGGCGCATCTCTGTGTAGCCGCCGATACGCTGTAAGTCGGGCATCAAAATATCGCAAGCCGAATTTTCGATCATAGTTTGCATACCAAAACGCGTATATTCGGTTTCGCCAGAAGCCACATTGATATCCAGCTTATCGCGTACTTGAGCATGACCTTTCAAATCGTAGGCGGCGACGGGTTCTTCCAACCAGTCAACCCCAAGTTCGCTTAACTGCTTGCCCAGTTGAATTGCGTGTTTCACATTCAACGCTTGATTCGCATCACAGAGAATTTCAATATTGTCTCCTACGGCAGCCCGCACGGCCGCAACGCGTTCGATGTCTTCTTTGATACTCTCTTTACCAACGCGCACTTTTAGGCTAAGAAACCCTTGCTCAACAAACTCAGCCGCTTCGACTTCGAGCTCATTAATCGTTTGCGAGAGCCATAGTCCCCCACTGGCGTAGGTTTTAATCGATGTTCTTAGTGCGCCAAACAATCGGTGCAAAGGCAGCCCGACTGATTTGCCAACCAAATCCCAGCAAGCCACATCAATGGCCGACAGAGCCGATACCGTGACGCCTTTGTGCCCGCTAGGATTGATTTCTTGCCAAATCGCCTCCCAAATCCCGGTCACAAAATGCGGGTCTTTGTTAAGCACTTGATGACCAAAGCCTCGTATCATTTCATCAAAAGCGCGCAATCTAACCGCATTGATTGAAAACACATAGCTCTCACCGACTAGCCCAGTAGTACTGTAGAGGCTTAAGCACACGCAACCGACGGAGTCGATGTCGTGGATAGCGGTACGGATCGGCTTCGCCAAAGGCACTTTGACCAATTGTGTTTTTAGCTCGCTAATTCGCATTTTGATTTATCGGGTTGGTTAAAGGAGTAAATCTTATTGAGTTTCTTTGTAATCACTGAGACTTGTGGTAATTCTGTCTCACCATTTGTAAACCCTCTAGTGCGCGTTCAACCGAGACGCTTTCTTCGGCATCGCTGAAATAGGCGAGATAGGTCGAGAGACTAAAAACCTCGGCGCCTTCCACGACGTGCAAATTGCCATTGCGAATATGATCTTTCACATCGCCGCGCAACAGATAAGCTGACCCGCCATGATTAAGAATATGATCCAGCGCGGCTGAACCCAAACTCAGCGATACTTTGTGGCTAGGCGTGTCCGGGTAAAATTCGATATGCGCTTTGCGAAACGCGGCGCCCCAGTCGACAAACAAATAGCCCTCAACCGGGTTACGCTCTACTTGCCTAGGCTTACTGCTGACCAACACAATTTCTTCGCGAGCAAATTCTTTGACGATTAAATCGGGGTTGGTTTGCGGTTCGTATAAAACGGCTACATTGATTAAACCATCTCGCAGTCGAGCCATTAAACGGTCAGAATAGTCGGAGTGAATCTGCGTGGCAATTTTTGGCGCTTCGCGTTTCATCCAATCCAGCCAAGGGGCCGCGATACTACGCCAATGATTAATTTGCACGCCCAAGGTGACATAAGCATCGACACCAACATCCAACGACGTTTCTAGGCGCGCTTGTTCCCAGGTTTGCACAATGGCGAGTGCATGTTTGTAAAAGGTTTGGCCGCCGGTGGTGAGCGACGCGCCATTGCGCTTGCGATTAAATAGTTGTCTATTCAATAATGATTCCAGGCTTTTTATGCGCGCACTCATTGCTGACTGAGTAATATTTAGGTTCTCAGCGGCGCGTTGAAAGCTCCCGGTTGAGGAGACTTCGAGAAAAGCTCTTATGGTCTCAATATTCATGCAGATAAAGCCAATTTGGATCGTGAGTGCCAATCGCCTTGTCTAACGCTCTTAAAGCTGGAAATACGCTAAGATCAATACGATTATTTTGATATTAAATAGCATTTAATATCGTTTTACAACATATAAACTTGAGCTTACTCTACGCCTATGAACGCATGGATTTATCTGTCTTTTGCCATTGTTGCCGAGGTTATCGGCACCAGCTTTATTAAACTATCGGACGGTTTTACTCATCCCATTTATACCGGTCTGTGTTTGCTTTGTTTTACTGCGGCGTTATTTTTACTTTCGCAGAGCGTAAAGCAAATCGATATTAGCGTGGTCTACGCAATCTGGTCTGGCGTAGGAATTGCCTTAATTACGGCTATCGGCGTGCTGGTTTTTAACGAGCAGCTTAGCCTCAGTCGCGGCTTGTTTATCATTTTGATTGCCATCGGCGTTGTGGGTTTGCAAATGACCAGCTCGCCCGCACTAAAAAATCCGTCGGCGCAAGAGGGCGGCTAAATGGCGATTCTGTTTAACAATCAAGATGGTCAAACCGAGCAATGGGTTAAGGCGTTTGAGGAATACCTTCCTTCTATGGCGCTGCACGTCTATCCGCACACGGCGGTAGAGGAAATAAAGTACGCGGTGGTTTGGAATCATCCCAAGGGCGACTTAAAACGCTACCCCAATCTCAAAGCGATATTGAACTTGGGCGCGGGAACCGATTATCTCGACGCAGACCCTGATCTTCCCAAAGTGCCCATAGTACGCTTATTAGACCCAGTTGTCGGTATCAATATGGCGCAGTACGTTTTGTATTGGGTTATGCATTTTCACCGAGGGTACGAGCAGTATCGGCACCAGCAAATGCAAGCCCAGTGGTCGCGTTTTCAAGTGCCGCAAATGTCAGATTTTCGAGTGAGTGTGTTAGGCCTAGGTTTGATTGGTGAATACATCGCAAAATATTTGGCGCAAAGTGGCTTTACTAGCCAAGCATGGAATCGAAGTACAAAAGACGTCGACAATGTTCGGTGTTTTAGCGGGCCAGAGCAATTAACCGACATGCTAGCTAGTACCGATGTGTTAGTGAATTGCTTGCCCGTCAACCAGCAAACGCAAGGGATGATTAATCACACGTTACTAAATACGCTCCCCAAAGGCCGTTTCCTGATCAATGTCAGTCGTGGTGGCGTCATCAACGATGCAGACTTACTCAATGCCTTAAATTCAGGGCAGATCAAAGGCGCTGCTTTGGATACCTTTGCCTGTGAGCCGCTTGAGCAAACTTCGCCTTACTGGTTGCATCCTAATGTGCACGTCACGCCTCATATTTCTGGCGCAACCTATGCCGACACATCGGCCCGGGTTGTCGCGGATAACATTTTGCGAATGGAAAAAGGCGAGCAGCCATTTCCCATTTATTCTCATTTCCCGTACTAGCTTTTATGTACTCGATATCTAAATTGACTCTATGACTGAATTAGAACAACAACAGCAACAGGTTCGCATTGACTTAGCCGCGATGTTTCGCCTGACCGCGCATTTTGGTTGGGATGACACCATCTGGAATCACATTACCGCACGCGTGCCGGGCAGTGATCACCATTTTTATATGCATCACTTTGGCCATCATTATTCTGAGGTATGCGCCAGCAACCTCATTACCGTTGACGAACACGGCACGGTAATAGAAGGCCCGCCCGATGTGAATACTGCCGGCTTTATTATTCACAGCGCGGTGCACTTAAATCACGCCGAGAGTAAGTTTGTATTCCATGCCCATCCGCCGAGCGCTATTGCAGCCACAGTATTCGAAGAAATCCCATTTCTAGTGCAAGACTCGTCAATGCTTTACGGCAAGATCGCTTATCACGATTGGGAAGGGCTGTCGGTCGATCCAGACGAGCGCTTTCGAATCGCCGAACGCCTGCAAGGCAATAGCTGTTTGGTCATGCGCAATCACGGTTTTCTAACCGTTGGTGCCACCGCCGGTGAGTGCTTTATGAATATGTATTACCTCATACGAATGTGTGAGGTCGCCTTACAGATTAACGCCTGTGATCGGCCTATTGTGACTGGCGACCCCAAAATTTGGGAGATAGCATCAAAGCAGTACGAAGCATTTTCGCCAGGCACCTACGAATGGCCGGCTCTTCTGAGAGTCTGTGACCGACTAGACCCATCCTACAAACAATAAGTAAAACAAAAACCAAACGACACTACGTTTAACTTGGGAGTGAGCAATGAAATACCTTGATCCTAACTTAACCCAACAATTGGATGACCAACTCACGCGCGGGCCTAGCGCGTATACCGCGGCCGAGATTCGTATTGAAGAATTCATTGATTTGGAAAGGTTCCCAATTCACGACCTAAATAGTGAAAAACGCAAGGTGCTGGTCGATGCCTGCTACGCCGATTTGCAAGAAGATGGTTGCGCCCATGTGCCCAACTTCATACGCCTTGAAGCCGTCAATAAAATGCGCGACGAAGCGTTGCGTTTAGTCGATTATGCGATCAGTGCGGATGACGAAATGACCCCGTACTTTAAAGCACCTGATATGTCCTTGCCAGAGGGTCATCCCCAGCGCTTTATTCAAAAACGAACCTCGTCTTACATCAATTCAGACTTGCTCGAAGCCGATTCTTTGCTGCGCAAAATTTACGATTGCGATGTCGTCGTTCATTTTATTTCCGACTGCTTGGGAGTCGCGCCTATCTATCGCTGGGCAGACCCTTTAGGCCGTAACCCTTACAGCGTGATGAAAGACAACGATTATTTCCCTTGGCATTTTGATGGTAACGATTTCACTGTCAGTATCTTGGTGCAAGAAGCCGATGAGGGCGGTGATTTTGAATATGTGCCTAACGTCAGAGCGCCGGGCAATGAAAACTTTGAACGAGTCCAAGAAATTTTGGAAGGCGAGCGTGAGCGAGTCAAAATACTGAGTTTAAAAACCGGTGATTTA
>CALAKU010000052.1 GCA_937922925.1 uncultured Arenicella sp. | reverse complement strand
ATCGCTGCGCAGGATTATCATTCAACGATCGCTATTCCACCGCAAGACAATAGCGCAATGGACGGCTTTGCCCTAAACGCTCATGACCTTAGCGAACAACGCGACTTCGTCGTATCTCAGCGCATTCCCGCCGGCAGTCAGCCCGCAGCTCTAGAGGCCAATAGCGCCGCTCGAATTTTTACCGGGGGTGTTGTACCCGGCGGTGCCAACGCGGTGGTGATTCAAGAAAATTGCGACTACGACGAAAACCGTGTGCGAATACGTAAACCGGTTGAAGTGGGCGCCAATATTCGCCCCAAAGGTCAGGACATTACTGTCGGCGCGCGCGTTGTCGAGAAAGGCAAAAAGTTATCGGCGGTTGACCTGAGTTTGCTTGCATCAATCGGAGTTGCCGAGGTTGCTGTGCAGGCACCAATTCGGGTCGCGATTTTTTCCACTGGCGACGAGTTAATCGAACCCGGTAAGCCCCTAGAAGTGGGCCAAATCTACAATTCTAATCGCCCACTTTTAATTGGGTTGTGCGAGCAGCTCGGCTATGCGGTTTATGATTGTGGTGTTGTCGAAGATACCTTGCCTGCCACCAAAGCGGCGTTAGCCGAAGCGGCCGCGCACTCAGATTTTATTATCAGCAGCGGCGGAGTATCGGTCGGCGAAGAAGATCATGTTAAACCGGCGGTCGAAGCCTTAGGAACTCTCGATTTATGGAAGATACAAATGAAGCCGGGCAAGCCTGTGGCCTTTGGTTGGATTGACCAAACGCCGTTTCTTGGCTTACCGGGTAATCCGGTGTCGTCTTTTGTGGTTTTCCAGTTGATTGGTCGTTTACTACTTGAACATCGTCAAGGCGAAATGGCCTCCCCGCCAATCGAATATCCTGTGTTAGCGGGTTTTAGTAAAAAACTCAGCCAGCGAGAAGAGTATATTCGCGTTAAGATTCAGACAAATGAAGATGGAACCCTGGTCGCCGCACCATTTCATAATTTGAGCAGTGGGGTGATGTCCTCGCTGTCTTGGGCCGATGGGCTAGTGCGCCACGAGGCTGACTCGGCGATTAATGAGGGCCAGACCATTTCTTTTTTGCCTTTAACTGATGGTTTGATATGAAAGACGCGCAATTAATTGATTCCTTTAACCGACAAATACGCTATTTGCGTTTGTCGGTTACTGATCGCTGTAATCTGCGCTGCACATACTGCATGGCGGAAGACATGCAGTTTCTGCCTAAGTCTCAAGTACTAACCTTGGAAGAAATGGCGGCTGTAGGCGAAGCCTTCGTAGCGCTTGGGGTAGAGAAAATTCGATTGACTGGGGGCGAACCCCTGGTTCGTAAAGGCGTGGTGTCTTTAGCAGAGCGCTTATCATCGCTAAACGGTTTGCGGGAACTCGTGATGACGTCCAACGGTGTTTTGCTCACACAGCATGCCCAAGCGTTGGTGGATGCGGGAGTATCGCGAATTAACATCAGCATCGATAGCCTGCAAGCCGAACGATTTAAAACCTTAACTCGATTCGGATCTATAGACGACGTCTTCGCTGGTATCGATGCTGCGATAAAAGCGGGCTTTAAAAAAATCAAACTCAATGCCGTGATTATGAAAGGGCATAACGACGACGAAATACTCGATTTAACTCAGTTCGCAATCGACAAAGGTTTGGATATTTCGTTTATTGAAGAAATGCCGCTCGGTGATATCAATAGTCATATTCGCGCTCAAACCAGTTTGAGCAGCGCAAGCATCAGTGATGTTTTAAAGAGTCGATACACTACTCAAGAATCCGATTTTGAAGATCCGGCCAGTGGTCCATCTCGCTACATACAAATCACCGACACAAACACAAAAGTGGGCTTTATTTCGCCCATGAGTAACAATTTTTGCGGCTCATGTAATCGTGTGCGAGTGACCGCCGAAGGGCAGTTATTGCTCTGTTTGGGGAATGAGCATTCATTGGATTTGCGCAGCATTGTTCGCGAACGACCCGATGATTTACAAAGTGAAATCGTGAACGCCATGCAACGAAAGCCCGAGCGGCATTACTTTGACCCAAATGAAATTACCATCCGTCGTCACATGAGCGCAACCGGCGGCTAACATGATTCCGATCGTCAACGATAAGTATAAATACATATTGTTGTATTCCGCTAAGGTGGCCTGTACGTCGCTTCGCAAGCTTTATCTTGAAGTGCATCAAGATGAGTTTAACGACGAACAAAAGTCGCACTTACGTGACTATCATAATGTCAACGAAATACAGCGTTATGATGTTGAAAAAGATTATTCGGGTTATACGACGATTGCTATTAGCCGTAACCCCTATGCACGGATTATTAGCGCGTTTTTAGATCAATTTGTCTATGCTCGCAATCAACGCGTTGAGCAAATGTTAGACGCATCGCCGCCCGATAAAATGCCAGATAACTTTTTGGAGTTTCTGCGTTATCTACGAGATGTGCCAGACAAGCTGCGTGATACGCATTTTCAAACTCAATCGTTTTTGCCTTTCTCTTTGACAGTGGTTACTCGCCGTTGCTGGCGCTATTGGGTGCCGCGCAAAAAGAAAAGCCAGCCTTTTCGTATTCGTTACGACGGGGACATCGCGACCTACAAACAGCATTTTCGTTGGTTGTACCGGCGCGTGCTCAAGCAAGATGCGTCTAAATATGAGTTGGCATCGGCAGCACTAGAGGCGCAAGCTAAAACGAATTCTTTGTTCTACAGCGATCAAGACTTTCCTAATGCCGCGCTGATGAGCGTCGCAGACTTAGACGCCTTGGTGTTCGCTCCTAAGCCACAAGACTTTTTAAACAATGCAGAAGTCGTGGAGCTGATTCAGGACATTTACCACGAAGATTTTCGACTATTCGCTTACCGTGTTTCAGACTTACCTCACAAAAAACCGTCTAAAGAAATCGCCGATTTACCTGCGGATTTTGATTGGCAAATGTACCGACGTTTGAATCCAGATTTAGCCTGCGAGCAAATCCACAATGAACGTAGCTATATTCGCCACTACTTAGAATATGGTCGTTTTGAAGGCCCCAATCGAGCCTGGAAGCTCGAAGCACCATCGGAATTCGATTGGCAACGATATCTGAATTTGCATGACGATTTGCCAGCCGCGGGCATCAAAACGGAAGAAGCTGCGATTGAACATTATCTATGCTGGGGAATTGCCGAAGGGCGAGCCATCTAAAACTTCGAGCCATCTAAAACTTAAAGGTTAACTATGTCTATTTATGAATTCACCGCGACCAATATTAAAGGTCAAGATGTGTCTCTGAGCGATTATGAGGGCAAGGTTATATTAATCGTTAATACGGCCAGCAAGTGTGGGTTTACTCCGCAGTTTGAAGGCCTTGAGACGCTGTACCAAAATCTCCAGGCACAGGGTTTGGTGATTCTCGGGTTTCCATGCAATCAATTTGGCAGTCAGGACCCCGGCGACGACGGTGAAATAGAAGAGTTTTGCCAACTTAACTATGGTGTTTCTTTTCCGATGTTTGGCAAAATAGAGGTCAATGGCAGTCAAGCTCATCCTCTTTACGAGTATTTGAAAAAAGAGGCTCGCGGTGTATTGGGCTCAAAAACGATTAAGTGGAATTTCACTAAGTTCTTAGTGGATCAATCGGGCAAGGTACTAAAGCGCTATGGCTCGGCAGATAAGCCAGAAGCCATTAAAAAAGACATCTTGGCGTTGCTGTAAGATGAACAACATTATCGATATCGCTGCAAGTTTGCTTACCTTTGCGGCCTTATTTGCCTACGTCAATCATCGTTTTATTGGCCTGCCGACCACCATCGGCGTGATGCTGATCGCAATGCTGATGTCGCTTGGGGTTTACCTTCTCTCATTGTTTGGCTTCACTAGCTTTCAAGTTCAAGCCAGCGTGATGATCAATAGTATTGATTTCAATCAAACCTTGCTTAATGGCATGTTGAGCTTTTTGCTGTTTGCTGGCGCTTTGCATGTCAGCGTGCACGATTTAAACAAACAGCGTTGGTTGATTTTAAGTTTGGCGACCGTAGGCGTATTGCTTTCAACGTTTCTCGTTGGCTTAATTGCCTATTATTTGCTCGCCATTTTGAGCTGCCATTTACCCTTTACCTATTGCTTATTGTTTGGTGCCTTAATCTCACCGACTGACCCGATTGCGGTAATGTCCACCGTGAAACGGCTGGGGGTCAGTAAGGAGTTAGAAACCACTATTGCCGGTGAATCACTGTTTAACGATGGAGTCGGCGTGGTGGTTTTTACGGTGCTTTTATTATTACTACAGAGCCCAGATCAAATCACTATTGCTCACGTGTTGTGGGTGTTCACTGAAGAAGCCGTGGGCGGCATTATCTTCGGCTTACTTTTGGGTGCTCTGGGTTACTACTTACTCAATACCATTGACGATTATAAGGTCGAAGTCTTAATCACGCTGGCATTGGTGATGGGCGGCTATGGCTTGGCGATGGCGATGCATACCTCTGGCCCAATCGCGGTCGTAGTGGCTGGTTTGATTACTGGCCAAGTGCTAAGAACAGACGCCTTGTCGGTCAAAGCTCGTCGCAGCATTAATGAGTTTTGGGAGCTAATCGACGAAATACTCAATGTATTATTATTCGTTCTACTCGGCTTGGAAGTGCTTATTATTCCGTTCGAGTCGCAGTGGTTAATCGCCGGTTTGCTGTTGATCCTTGTTGTCGTGAGCGTGCGCTTTGTTAGTGTTGGTTTACCAACTCGGGTTATCGGTTTGATGCGACCAATGCAACCGCATTTGGTAAAGATATTGGTTTGGGGAGGATTGCGAGGCGGTATTTCAGTCGCGCTGGCGCTCAGTTTGCCCGAGGGTGATTCG
>CALAKU010000051.1 GCA_937922925.1 uncultured Arenicella sp. | reverse complement strand
CCCAATCTGCCAATTCACCGAGGGTTTTTCTGAACACGTTCATGTTCAAGCCGCCGCATAGGCCACGATCTGAACTGACAACAATGTAGCCGACCCGTTTTACCTCACGTTCAATCGTGAACGGGTGTTTGTATTCAAGGTTGGCGTTGGCGATGTGCGCCACAACAGAGCGGATCTTTTGCGCATAAGGGCGCGCCGCATTCATGCGGTCCTGCGCTTTACGCATTTTACTCGCCGCCACCATTTCCATGGCTTTGGTGATTTTTTGCGTGCTCTTTACACTGGTTATTTTGTCGCGAATCTCTCTGCCGACGGCCATTTAATTTCTCATCTATTTAGTTTCGTAGATTGGCTCGTTTCGTTCTAAACGTTTTAGAGCCCTCAGCGCGAGCCGGCAAGCCGGCTGTTTGCCTTAGCAAACGCAGCGAATTAATAGCTGCCGTTTGCTTTAAAATCTTTAAGTGCTGCGTGCAGCTTCTCAGTGACTTCGTCGCTTAATTTTGGTTCGGCGTTAATGCTGTCGATCAAATCGCCAAAATTGGCTTTTAGATGTGCTTGCATTGCCGCTTCGCAGGCAACCACTCGATCTTTTTCTACGTCGTCAAAGTAGCCTTCGTTGGCTGCAAACAATGACGCGGCGACTTGAGCCGTTGACATTGGAGCGTACTGAGGCTGCTTCATCAATTCAGTCACCCGCTCACCACGTGATAATTGCGCACGTGTGGCTTCGTCTAAGTCTGAAGCGAACTGCGAGAAAGCGGCTAGCTCGCGATATTGAGCCAGTGCCAAACGGACACCACCACCTAACTTCTTAATAATGTTGGTTTGTGCCGCACCGCCTACTCGAGAAACCGATAAACCCGGATCAACCGCTGGGCGAATGCCCGAGTTAAACAAGTCGGTTTCCATAAAGATTTGGCCGTCTGTAATCGAAATTACATTGGTCGGTACGAACGCCGATACGTCGCCAGCTTGGGTCTCAATAATAGGCAAGGCGGTAAGTGAACCGGTTTTGCCTTTCACACCAGTGCGGCGCTCGACTTCGTCGGCGTTAATTCGTGATGAACGCTCTAGTAGACGTGAGTGCAAATAGAATACGTCACCAGGGTAGGCCTCTCGACCCGGCGGGCGACGCAATAGTAATGATACTTGACGATAGGCAACCGCTTGCTTAGATAAATCATCATAGATGATTAGAGCGTCTTCACCGTGGTCGCGAAAATATTCGCCCATGGTGCAGCCAGAATACGGAGCAATGTATTGCAGTGCTGCTGAATCAGATGCGTTAGCGGCAACAACAATGGTGTAATCCATTGCATTGTGCTCTTCAAGTTTGCGAACTACGCCGGCAACCGACGATGCTTTTTGACCGATGGCAACGTAGATGCATTTTACGTCTTTACCTTTTTGGTTGATGATCGCGTCGATCGCAATGGCGGTTTTGCCCGTTTGACGGTCGCCAATAATCAATTCACGCTGGCCTCGGCCAATCGGAACCATGGCGTCGATTGATTTAAACCCGGTTTCCAATGGTTGGTCTACACCTTGGCGTTCGATCACGCCTGGTGCGATTTTTTCAATTGGTGAGGTTTCGGTAGTTTCAACTGAGCCTTTGCCGTCGATAGGGCGACCCAATGAATCGACAACTCGACCTAACAATTCACGACCAACAGGCACTTCCAAAATACGACCAGTGCATTTAACCGTATCGCCTTCAGAAATGTTTTTGTAGTCGCCTAAGATTACCGCACCAACAGAGTCTTGCTCTAAGTTCAGCGCCAAACCAAAAATGTCTCCGGGGAACTCAAGCATTTCTCCTTGCATTGCTTCGGTTAATCCGTGAATGCGAGCGATGCCGTCAGTTAGACTCACGACTGTACCTTCAGTGCGCGATTCTGCGGATGCCTCGAAATTTTTGATCCGATCTTTGATCAGATTACTGATTTCAGACGGGTTTAATTGCGTTGTCATGACACATTGTCCTCAACTTTCTTTACAGTCTAGCTGCCGCCATTGAAAAGCGGCCCTAGTTCGATTAGCGCATTAAGGCGCTGGTTAATTTTTCGATTCGGCCTTTGGCAGAGCCATCAATAACAAGATCGCCTGCCTTAATAACCGCGCCGCCAACCAAATTGGCGTCGACAGTCTCTTGCAAGTTTACTTTTAATCCAAGGCGCTGCTCGAGGGCACCAACGAGAGCGGCTTTTTGCTCGTCGTTTAATGCCATGGCCGTTTTAACTTCTGCATTGACCGACGCCTTTGCTTTGGCAACCAAAGCGGTGAATTGGCTTTGGATTTCGCTGAGCGCTAGCGCGCGATCATTATCAACAACTAGGCGAATAAAGTTATTGCCGCCGGAGGGCATACTTTCGCCAACCAAGCTTTCTAATAGCTCATTAAGTTGGCTTGACGACACTTTTGGGTCGCTTACTAACTTTGCGAAATCAGCGTCTTGGCTTACTCCAGAGAGCTTAGCCAGGGCGTCAGCCCAAGCGTCGAAAGCATTACTTTCTTGCGCCAACTCAAATACCGCTTTGGCATAAGGTCGGGCGATCGATGCGTTGTCTGCCATTCTTCTTACCTGTGTGGTTTTAGCCGACTAACTAGCTTTGAGCTGAGTCACCAAATCTTCGATCAAATCGGCATGTGCCGCTTGGTCGATCTCTTTGGCAGCGATTTTACTCGCAGCAGCAACAGCGATACTCGACACTTGGCCGCGCAATTCTTCGCGCGCTGAATGAACGCTTTGTTCTACTTCTGCCATGGCAGAGGCCACAATGCGTTCTTTCTCAGCAGTTGCTGTCTCTTTTGCTTCGTCTACCACCGCACTGCCGCGCTTTTCAGCGTTGGCAATGATCTCAGCGGCTTGCGATTTAGCCTCGCTCACTAACTTCGCAGCTTCTTGCTCTGCGACTTCTTGAGCTTGTTGGCCTTTCTCAGCGGCCGCTAAGCCATCGGCGATTTGCTTTTGACGATCGGCCATAGCGCCTACCATGGGCGGCCAAACGTACTTTTTGCAAAACCAGACAAATACGAAGAACGCGATGGATTGGCCAAATAAGGTCCAGTTAATATTCATCTTATCGTTCCTCTTACTTGAATTAAGCCAGTGCTTAGTTGGCCGCAGCTGCTTTCAATGTTTCCATCACGCTTGCGTCGATCAAGCCTGAGGCAAACAAGAAGTACAAAGCAATAGCCACTGCGATAATGGGGATCGCGTCGATCAAACCAGCCAAAAGGAACATTTTGGTTTGCAATGAGTTCGCCATTTCAGGTTGACGAGCTACGCCTTCTAAAAAGCGACCGCCCATCAAGCCAATGCCGATCGCGGCGCCAACAGCAGCCAAACCTAACATGATGCCAACGGCAATTGCGGTTAAACCTACGATAGTTTCCATTTGAAACTCCTATTTAAGAGAATGTATTAATTTAAAAAACGGTTAGTGATGCTCGTGCGCTTGTGAGAGATACACAATCGTCAGCATCATGAAAATATAAGCCTGCAAGGTGATCACCAAAATATGGAAGATCGCCCAGCCGAGTTGCGCCACGCCGCCCAAAGCACCAATAAAGAGGTTGGTTGAGTACATGGTCGCAATCAAGATAAAGATCAACTCGCCTGCATACATGTTGCCGAACAACCGCAAACCCAATGACAACGGTTTTGCGAGCAGGGCGACAAGTTCAAGCAACAGGTTAAACGGGATCATCCATTTACCAAAGGGCTGCAAGGTAAGCTCTTTAGTAAACTCTATCGGGCCTTTTACCTTCAAGCTGTAGTAAATGATCATCACAAAGACCGCGAGCGCCGTACCAAGCGCCACATTGACGTCGGTGCTGGGCACGATCTTCATGTATTCAACGCCGAAGAGCAGAAACAACTCAGGAATCCAATCTACCGGTATTAAATCCATTAAGTTCATCAAAAACACCCAAACGAAGACCGTCAACGCCATTGGCGCTATCCATTCGTTTTTGGCTTGCTTGGTGAACGTAGAATCTTTTGAGTCTTGTGCGAGATCAAATAATGACTCGACAAAACATTGAACTTTTGAAGGGTTCTCGGCACTGAAGCCTTTGGCGACGCGGCGAAAGACAAACATCATGATCAGTGCCAGGCCAATTGTCCACGCCATTGAATCTAAATGAATCGCATTAAAACCCATGGCTTGTGCTTCGGCGGCGCCATGCGCTAAGCCCCATGAGCCATCTGGATGTTGGCCATAGGTTAAATTGGTTAGATGGTGATTGATATAGTCGGCACTAGAGTGCGCTTCTTTATCAGCTGCCATGAGACAATCTCAAACTAATGTTAATGTCGTGCTTAATTCAGCAATCTGGTTTAATCGTGATCGAGCCAAAGTAAGCTCAACCAATTCACCACCATTGCCGCCATGAGGTACGCGATTATAAAAGGCAGTACCGATACTTTGATGACAATTAGGCACATAGCCATCATCACCAGAGTGAATAAAACTTTCAAAATAACGCTAAGATAAAATCGGATTAGCGTTTCCTGCGCAGACACATCTCGAATCAAAGCGACGCGGTGCGCGGAGAATAGCCGAAGCGCCATGAACAATGTCATCACTATCGCGATGCCGCCGCCCAAGACCGCCGAAACGGCTTCTCTGAGGTCAAAAAAGTAGAGCAAAATCAGGCCAATCAATGCTGTGGCCACCGCTTGCAAAGCTGCCAATTTAACTAACACACCAGGCTTGGGCTGAGTTTCAGTTTGCCGTGCCGTATCTGTCATAAATCTGCCTTTTTGACCGCGTGCGGAGTATATAGCCTCACATGGGCTTTCGCAATGCTGTCAGAGGTAATTAAACCAAGGCTTTTAATGGAGTTTTAGAAGCGAAAATAGCCCGCCGACCAAGGCTTGTAAAAAGCCTTTGCCGCAATTAATCGTTGGCTCGGATCAATCTTGAGAAAAAGCGAGTGCTTAAGTTCAAATGCCTTTATGAAGTTCCCAACGAAGTACCCAGTTGTGTTGTGAACTCGGCCAGGTCCAGCTCGACCTTTTTTTGAAATAAAGTTTTGAAATAAAGTTATGAAATTAACTTGGCGTCATGCGCTGCTTTCACGCAAGCGGTACGATTATTGACATTGAGATGTTTGAACAATAGTTCTACGTGACCCTTGATCGATGAGACGCTGACACCTAAAACCACTGCAATTTGTTTGTTTTGCATGCCATCGCTCATGAGTTCCAATACTTGCGTTTGCCGCTTGGTCAGTGGGTTGGCTTTGATGGGCTTTTTAAGTGGCGGTAACACCCAATCGACTTTGCCATCAAACTGAATCGGCAGATAGCGTTTATTCTCTAGTAAATCCTCGACGGCGTTGACCATTTCTTGACTATTACTGTCTTTGGGAATAAACCCTTTTGCGCCCAAACGAATCGCTTTTTCTACGTCACTTAATCGCTCAGAGCCCGAAATAACAGCCACATCAATCGGCAGATTTTGGGTTTGCACCGCGGTGAGAAAACCAAAGCCAGTAAAACGAGGCATGTGCAAATCGATCAACACCAGGTCGTATTCCAATAATGCAGCTTTATCGGTAAGCGCCTCAAGCGCATCGCTGGCGATGGTTGTTTCGATATTCTCAACCATGGTTGAAAGTATCAAAGCAAGGCCATCTGCAAACAATGGATGGTCGTCTAAGATGAGAATTCTTCGCGGCTGCATTTACTCCTCGCATTTACCTCTCGCATTTAACGTAAACTCTACTATGCTATCGCTTAAGCAAATAGGTCAACTGGCCATTTGGCCACGTACGCCACTAATAATGAAAATCTATTGAAAATCCAGCGACGGGATGAACAAGGCATCAAATAACGAGTTTAGTCAATTTTTGCTCGATCAGCGCATCAATTTTATGGTTGAGCATCGAGCCATGACTGGCATCGGCCACTGTATTATCGCCGGTTTGTCGGCTTGGTTTTTGTCGACGCGGGTAGCCTGGGAAGCGATTGCACCTTGGTTAGCCTGCATATTTTTGGCTGGTATTTTTACACTGATCTCATTGCAACACCGCAAACCTAACTCTAAAGGTTTTGGTGGCGACTTATGGATGATTCGTGGCTGCGCCTCAGCATTTTTGATGGGCCTGAGTTGGGGCGTAATGCCTGGTTGGTTTTACAGTGACAACGACACCGCGTTTATGGTGGTCGTTTTCTGTGTCTATACAGGCTATATCTCTGCCGCGATTCCCACCACCTTTTCTTATGCGCCGGTGTTTTACAGTTTTGCTGCGGGTATTACTTTGCCGTTTTGGCTTATGTTGTTTGATCACAAAGGCGAGATCTTCGAATTCCTGCGTTTCGCTCTACCTCTGTATGTGGGGATTTTAGTCTACGCGGCTTACAACGTGCATGGCTTGTTTCGACAATGGAACCAAACCACCTTCGACAAGCTGAAATTGGTAGACGACTTAGAAAAAGAAAAGGACATTGCCACCACTGCAACACTCTCTAAAACCCAATTTTTTGCTGCGGCGAGCCACGACTTGCGCCAACCCCTGAGTGCCATCAATTTGTTTGTTGATTCTCTTGCGCATCGTGCCAGTGACCCGAAGGACAAACAAACCCTAGATAAAATTAATCGATCACTGCGCAGCCTTAACAAGATGCTGCACAGCCTGTTGGACATCTCTAAGCTCGACGCCAGCGCGGTGCGCTATGAACCGTCGCCGGTGGCATTGAGATCACTACTGGCTCAATTAGTTGACGAGCATTCAACCCATGCCAATGGCCTAAGCTTCAGCATTAATGTGGATGAACAACTCACTGCGGACTGTGACCCGACTATTTTACGACGCATCCTTGGCAACCTAATTGACAATGCTGTCAAATTTTCGCACAAAGGCGTTATTCACCTCGACGCCAAGCCCGTATCGCAAACCATCGATCTGCAAATCCGAGACTCAGGCATTGGTATAGAAGAAGACCAGTTAGACCGTATTTTTGACGAATTTAAACAGCTTAATAATCCCGAGCGAAATCGTGACAAAGGCCTTGGCTTGGGTTTATCCATTGTTAAGCGCCTCTGCGCACTCGCCGACATTCCTTTGTCTATTGACTCCAAAAAAAACGTCGGTACTACGGTAACGCTAAGCCTTCGCTCTAGCGAAGCCCCGCTCGTAAACTCCCAATTAAATACGCCGGTCAACATAGAAGGGCTGATCGTAGCAGTAATCGATGACGAAGCGGATATTTTGCAGGGCATGCAGGATGTTCTGTCGTCGTGGGGTTGTAAGGTCGTGGTGGCCGAAACCGGCGATGAGGCGCTGCGCAAGCTAACCGAAAAACATAAAAAGCCCGATCTAATCATCAGTGATTTAAGGTTGAGACATCAAGATGGTATTTCTTTGATCGAACAAATCCGCGATGAATTTAATGAGCCTGTGCCCGCCATTTTGATCACCGGTGATACCGCGCCAGATCGCATCCAACTGGCTTATGATTCCAACTTACTGGTTTTGCATAAACCGATTGAAGCAAACGAATTGAAATCAGCTGTGTTCAATACGGTTCAATCAACGCAATGACACATCAAGAAACCGCCGCTTTGATCGATGTTGAGGTCTTCAAAATACTCAACAATCGCAGAACACCAAATTGGGCGCTACTGCTATTAGTTGCAGCGTTTGCTTACTTTAATTGGCAAACCAACCCAGCGGCCATTGTTTGGCTTTGGTTGTTGCCCAATTGCGTTTTGATGTTGGTACGATGGTATTGGCTTTATCCAAAAATCGATCAGGCCAAGGTGACTACTGAAAACGTTGGAAAATATCATCTTCTTTATAGCGTCAATGTCGGCATCGCCAGTGTTTTCTGGGGTATGGCCTTGCCTGTGTTTTTCGTACCTGAGCAACCCCTATTGTTGCTGGTGTTCATTTTCACTTACTTTATTTTTTTAGTGTCGGCAACGATGGCACTCACCGCATCTAGGCTCACATTTTTGGTGTTTTGGTTTCCTCTTTTCATTTCATTGAGCGCCGTCTTTTTATTCTATCAAAATGGCGTTTACGCCAGCTTTGCCTGGGGCTTTGTGTTTTTCAATGTGTTCATGTTGTATCTCGCGCGGGTCTCGAACATCGAGGTCAACCAACTCATCCGCCTGCAACTTGAACAACAAGCCATGGCCGATTCGTTGGAGGAGAAAAAGCGCATCGCCGAGAAATCAATGGAAGACAAAAATCGATTTCTAGCCGCTGCCAGTCACGACTTACGACAACCCCTGCATTCAACCGGTCTGTTGCTGTCGGCACTTGAAAATCACATCAGTGGTGACACAGCTAAGAAGTTACTTAAAGGCGTCTCCACGTCGATGGAGGCGCTTGGTAATTCGTTTCGAAGCCTGCTAGATGTTTCAAAACTCGATGCTGGTGTGGTTGAGGTGTCACTGGAAAACATTTCACTCACTGAGCTTTTAAAAAACTTAGAAACCGAGTTCGAGGCCAGAGTGCGAGAGAAAGACCTGAGTATCAACGTCTCAGCACAAGAGCTTTATGTATTCACCGATCAAACACTTTTGCTGCGCGTACTGCGAAACTTGCTGTCCAATGCGGTCAAGTTCACGAACCAAGGCGGGATAGAACTAGCAGCTTGCCGCACAGATTCCGGTTTGATCGAGGTGGCAATCAAAGACAGTGGCGTTGGCATTCCAAATGATGAATTGGATAATATTTTTTCTGAGTACTATCAATTAGGCAATCCAGAACGAGACCGCAACCGCGGCTTCGGTCTCGGCTTGGCGATTTCAAAACGACTTTGCGATTTGTTGAGTATTCCCATCGCGGTTGAATCCAAATCTGGGCAAGGGTCTGTGTTTAAAATTGCCCTGAAAGAAGGAGCCATGAGTGAAGTTAAAGTGGTCAAGCCCGATGTATTAATCGATAAGCTTGAGGGCTTAACAATCTTAGTCATCGACGACGATATGAGCATCTTAGATAGCATGCAAAGCTTACTCAGCGAATGGGGCTGTCGTGCAATTTGTGGTGAATCTCAAGAAGACGCAATCAACAAATTGCGCGAGCAAAATACAGAGCCCGATTTTATCGTGGCCGATTATCGTTTGCGTAACAATCTCACTGGTACCGATGCATGCCTTGCGATTGAGCGCGAAATAGGTAAAGCCATTCCAAGCATCATTGTGACTGGCGATACGTCACCAAGTAGACTCAAAGAAGTCGTTGAAACCGGGTATGAGATATTGCACAAACCGGTCGACGTGAACGAATTCAAAAAGGCCATGATTCGCCTAATGTCGTCTTAACTCGGTTTTGCCATGGGTAAAGTGGTCATTCGGCCAGTTGTTGTTTGATAGACAGGGCGCGTATGATTATTTTCTTAAAGGCTTATCGATTCTCTTGAGGTCTTAAACTTAGGCCAAGCGCTTGAGCGCGAGGGCATACAGCCTTACTCAAATAAGCCTTGATTGTTGAACGGCAAAATTTCTCTTCTCACTCCTTACAGAGAACTGGTTCGGCCAAGCCCAGTATCGGGTTTGGCCCTTTTTATTTTATGTGCGCGATGATGCCGTCAAGAATATCCAAGTTTTTGTACTCGATTACAAGACGACCTTTACCGTTTTTATCTTCAACCGAAACTTTAGTGCCCAGCTTTTCAGCAAGCTGTTCTTCGAGATTTCGAATATCGGCCGTTTTAATGGGCACGGCACTTTTTGCCTTTTTAGGATTAGCATAATTACGCACCAAGTCTTCAGTTTGGCGCACATTTAGCCGCTTGGTATAAACCTCGGCGGCCGCCCAATCTTGTTGCTCAGTAGGCAGACCCAAAAGAGCACGAGCGTGACCCATTTCGATTTTGCCATGCTCCAATAATTGTTTGGCGCCGTGGCTCAAACTCAACAAACGAAGCAAGTTAGTGACGGCGGTTCGCGAGCGGCCCACGCTTTTGGCCATTTCTTCATGAGTTAAATCAAACTCATCAACCAAGCGTTTTAACCCCAGTGCTTCTTCTACCGGGTTTAAGTTTTCTCGCTGGATATTTTCAATCAGTGCAACGGCCAAAGTGGCTTCGTCTGGGATGTCGCGCACCAGCACCGGCACTTCATCAAGTTGTGCGATCTGGGCAGCACGCCAACGGCGCTCGCCTGCAATGATTTCGTATTTACCCGCTGCTATTGGGCGCACCAATATTGGCTGGATAATGCCTTGTGATTGAATCGATGCGGCAAGCTCCTGTAAGGAATCTGCATCCATATTGGTGCGCGGCTGGTACTGGCCGGGCTGCATCACTTCTATTGGTAGGGTATTCGGGACAGAGCCACTTTGTGTTGTTTGCTCTGCCTTCGCTTGCGGGGCCGAACTACTTAGCAAGGCATCTAAACCACGGCCCAAGCGTTTTTTCTTTTTGCTCATACTCGATTCTATCCTGCCGCGACTGCGGCCACAGGCTGCTTCGCCAACATTTCACTCGCCAAAGCAACATAGGCTTTCGCACCTTTGGATTCAGGCGCGTAATAAATTGCCGGCTCACCATAACTTGGCGCTTCGGCCAATCTAACGTTGCGAGGGATGACAGTGTCATACACTTTCTTGCCAAAATGGCTTTGCAATTGTTTGCTAACTTCACCTGACAAGCTATTGCGACGGTCAAACATGGTGCGCAGTAAACCCTCTATTCTCAACTCATTATTAAGGGTTTCGCGGATGGCCCGAATGGTTGAAATAAGTGCACTCAAGCCTTCCAGTGCAAAGTACTCACACTGCATAGGAATCATGACCGAATTCGAGGCTACCAAGGCATTGATTGTCAGCACGTTCAACGCCGGGGGGCAGTCGATGAAAATCATATCGTAGTCGTTTTGCAGACTCGATAAGGCCTTTTTTAGTCGCAGTTCTCGGCCAATCTCGTTAAGCAACTCGACCTGTGCGCCAGCTAGATCACCATCGGCCGTCATCACGTCAACTCCGCTTTCGGTATGTGAAATGGCACTCTTGGCTGAGCATTCGTTTAGCAACACATCGTAGATCGTGTGCTCCAGCGATTGAGTGTCGACGCCCAAACCCACGGTCGCGTTGCCTTGTGGGTCCATGTCCAGCAGTAATATACGTTGGCCTTGTTTTACCAAAGCCGCCGCCAGATTAATGCTAGTCGTGGTTTTACCCACGCCACCTTTTTGGTTGGTGATGGAGATGATCTTCGCCATTCAATTCTTCTTGTGATCTTACTTGGGCTGGCGAACCACAATTAGGTTGCGCTGCGCATCAAGTTCGGGGACTTTGAGTGCAAAGGTATCAAATTTTAGGTTGTGCTTCTTGAGAACTTTCAATTCATCCTTGGGAACCACGCCTTTCATGGCTAACCAGCGGCCATTATTCGCCAAAACGTGCTTCGAACTTTCAATAAAATCTTCAAGGCTGGCATAGGCTCGCGCCGTTACCATGGGGAACGTTTCTTTGGGGCTATAGTCTTCAATACGAGTATTTTCTACCTCGAAGTTCTGAAGACCCAGCTTATTTGCAGCAAACATCTGAAACTGCGCCTTTTTATTACGAGACTCGACCGAAGTGACATGCAGAGCTGGCGACAGAATCGCCAACACCATACCCGGCAAGCCTGCACCGCTGCCCACATCTAAGAGCGAGGCGCCTTTGAGATACGGTTTTATACTGGCGCAATCTAATACATGTACCGCCAGCATTTGATCGGGGTCGTCAACCGCGGTGAGATTGTGGGTTTTATTCCATTCGGCCAACAACTCCATAAACATTAAGAGTTTGTCTATGGCTTCGTCGCCGTAAGAAACATCCATAGCCTGTAAGCCGGTGCGCAAGCGCTCCGCCAAATCAGGCATCGTTTCACTCAAACTTTGATTCATATACCGCGTAACTATTGTGGCGAAACTCACCACTCATTAAAACATCGGGAGAGTGATTATAGGAAAGACCGACACAATTAGAAAACCCCTAAAGACCAAAGCTTCGCAATGCCATGAGTTCGCCATGTTTGCGTTAAGCGTTACCGCATCCATACTTAAGCCGCGCGGCCGTGCTTTTTCAGATACACCAATAGAATGGATACCGCCGCTGGCGTCACGCCGGATATGCGTGATGCTTGGCCGATGGTGGTTGGCTTGTGTTCGTTGAGTTTTTGCGCCACTTCGTTAGATAAACCTTTAACCAAATTGTAGTCAATTGATTGGCTTAGCTCGGTTGTCTCGTGCTTTTTGCGTTTTTCTATCTCTGCGTGTTGGCGTTCAATGTAACCGTGATACTTTGCTTGAATTTCAAGTTGCTCGGCGACTTTATCATCAACAACAGGCTCGCCAGCGCCGGGTAAAGTAAGCAAGGATTGGTAGCTCACCTCTGGTCGGCGAAGTAATTCCAAAAGATTGGCTTCTTTTTTTAATGGCGCGCCCACTATTTCTTTAGCCAACTCATCAGGCACGCTGCCCGGTGGTAACCAAGTTGCTTTTAGGCGTTGTTGCTCTTGCTCAATCGCTTCTCGTTTTTCGCAAAAAGCGGCCCACCTTTGCTCACTTACCAAACCAAGCTCTTTTCCAATTTCAGTCAAGCGTAAGTCGGCATTGTCTTCTCGCAAAATCAGGCGATACTCGGCCCGCGAGGTGAACATTCGATAGGGCTCTTTAGTGCCCATAGTGATTAAGTCGTCGATAAGCACGCCAATGTAGGCTTGATCACGAGTGGGGTACCAGCCTTCTTGACCACGGCTTTGACGAGCCGCATTTAACCCGGCCACTAAACCTTGGCCGCCGGCTTCTTCGTAACCTGTGGTGCCGTTTATTTGACCAGCAAAGAACAAGCCGCCGACATACTTGGTTTCTAAGGTTGGTTTTAAACCGCGCGGATCAAAAAAATCGTATTCAATGGCGTAGCCGGGACGCACGATTTGAGCATTTTCAAAACCGACAATGCTGCGGATAAATTCAAACTGTACGTCGTATGGCAAGGAGGTTGAAATCCCATTGGGGTAAACCTCGTGGGTCGTTAAGCCCTCGGGCTCAACAAATATCTGGTGTGAAGATTTATCCGCAAAACGGACAATTTTGTCTTCTATGGAGGGGCAGTACCGTGGGCCAACGCCATCGATCACACCGGTATACAAAGGTGAACGGTCTAAACCTTGCTGAATAAGATCGTGCGTAATCTGATTCGTGTGCGTAATGTAGCAATTTACTTGCTCGGGATGATGAGACGCCTCCCCCAAAAATGAAAATACGGGCGTGGGATGGTCGCCCGGTTGCGCCGCCATTTTTGAAAAGTCTAAGGTACGCGCGTCTAGCCGCGCTGGTGTGCCAGTCTTTAGGCGATCCACGGTAAACGGCATATCGCGCAAACGCTTTGCTAGAGCATTGGACGGCGGATCTCCGGCGCGACCACCTTGAAAATTTTGCATGCCAATGTGGATAATACCGCCCAGAAATGTACCGGTAGTTAACACCACCGTTTTGGCGCGAAACTTTAAACCCATTTGTGTGACCACACCGGTCACTCGATTGTTTTCGATTATCAGGTCGTCGGCGCTTTGTTGAAACAAAGAGAGGTTCTCTTGGTTTTCGACCACGGCGCGAACGGCGGCCTTATAGAGAACGCGGTCAGCTTGAGCTCGGGTCGCGCGAACCGCTGGGCCTTTACGAGCATTAAGTGTGCGGAACTGAATACCGCCTCGGTCGGCCGCTTCAGCCATGACGCCGCCCAAAGCATCTATCTCTTTAACAATGTGCCCTTTGCCGATGCCGCCAATGGCCGGATTGCACGACATTTGGCCAATGGTTTCAATATTGTGAGTAAGTAATAAAGTGCTCGCACCAGTGCGCGCCGAGGCCAACGCGGCTTCGGTTCCGGCGTGACCTCCACCGATCACAATCACATCATAAGTTTCGCTATGAAACATTCGAGTTATTCAAACAAACCATTATTAAGCAAAGCCAAATTGTAACGGTTTGTTTGTGACGGCTCCAATTTTCGAGAGCCTAAATTTGGACTTCGTAGTAGTTTTCTTCCTTGAACCTTGGTGTGCAAATCGCTAAGAACTTGAGATCTTGATCGCTCAGATTCTCGACCTTTTGGGCGATATCAGCATTGATGACCACGACATCTTTTGGTGCGATTTCCCACGAACGATCTCCGACTGTTACGCGAGCGTAGCCACTTAACATCACATAACGTTCGGTCGTATTTTTAAGCGCATGTAGCTTGGTACTTTGTTTCGGTTCTACCCGTACATGAGCGATTGAGCAATCTTGATCAGCACCTTGATTGTGCCACTCTTCGATGAAGCAACCTTCTTTAAAGTAATACTCTTGCATTTGAAACACCATCTATTTTCGGGAAGCCATTTTTAACAAAAAAAAGCCCTCGATGTTCGAGGGCTTGATTTATAGCACTTTAACGCGAAGATTAATTATTTAGTGTATTAAAAATGGTGCGTGAAAAACCTTGACGGGTGCCATCGCGTACTTCTCTAACATCCGTAAACCAACTCCACCACTTACGGCCTGTACGGGTAGAAAAGTCAACTCGAATACCACCAAACGTCCGGTTATTAACAACGGTTGTTAACTGGCCGCCCGGACGGCGATCATTGCGAGCTTCTTCATGGTCCACGCTTTCGCCCATGATAATAGGGAAGTGATTGAAATACAGCGAAGAGGGGCCATCGGCACTTCGCAGCTGACCATTCACTCGAACGCTATTGCTGCACGAATCGTCGTCATCTCGAAAGCGTGCTCCACACGCGCTGTGCATTGGCACAACAGAGTCATCAGACCCTTCAATAAACAGTTTTGTGATGCCGGCAAACAGCGTGCCTGCGCCAACAAAACGAAGGCGAGGATAAACATTGTTCTGCGTTGCAATATTACGCGCGGCAGAGACTCTTAAATCGTTTAATACGCCCAAATTTGATTCAGTGAAATCAATGCCTAACGCCAAGCCACCAATGTCTCTTACTAAACCGGAAAGAGGCACATTGCTGTTTGCCGTATTGACAGCAAGGTCGGCCAGGCCAGTTCCTCCACCTGCGCCGGCTAAATCCAACACAGCCAACACACGAAACCGACTGGTATCGATGCCCCATTGGCCTAGTCGCCTTAATGCGTCACGAAGCACTAAATCCCCAGTTGAATGGGTAACAAATACGCAACCTTGCGCGCACAAGCCATTTTGTTCAAATGCCTGGATTTGGCTACGAATACTGTCCTTAATACCGCCAGTAACTCGTTGTGCTGATGACCACGCAAGATGGCCCTCGGCACGCGCATTCCAAAAGTCGCGCCAATAGTCTATTGAGTTTGCTTGTTGTTCAGAGGTATTGGGTTGCGAGCCTAAATCGTCGGATATGAAACCGTGTACCAAGACGACATTTTTGCCTGCAAGTTTGGCGTGTGCTTGGCCAGATACTGCCAACACTAATAACGCGATAAAAAAATGAGATGTAATTTTTGTTTTCATGTGAGTCTCCTACTTAGGTGGGGTGGTTAATGGTTAGGTTGCTTGGGTTCTTATTATTTTTATTCTTGCGTTTCTAACGCTTGGTCAGCGTCGCCAATTTGGCGTAAAAACTCGAGGCGCTCTTGAGCCTCGAGGTCGATAAATTCTTCGTTGCTATAGGCACTGAAATCAAAGCCTGGAAGAGGGTACTGCGGCTGAATTGAAGATCCTGGGCGGTCGGTCGCTTCACCGGATTCAGCGCCTCTCACCAGATTTATTTGGCGCAGCACGTAGGGGCCTTGCGAGCCAGACTCCCTTAAGGCTGTGATGTGCGCCTTGAGATTCAAGATTGCATTGCCTGATTCGAGCCTCGCTTCGTTTTGCAATTGAAGCAACGCTTGCCCACTGTTTGCGTCGTCCAGTACGGCGGTTAAAAAGTAATAACCTGGCTCAAACACGTTAAGTTGAACCGGGATCACTAGTTCGGCGCCTTGTGGCTGAGATAAGCCCAAACCTATGATCTGAGCCGATGGGTTTGAATATCGTAGCGCCACGGTCGTAAACAAATCTCGCGACCCCACTGTTACTGATAACTTGAGTAGCATCTCGTCGCTTAATAGTTCTGGCGCGGCGAGTTGAGTATCAAAGCGGCCATAAAAGGTATTGGCTTCGCTGGTGCTCAGATCAAATGAAATTGGGTTCGGCAAGTCTCCACGAGCTCCTGACAATACACCTGTGACCGATTGAAAATCATCGGCCGAGGCGTTTAGGATTCGGACACGCGCTTCGATCACATCACCACGAAAGTATTGGAATTTGTTCGTAGCTGCGGCTAAACGAATGGCTTCGCCCTCATCGTCTTCATCGGGGAACGGCAGGTTTACCTCAGCTTCTTCAAAAGGCTCAAAATCACGAACGTCTTCAGGGTTACGAATGGGTTGTGAGGTGATCGGAAAACGCGCATTTTCTTCATACGCATCTGCGATTTGTTGAACTTGTGCTTTGATTGCTTCGTCTTCGTAGGGATTATTTTCGGGTTCTTGATCCGGCAACAATGCGCCGTCACTAACGACTTGGTTTGCTTTCTTGGGTTTCACAACCGTGGCGACCGGCAAAGATGAGTCGCTTGAACCAGAAGAAAGGGATGGAGTTTCATTTGACGAGCCCGGCCATATCCACCAAAGGCAGAATGCCAGAACGAACAAAACCAAACTTGTCAAAAACCATCTGCGCATGGCGCCCCTCTATAAGTCACGAAGTTTTAACAAAAGTCTCCGCCAGATACCAGACCATTTGTCCAATAAGCTGGGTTTTGACGTAAACTTTGGTGTCTTATATAAGATTATGCGGCAAAAATGAAGTTAACGCGTTGCATACCCATTATCGGGTTGGTCAATGTTCAGGGAAAATTTCTCTTGGGGTGTACAGTCTTTGCCCACTATCTGATCACCAATACCAGCAGAACCTGAAGCTAAATCGTAGATAACCGCGTAGCAGACATGTTTGCCGCTTTTGGAAACGGTTTTGCCTACTCCGTTTCTAAAGGCATCAATTTTTGCTTCTGCCGAATCTAACGAAATAACCTCATCTCGTTGGCGTTGTTTAAATTCAAACGTCGAGTCAAGCCGATCTAAAACATGTGGGTTTGATTCAAAATAGGATTGAGTTGATCGTTCTACAAAGGCATTGACGGCTGAAGACGGAATGGGTTTGTGGGGTGGTTGTTCGACTATCTTATTGTCTGTGCTCGGTCGTGCTTTGCTTTTTATAGGGAAAACGGCCGGCGGTGTAACTGTACTACTTGGCACTTCAACTTCATCGGCTAAGTTTTGTTCCAACTGTTTTTCGTCGACATCGTATTTCTGAAGTTTTACCGTTATTGCTTTGGTGGCGAGGTTTGAGTTTAACCGTGAGTTCCACGAAAAAAGAGGGTAGGCGATTAGCAAGACGTGTAAGCAGAGTGCCGCGGCCGCACTTTTAACTAGTTGATTTCTTATTGCCACCTTGCCCCACATGCACAGAGCTTAAAGCAGGCCGCTTACACTAACCGGCGGATGGATAATTTTTAAGGTACTTTTAACAGGTTTTCGTAGCGACTACTTGCCGATACAAAAACCGGAAAAAATCTCGCCCAATAAATCGTCGGCGGTAAATTCTCCAGTGATTTCATTTAGAGCCCTTTGGGCTTGCAGAAGTTCATCCGCTAGAAGCTCGCCAGCATTAAACAGTTTGAGTTGTTTGACACCAAGATCCACCGACGCTTGCGCTTTTTGTAACGCTTCGATGTGACGACGTCTTGCCGTAAACAGTGTTTCTGTGGACTGATCCAAGCCCGCTATCGATTTAATGTGCTCTCTTAACTGATCTAGCCCTTGCCCGGTTTTAGCCGAGACCGCTAACGCCTCTCCAGGAAAAGCCTGTTTTAATAAATCCACTTTGTTGAAAATTTTGGTAATAGGCACAGGAGAATCAAGTATCGATTCATCTGGCTGGGTAGCATCAATTAAGTAGAATACGTGGTCGGCTTCGTTCATGGCTTTATGAGCACGCTCGATGCCAATTTTTTCTACGGTATCGGTGCTGTCTCGCAAGCCGGCAGTATCCACGATGTGAACAGGTAAGCCATCAACGTTGATGGTTTCGCTGACGATGTCTCGGGTCGTGCCGGGTATATCGGTCACAATCGCGGCGTCATAACCACTTAGTGCATTCAACAAGCTTGATTTACCCGCATTGGGTTTACCCGCTATCACAATACGTAAGCCATTGCGCAAAATCGCGCCTTGATTGGCTTGATCGATGGTGGTTTGCAAATGACTATTGAGTTGATCTAAGGCCGAGCGAATTTTCTCATCGGCGAGAAAATCTATTTCTTCGTCTGGAAAGTCGATGGCCGCCTCTACATAAGTACGCAAATAAACAAGTTCCTTTAACAAGCCAGAAATCTTATCTGAAAACTCGCCTTGCAATGACCTAAGTGCGCCACGCGCCGCCTGCTGAGTAGTGCTGTCGATTAAATCGGCGATGGCTTCGGCTTGAGTTAAGTCGATTTTGTCATTCAAAAAAGCGCGCTCCGAAAACTCTCCTGCGCGAGCTTGGCGTGCCCCGGCGTTAAAAAGCGCCGACATGATGCCATCGAGCACCAACGGCCCACCATGACCATGAAGCTCAACAACCTCTTCTCCCGTAAATGAATTGGGCGCGGCAAAATAAATCACTAGGCCACTATCGAGCACGTCTCCTTGTTGATCTTTAAACACCGCATAATGCGCTTGGCGAGGTGTTAAAGATCGGCCACTTAATTGCGTGGCTATTTCCAATGACCGCGGGCCAGATAGCCGGATAACGCCAACCCCACCTTTACCCGGGGGGGTTGCTATCGCTGCGATAGTGTCTTGCGTATCACTCAACTCGCGTATTTTTTATTGATGTACCACTGTTGCGCCATCGACAACACATTGTTGACAACCCAATACAACACCAGGCCTTGCGGAAAACTCAAGAACAAAATAGTCAACCCAAACGGCAAGACCATCATCACCTTTTTCTGTATGTCGTCCATTGGGGCTGGATTCAGTTTTTGCATCAAAAACATCGACAGACCCATCAAAACAGGCAAAACAAAGTAAGGGTCTGGCGCCGATAAGTCTTGCCACCAAAGAGCAAACGGCGCCTGGCGCAGTTCAACGCTTTCGAGTAATACCCAATACAGTGCAATAAATACGGGGATTTGGATCAAAATCGGCAGGCATCCGCCGGCCGGATTAATCTTCTCTTCCTTATACAAAGCCATCATTTCCATTTGAAATTTCTGGCGATCATCTTTGTACCGCTCTTTGAGCGTTTGCAGGCGTGGCTGAAGTTTTTTCATCCCTGCCATCGATTTATAACTCGCCGCCGACAAGGGAAAAAATACGGCCTTAATTAGAATGGTCAGCAAAATGATCGACCATCCCCAGTTGCCGACAACGCTATGTATTAACTTCAGTAGGAAAAATAGCGGCCCAGCTATTACCGTTAAGATGCCGTAGTCAACCGTAAGGTTTAGACCGGTAAAACCTTGTTCCTCTAGTTCTTTCAGGTGTTCTTGTTCTTTGGGGCCCAAAAACACTTGGCTATTAATAACGCCTTGCTGGCCTGTCGCGATATTTGTGCCATTTAAAGAGGTGTATCCAATTCGGTATTGCGACCCAACTTGGTTATAGCCCGTGTACAACTTATTGGTCTCAGAGGTTGGTAGCCAAGCGCTAACGAAGTAATGCTCGAGCATGGCGACCCAACTGTCGTTGCTTTCTATACTGAGTTTTTGATCTTCGATATCGCCGAAATCTTCTTTTTGAAACTTGTCTTCTGGCGTGTAGTAGGCGGCACCACTGTAAGAGGGCAGTTGACCAAAGCCGCCGCTCTTTTTAAGCGGAGGCGTGCGGCTTAGTTGACCATAGTGGTATCCAGTCCAATCGGCGGTGCTTTGATTGTCGATCTGATACTCGACGTCTACCACATAGCTGCCTTGTTTAAATCTAAACACTTTGGTGATGGAGACACCATCATCAGACGCCCATGTCAGCGGAACCAGTACATCGGCGGCTGAACCAAGCTGGTAGTGTGTGTTTTGAAACTGATAAACCTGAGTGTGATCCGGTGCCGTGCCCGCTGGGCTTGCCAACAAACCATCTTGAGCAACATAAAAACCACGCTCATTGCTTTTTAGAAGCGGGTAACCTTGCTCGGGTTGATCCGTACTGATCGGTGTTTTCTTAAGTTCTAAGCTTTGAATGACGCCGCCGACTGGGTTAATCAAGGCTCGCACCATGTCGGTGTTAACTTCGATAAGCTCGGTAGATGCTTGATTGCCTGTAACGTTTGGCGCCGCTTGGTTTATGCCTTCATTTAGAGTGGGTACCGTATCCGCCGAGCTGCCTGACTGTGCATTGGGATTTTGTGGAGAAGCTGAACTCGGTGTTTGCGGAACATCACTTTGTACCGCCGCCTTTTCAACCACGGCCTCTGTCGCCGTTTTAGGTGCACTAAACTCGACCCACTTAAAATACAGCACCCCAACAATGCAAATTAGTGCGATGCTTAGAAATTGTCGTTGATTTTCCATGAAATATATAACGTGTTTTGTGCGCCGAACTGTGGCTGCGTATTCTAACCTTATTCGCCGCTATCGAAAGCCTTAAGGCTCTATTTCTTTTGATTGACTTTTCCGCTGTATGCCCGGTACCGGGTCGTGCCCATGCCCTCCCCAAGGATGGCAGCGCGCAATGCGTTTCATCGTTAACCACAAGCCGCACCAAACACCATGAGTAGATAGCGCTTGTTGCGCGTATTCGGAGCAACTGGGGGTAAATCGGCATCGATTTCCAAGCCATGGGCTTATAAGCCAGTAATAGGCCTTAAAGAGGCCCTTGAAAAAGCGGACTAGCATTTTATCGATAAACTAAGTTTGCGTTCGCTCGTGCCAAGAACGCCATTTCAACACCTTTTGCCACAGCTCACTTAAAGCTTGAGCTCGCTCGGCGTCTGTTGCTTTTGCACAACCAGGCCTAGCAGTGATCACGAGCTTAGTTCCCTTGAGTTGATCTTGGTGGAGGCGAAAAAACTCTCTCACTTGACGTTTTATACGATTTCTAACGACTGCCGACTTAGAGACCTTTTTTGACACCGTGACCCCTAGACGCGCAGCTGTTATATCAGCCGCTTGAACATGATAAGTGTAAAGGCCACTGCCGCCTCGCTGTGCGCTTTGATATACGTCTTGAAACTCGCTGTTTTTTAAAATTCGTTGCGCTTTGCTAAAACCAAGCAACAGCGGCTGCTTAAAACTCATAGCCAGAACTCAATTCTTTGCGAATCAAAACGAAAAAGACCCTCTGTCGATCACCACAATACGCAGTTTCGAAAGAGAGCCTTTGTTCGTTCTCTGGGGTATCAAACCCAAAGAACAAGTAAACAATCTGTTGGCTAGGCTGATAAAACAGCGCGGCCTTTTGCGCGACGCGCTTTGATCACTGCGCGGCCACTTTTAGTGCGCATACGTGCACGAAATCCGTGAGTACGTTTACGCTTAATTTGGCTGGGTTGAAATGGACGTTTCATGGCTTCGCTCTATACTGTCTGTTCAAAATAAAGCCCTCTTGCAAAGGACCTCTATAAATCGGCGTGATCAGTGATTTTGAATCTACTTTTACGATCACTTTTGCTCTCAATGTTAGACAAAACGAGCTAGGCCGATAATCGGGCGGCAAAGGTACTAATTTTGCTCTTGTGAGTCAACCACTTAAGGTGATTCTTTCATTTAATTTACCGACATTGATAGCCTGTCTATTTACTGGCTAGAAGTGCTCGGATAATACGAATTGTATTGTCTAATTGCTGGGGCGGGCGGTATAGTAGCCAGCCGCGTCTTGATGATTCAATTTCTTTAGTTGAGGTCAAGTAGACGACTTGTCGCTGGGATGCCTTAATCATTTATCAAACGCTATATAGCCATGCAAAATACGGCCCTTTGGGAACGCTGTCTCAATAAACTGGAAGATGAAATAGAGCCTCGTGATTTCAACACATGGGTTAGGCCTCTATTTGCCAAAGACCGTGATCCAGAGCTAGTGCTTTACGCGCCCAACCGCTTTATTAAAGATTGGCTTGCGGACAATTTGATCGGGCAACTGGAATCAACTGTGCAACATTTTGCTGGGGCGGAAAAACGCGTTTTTTTAGCCCTAGAGTCCGGGCCAAGCGAAACAGTCGCACAAAAAACACCTGATGTCAGTGTCTCGACCGGGGATTATCTCGAAGAAGTAAGTATGCCGTTTGGCACGAATGTGTTGAACGGAGCTTTTACCTTCGCAAACCATATAGAAGGTAAGTCCAATCAAATTGCTCGAGCTGCAACCAAACAGGTAAGTGAAAACCCTGGCAGCGCTTACAACCCCCTGTTTATCTATGGCGGTGTGGGTTTAGGGAAAACTCACTTAATGCACGCCGCTGGCAATTTAATAAAAGAGAACAAAGCCCAAGCTCGCGTTGCCTATGTACATTCTGAGCGGTTTGTATCCGACATGGTAAAAGCGCTGGAAACAGGCACCATGGAGAAGTTCAAGCAATATTATCGCTCTCTAGATGCCTTGCTTATCGATGATATCCAGTTTTTTGCGGGCAAAAATCAGTCTCAAGAGGAGTTTTTTCATACCTTTAATACTTTACTTGAAACCAATAGCCAAATTATTCTAACAAGCGATAAATTTCCTAAAGAAATCAATAACTTACAAGAAAGACTCACCTCTAGGTTCGAAAGCGGATTAACTGTGCGGATTGATCCTCCGGAGCTTGAGACAAGGGTAGCAATCTTAAAAAACAAAGCCCGTAAAAATAAAATCGATTTAGCCGACGATGTTGCCTTTATGGTTGCTAAAAAGATTCGCCACAACGTCCGTGAGCTCGAAGGAGCCTTACATCGCTTAGCTGCTAGCTCGCGGTTTTCTAATAGAGAGATAGACTTAGAGCTCGCCAAAGACACACTGAAGGATTTAACCCAATTCCAAGAACGTAAAATCTCGATGGAGAACATCCAGAAAACTGTCGCGGATTATTTTGGTATTAGGGTCTCGGAACTCAAGTCGAAAAGGCGGAACCGTCAAATCGCGCGGCCTCGCCAAATCGCGATGGCGTTAGCAAAAGAACTCACTAGCATGAGCTTACCAGACATTGGCGACGCCTTTGGTGGCCGAGACCATACGACGGTTATCCATGCCTGTAAAAAAGTAGATGAGTTGGTTAAAACCGACAACAAAATTAAAGACGATTACGACAGTCTGCTTGCAGCGTTAAGCGTGTAATACGTGCAGCAATTTAGCAAGCTGTGGATAACTTTGGTATAAATACGGTATGATTTAAAGACAACTTTTATGCACATTTCATCCACAGGTTTTCAGAAGACTGTGCAAAGGGTTATCAACAAGTAAATAATTAAATAAGCTGTTGAATTAAAGCTGTTTTTGAACTTTATTCGACTTATCCAGTGCCCTAATAAAAACAGTAATAATAAAGATACTCAAACATGAATATTAATATTCAAAAGGAAATCCTCGAAGCACCGCTTTCTCAGATCATTGGCGTTGTCGAAAAAAGACAAACCCTGCCCATTTTGGGAAATGTGTTTATCAGTTTGCAAGACAGTGAACTGACACTGATTGGTTCAGACTTAGAAACTGAAATAACCACCAAAGTCTCTGGTGTAAATGGCTCAAACGGCAAAACAACCGTCTCAGCCAGAAAGCTTTTTGATATTTGCCGTTCTTTGCCTAATGAATCAATGCTCAATTTGGATGTAGAGCAAGACAATAAGATGATTGTGACGGCTGGTAAAAGCCGGTTCACTCTACAAACCCTGGGAGCAGACGACTATCCTCGTCTAGAAGAAACTCAATGGAAGCACGAGTTTTTCTTGGAACAACAACAATTAAACCGGTTGTTAACCAAGACCTCTTTCTCCATGGCTCAACAAGATGTGCGTTACTTTTTGAATGGCTTACTATTGGAAATTCATGACGACCATATTGTCTCCGTAGCTACCGATGGTCATCGCTTGGCCAAAACACTCATCAATGTTGATTCACTTGGAGTCGACATGGTGCAGAGCATTGTGCCAAGGAAAGCTGTTTTAGAAATAGGTAAGTTTCTTGATCCCGCCAGTGAAGACCAAGTTAAAGTGAAACTGAACTCTAGCCATATTTCGATCGAGTCTGGCGGCTTTATGTTTATCTCTAAATTGATAGACGGTCGATTCCCAGACTACGAAAAAGTAATCCCGGCTAATTTGGATAAAAACGTAATTATTAATCGAGCCAATCTCATCGACATTCTTGGGCGTGCGGCCATCTTGAGTAATGAAAAGTTCAGAGGCGTTTCTTTAAGCGTCGATGGGAACTTACTTGAAGTGCGTTCCCACAACCCTGACCAAGAACACGCTAAAGATGAAATGGAAGTGGATTACGGTGGCGATGCTTTGGAAATCGGTTTTAACGTGAATTACTTGGTTGAGGCGTTAAAAGCTTGTGAGTCTGAAAATATCGAACTCGGCCTGTTAGACCCAAACACCAGTTGCACCTTTCATGCCCAAGGCTCTAACGACACTTTGTATTTAATCATGCCGATGCGCCTATAAGAAATCGTGTTGTGAACGGAAAATGAAGCCGATCCTTATGGATCGGTTTTTTTTTGGCTTGAAGGTTCCACGTGAAACATAATGCTTAAATTGTTTCACGTGGAACACGCCTAATAACCGCTCTCGAAATGCGCTTAATCGTGTCACCAAGGCGTTAATTTGATACAATAAGCCGTTGTTATTTAGCCTCTAAGATGCGTAAAAATATGAGCTACGATTCCAGTAGTATTAAGGTTTTAAAAGGGCTTGACGCCGTTAGAAAACGCCCAGGAATGTACATCGGCGATACGGATGATGGGACAGGCTTGCATCATATGGTGTTTGAGGTGGTTGATAACTCGATCGATGAAGCCCTAGCTGGCCATTGCACGGGCGTTAAGGTAGCTATTAACCAGGATAACTCGATTACTGTTTCTGACGATGGTCGTGGTATTCCAGTTGGTGTAATCGAAGAAGAGGGAAAGTCTGCGGCAGAGATTATTATGACTGTGCTGCACGCTGGCGGTAAGTTCGATTCCAACTCCTACAAGGTCTCTGGTGGCCTACATGGGGTAGGTGTGTCGGTGGTGAATGCGTTGTCGGATTGGTTAAAGCTGGAGATTGATCGAGGCGGCAAATCGTATTCCCAAGAGTATCATTTAGGCGTACCACAGGCTGATTTAGCCGAAGTAGGGACAACTGATAAAACTGGCACCAAAGTTACGTTTAAACCCAGCTCTGAGATATTTTCAATTACAGAATACAGCTACGATATTCTAGCTAAGCGCTTACGAGAATTATCGTTTTTAAATTCTGGTGTTCGTATTGAATTGAGTGATGAGCGAGCAAAGAAGCAAGAAGTTTTCCAGTACGAAGGCGGCATATCGGCGTTTGTTGAACATTTAAATAAAATGAAAACACCGCTAAATAAGGACATTATTCATGTAACTGGAGAAAGAGACGGGGTTACGGTAGAAGTAGCACTGCAATGGAACGACTCATATAAAGAAAGTATTTTTTGTTACACCAATAATATTCCCCAAAGAGACGGTGGGACTCATCTATCTGGTTTTAAAGGGGCTTTAACCAGAACTTTAAACCATTATATAGACGAGTCAGGCTTAGCAAAGAAAGAGAAAGTCTCGGTTTCAGGTGATGATTCACGCGAAGGGCTAACGGCCGTATTGTCGGTAAAAGCACCAGACCCCAAGTTTTCATCCCAGACCAAAGATAAATTGGTCAGTTCAGAGGTCAAAGGTGTCGTAGAGTCCGTGATGAACGAAAAGCTCTCGGACTTCTTATTGGAAAACCCAGTAGATGCCAAGCGCATCGCAGAAAAAATCGTCGATGCAGCCAGAGCACGAGATGCGGCGCGTAAAGCTCGAGAAATGACTCGCCGCAAGGGCGCGTTGGATTTAGGTGGCTTGCCGGGTAAGTTAGCTGACTGTCAAACTAAAGACCCTAGCCAATCTGAAATCTATTTAGTGGAGGGAGATTCGGCGGGAGGCTCAGCTAAACAAGCCAGAGATCGGTCGTTTCAAGCTATTTTGCCGCTCAAAGGTAAGATACTTAACGTCGAAAAAGCTCGGTTTGACAAAATGGTTTCATCCGAAGAAATCACCATTTTGATTACAGCATTGGGTACAGGCATTGGTAAAGATGACTTTAATGTCGAAAAATTACGGTATCACCGAATTATTATCATGACGGATGCCGACGTCGATGGATCGCATATTAGAACTCTTTTACTTACGTTTTTCTTTAGGCAAATGCCTGAATTGATCGAAAGAGGTCACGTTTATATTGCGCAACCGCCCTTGTACAAAGTGGGCAAAGGCAAGTCTGAGCGATATGTAAAAGACGATATAGAGTTTGAAAATTACCTTTTAGAGCTCGCTTTACAGAAAGCCAGTTTAGAGAATCAATCAAACCCTGAAGAACAAATAAGTGGTGATGAGTTAGCTGGTTTGTGTAGAGAATACTTATCAGTAGAGAAAACCATAGATCGTCTTAGCCAAGATTACGATTCAGTTGTGTTAAAAGCGTTGATAGATCAAAGCATTGATGATTCTCAACTCGATGACGATGTGATTGAACAGCTTCAAATAAGCTTAAATAAAGAAGGTTATGAGGCCCCGCAGTACGAATTGTCAGTGATCCGAAATGGCACAGCCAGTTTAAAAATCAGGCGGCGATTGCATGGCATGACCAGTGAAAGCGAGTTTGGGTCTGCGTTTTGGTCATCGCCAGAATACACTTCAATTAAAGCTCTGGCCGATAAACTTAATCGGCTTTTCCCCGAAACAATTACTGTTCGACGCGGGGAAAGTGAAGAACAATGTTCCGAGTTTTCAGACGCACTTTCTTGGTTGATGGCTTCGGCACGCAAAGGCTTAAATATCCAACGCTACAAAGGTCTTGGTGAGATGAACCCAGATCAACTTTGGGAAACCACGATGGATCCAGAAGTGCGACGCCTACTCAAAGTAGTGATCGAAGACGATGTAGCCTCCGACGATACATTTACGATTTTAATGGGAGATCAGGTTGAGCCAAGGCGAGATTTCATCGAAAAAAACGCCTTCACAGTTTCAAACCTAGACGTATAAAAACTCGTTTAAAAACAAAAACTTATAGTGAAAAATCCTTAAATATCCAAAGAAAAAACCCCGCTCACGCGAATCTTTTTTTTCGACACGGGCAAAGTGTCACATTAGGCGTAAAAACGTGAGTATTTTACTGCCTAATAATTAGGCAGGTCTGGCTTGGTTTAATGCAAGGTTCTTGGAATACAAAGCAAGAATTTTGGCACGGCGATTTCAAATTCCTCTACTCGGGGTTTTTGGTCATCCGTCTTTAAAGTTCTCACCATAAAGTATCGGCCTTCCATGGTGCCTATTTCCGTTTCCAAAATGGCGCCGGAGGTGTAGGTATAAGTTTCGCCAGATTTGATAATGGGTTGATCGCCGATAACGCCTTCACCGTAAACTTCTTCTACCTTGTGATTGGCATCTTGAATTACCCAATGCCGAGATAGCAATTGGCAGGGTTTTGGCGAATCATTTCGAATGGATATTGTGTAGCTAAAAACATAGCGTTTGTTTTCAGGGTCAGATTGTTGCGGTATGTATTGCGCTTGGGCAATGGCAGTGACCAATGCGTTATCTTGATCCATCATCGTTTCAACTGGGTTCACTGTAGATTGTGATCGGCCCACCTAATTGTTTCGGTATTTTAGCCATGGTTAACTCTTTACCCCAAACACACCCTGTGTCTAAGCCTAATATGTTTGGTCGAACATACAACCCCAGAGCAGACCAATGTCCAAAAATGACGCGCCAATTTTCTAAGCTGGGGTTTTGATAATCAAACCAAGGTCTACGCGACGGGGTTAGTTTACCAGCGTAGCCGCTTTCCTTAAAATTTAGACGGCCTTTAGGAGAGCAAAAGCGCATGCGTGTTAAGGAATTGATCGTAAAGCGACAACGCTGAATCTTATTCAAATCGTTTGACCATTTCAAAGGTTTGTTAGAATAAATTTGTTTGAGAAGTTTGATGCACGCTTGTTCGTCTTGAAAAACGCGCTCAACTTCATGGCAACGTTTTTGGGTAAACTCCAGCGTCCACCAAGGATAAACACCGGCGTGACAAATTACCGTTCTACGATTCTTGAGTTTGATTAATAGCGGCTGATGGCGAATCCAATCTCTGATGATAGATGCATCGGGGGCTTCCAGTATTTTTGTCAGCGTATCGTTTGGTCGAGGCTCACGTAAGCCATACAGCATGGCTAACAAATGGATATCATGATTGCCTAAAACTGGGCGGCAAGAACCCCCTAGGCTCATCAAAAATCGTAATGTTTTCAAAGATTTAGGCCCTCGATTAACGAGATCACCTACGCAAAAAAGAGTGTCTTTGTCTGGACTAAAATTAGCTTGATCAAGCAACCTCACTAGAGGGTCATAACACCCTTGTAGATCGCCTACGGCGAAGACAGCCATTCAGTTAGAAATCGTCATCGGGGTCGCCATCACCAACTCTTGGTGGATCACCATCGTAGATGGCATTCAGGCGATTAGTGTCATATATGGTTTTCAAAAACAGATATGGATCGGGTTGCGACTCAATGGTCTTATCTAGGTTGAGAACTTGCGCTCTACCCGCGACAACATTAAGTAAGGTTAGGCCTGTTCGAGCGCCACCGTTGTCGGTGATTTCATTGATTGGAAAATAGACGCTGTTAGTAACAATTCCCCCAAAGCCGTCGCGTAGGTTGGTCGGCCCCCAAAAAGGCACCATAAGGAATGGCCCAGGTTTAACACCCCAAGCGGCCAGGGTTTGGCCAAAATCTTCGCGTTGCCGCTCAACTTTTTGAAGCTTGGCTACATCAATTAAACCGAAGATGCCAATCGTGCTATTCACGGCAAAGCGATAGGTTGACTTAAGAGCGCCATCCACCTTACCTTGAAACAAATTATTAACGATACTGACGGGTTCACCAAGATTGGCAAAAAAGTTATTTACGCCAATTCGCGCAGGCTTGGGAACGGCTGAGCTATAGGCCCGCGCTGCTGGGCGTAAAACGTATCTATCCGCGGTGGCGTTAAAAGTAAAAACCCCTCGATTGAAGCCTTCCAAAGGGTCGGTACTTCGCTGTACCGACGGATCGTCAGTTTTAGACAGCGTCGTGCAACCACTGGCCACGCCTAGAAGCAGAACAACCAGGCTTAATCTAATAAAAGTTCTGTTCTTTTTAAGAACTCTGTCACGCTGTCTTTTGATAAATAGGTTAGTAAGCATTACTCTCTCCATAGCCCCTTCGCGTATTATAAACAAGGGCGTGATGAAAAAAGTAAACAACTGGCCTTAAAAAAGGCTTAAACAAGCTTAATGAGATTCTTTTTGTTCCTTTGCTTGTTGATGCGCTAATTTTTGTTGATATAAACCTTCAAAATTGATTGGCGCGAGCAGCAATTGTGGAAAACCCGCTTTTCCGACCAAGTCAGACACCGCTTCTCTAGCAAAAGGCAATAAAACATTCGGGCATGCAATTTCTAACGCCAGAGGTAGATCGCTGGTAGCGATGCCTACAATGTGAAATACGCCAGCTTGTTGAACTTCAACCAAAAACGCCGTTTGTTCGCCGATTTTAGAAGTGATGGTCATGCTTAGTACCACTTCATAAAAGTTCTCTTGGGTAAGTGATCGAGACTTAATAGAGCATTCAACGCCCACTTCTGGCTGACCGGGGTCGCTCAAAAAAATATCAGGCGCATGAGGTGACTCAAGCGAGGCATCTTTTATATAAATTTTTCGGATATCAAAAGTGTTACCCGAAGACGCGTTTTCGCTGGCACCCGCTGGTGCTGCTGCGTGTTCTTCCGCCATGGTTTTCTCTCTTTTTAACTGGTTTTATCGCTGGTAATAGGAAGGTTTTCTTTGGTCCAACTCATTAAGCCGCCACGCAAAATATTAACGTCACTGTAGCCAGCTTTGATCAATGACTTCGCGGCTTTAGCACTTCTCGCTCCATTTTGGCAAACCAAAATAACCGTTTTATCTTTGAACTTAGCCAGTTTGATATCGTTGGTATCTAAAGACTCGATTGGTTGGCTAACCGAGGAAGGAATGTGGCCGCGAGCGTAGTCGTCCATTTTGTTTACGTCCAACAATAGGCTTTTTCCCTGGCGTTGCAGACGAGGCATCTCTAAAGCCGAGACCATATTGGCTCCGGCCACGTTGCCTTGCACAATAGACCAGAGCAACAAATTGGCAACCACGACCAAAGCAACAAACCACCATATGTTTTGGTTTATGAATTCAATAAACATCGTAATAGTCTTCTTCTCGCTTTACTGTGACTCTTTTTTGGGTTGAACTTTTATCTAAGCGTTAGATGGAGCTCTGGGCTTTTCCATCTTGTTGGCTTTCGCCTGGCGCGTATTCAAAACTGCCTGTTTATGGCCGTTCAAAAAATCTTGCAAAGACTCATTAACCGGGGCATTAACGGGTTAAAATAAGCCTTCAATCGCTCAGCAAATTAGCGCGCAATTATACCCTACAAAAGCCAATCTCTATGCACTTGATGGTTGAAAAAATCTTGCTCTTTTTGATTGCTGTAGTAATAGGATTTACCGTCTTTGCGCAGACAGCGATTGCCCAGAACCAATCCAAAGACTACGAGAGCTCAATCAAGGAGATAAATACGCAAATCCAACGTTTGACGCGTAATCTAAATGCCAACAAAGCACAACGCAAAACTGAGCGAGACAACCTACTAGAAGCCGAAAAGCAGCTTAAACGAGTCTCCGAAAGGTTAAGCGAATCGCAGGCCTCTTTAGCCGCCTTAACGCAGCAACAACAAACACTTGACCAGCAATTGTCCGACCAGACGGCGGCAGCGGAGACAGCTCGCAGCAGTTTAGCGGCATTATTGAGAAGTCGTTTTACCAATGGCCGGGTCGACTATTTAAAGAGTGTGCTTAATCAGGAGAACCCCTATGCCCTTGGCCGCTATCAGCACTATCAAGGGTATTTACAGAGGGCTCTGCGAGAAAGATACAACGCAGTAAGTCGACAAATCCAAGAGGTGTTGGCCACCAAAGCGTCACTATTAGATCAAACTCAGAAAATCGAAGAAGAACGAACAAGTTTAGAGGTTCTGCGCGCACGGCAAAAAGAGCAAACCCAAAAACGAGCCAAGGCGATAGCGCGCTTAGATACTAAAATCAAAGGGGCTCAATCGTCTCTCAAAACCTTGCAAGCCGACCGCACGCGGTTAAAAGCGCTATTGGTCAAACTCAAAGAGCAGGCAAAGAAGTTAAGGCAGTTAGAGCAAGCTCGTCCTTCTGAGACGAGACCAACTCGGCCACTGGTCAAAGGCGGCTTCGCCAATCACAAAGGCCGCCTCAGTTGCCCAATCAGCACCAAACCAAGCCGAAAGTTTGGCGCTCGCTTACCCGAGTCTGGCATGCGTTCGGATGGTCTATTTTATTCAACATCTGGCTCAAAGCCGGTGAGCAGCATTTTTAGCGGCCGAGTGTTGTTCGCTGATTTTCTAAAAGGGTATGGCTTACTGATTATTATTGATCATGGCGATGACCATATTAGTTTATATGGTCACAATGCACGATTGCGCAAGAAAGTCGGCGACCGGGTCGATGTGAACGAGGCCATAGCCGACACTGGCGTGACAGGAGGGCTCAAGTCGCACGGTCTTTATTTTGAGATACGACGAAATGCGCTCCCCGTAGACCCACTTATATGGTGCCGCTAAGTTCGATACACAACCTCTGTATAATGAAAAGCATGAACAAATATCAAATGAATAATAGTGCTCAAAGGGCTACTCGCAAATTGTTGCGGTCAGTCGTTGCGAGTAGTTTTCTGTTTGTCGCGGTCGGTGTTTTCGCCCAAAGCGAAGAAGCGCCTAGCGCCGATGATGAACCAAGCAATGAGGTGACATCAACACCGCTTCCTCTAGATCAGATTCAAACCTTTGCAGAAATTTTTACTCGCATCAAAGCAAACTACGTAGAGCCGGTGACTGACGAACAACTCTTGGAGTACGCCATAGAAGGCATGCTAAGTGGCCTAGACCCACACTCGGTTTATCTTAAAGACGATCGTTATGAAGACTTAAGTGAAGGTACCAGTGGGTCTTTTACCGGGCTTGGTATGGAGGTGGTCATGGAGGGCGGTTTTGTGAAAGTGATTGCGCCCATCGACGATACTCCGGCTGCAAACGCGGGTATCCAATCTGGCGATCTGATCATTCGAATGGACGGTAAGACGGTTTCGGGGCTGAGCCTTCAAGAAGCCACCGATGCAATGCGCGGCGCGCCGGGCACTAAGATCACACTTACCATACTGCGAGAATCTGAACCGGAGCCCTTTGAGGTAGAACTCACCAGAGCCGTGGTTCGTTTGAGTTCCGTCAAACGCCGAAGTTTGTCTGATCAAATAGGCTATTTACGTGTTACTCAATTTCAAATAGCGACGGCTGAAACGTTTCGTAAAGAGCTGAAACAGCTTATGCAAAAGGATGATTTCAGCGGTTTGATTCTCGATATGAGAAATAACCCTGGGGGCTTGTTAACCAGTGCCATTTCGATAGCCGATATTTTCATTGAAGAAGGCACCATTGTCTCGACTCGTGCACGCAACGCTGAAAACGAACAAGTTTACACGGCAACGCCAAGCGACTTAATCGAGGGTAAGCCGTTAATCTTGTTAATCAATGGAGGTTCGGCGAGCGCGGCTGAAATTGTCGCTGGCGCATTGCAAGACCACGATCGAGCTCTAATTTTAGGCACGGATTCGTTCGGTAAAGGATCGGTGCAAACGGTGCTCGATCTCGGTGAGCGTGAAGCCATTAAATTAACCACAGCCCGTTACTACACACCTGATGGTCATTCCATTCAAGCCCAAGGCATCGAACCGGATGTGATCGTTGAGCCACGCCGCTTTTCAGAGGAAGAAGAGGGCTTTAAAAGACTAAAAGAAAACGATTTACCTGGGCGATTGGATAACGACGATCAGCAAGTTACCGAAAAAGAAAAATTGTCTGAAGAAACCCAAGCTCTGTTAGCACGAGACTATCAGTTGAACGAGGCTTTTAACCTCATCAAAGGGCTGGTACTTTTTCAACAAAAAAGAGGTTAGCCTACTAACCTCTTTTGGATAGCAAACCTTTAGCTAAGCCTTACAGATTAGGGTTTTGGCATCAGCTCTAACAACGCCAAAACAGTGGCTTCAACACCGCTGGTGACGGCCGGCTCAGGGGTTACCTTAAACAGAGGGCTATGGTGGCTAGGCACCGGTGGCCCACCTTGTTCGGCGGCTGTAAAGTCTTTGGCTGGCGTGCCGCCAACAGCGAAGTACACGCTTGGGATATAAGGCTCAGTAGTGAAAAAAGGATAGTCTTCAGCGCCCATCCCTTTATTAGGGCGATTACTCAAAATCTCTTCGCCCATTTTATCTACCCACAATGCTCTCAAGCGTTGCGCCAATTCGGCGTTGTTAATCGTCGGCGGTACGCTCTCTTTCGAGACAATCACCTCAGGTAGCTTGTCGTCTGGTAAGCCAGCAACTCGGCCCATGTTTTGGGCGATACGCTTGATACCATTTAACAACAAGTCGCGAGTTTCTACGCTGGTATTGCGCACGGTTAGCTGCAACACCGCTCTATCTGAAATAATATTGTGCTTGGTGCCTGAATGAAAAGACCCTACGGTCACAACGCCAGGGTCTCGCGGTGGCAATTCTCGTGCCACCAACGTTTGCAACGCCAGGACGATTTGGCTGGCCAACACAATGGGGTCTTTACCAGCATGCGGAGCTGCGCCATGAGCCCCGACGCCATGCACAATAATGTCGACCGTGTCGGCCCCGGCATACGGGCTGCCATCGGTAATACCTATCTTGCCAGACTCAATGCCGCTGCTTACATGAAAGGCAAGACCAAAATCAGGCGTGCCAAAACGCTCATACAAGCCATCGTCCATCATCGCTTTAGCACCCAATACACGCTCTTCGGCGGGTTGAACGATCAACATTAAGGTACCTGACCATTGGTCTTTCATGGCAACCATGCGTCTTGCTGTTCCAACCAGACTGGTGATGTGAACATCGTGGCCACAGGCATGCATCACAAACACGTCGTTGCCAGTAATTGGGTCAACCTGTTTAGCGGTAGAGGCGTATTCCAAGCCGGATTTTTCTTCAACGGGCAGACCGTCCATATCAGCCCGCATACTCACTAATGGGCCTTCCCCATTTTTGAGTATTGCAACCACTCCTGTGCCGCCAATGCCGGTGGTTACGTCGTATCCAGCCGAGCTTAATTCCTCAGCCATGCGTGCTGCGGTTTTATTCTCTACCGTGCTTAGCTCAGGGTTGGCATGAAAATGTTTAAACAAATCATCTAAATGTTGATCGTAATCTTGTTGGATCACGGCCGATAAGTCTTGAGCGATGGCGCTGGTGGTCAAAAGAAGGCCGAATGCTAAAGCAAGCAACCCCGGTTTAAGCGACGCTAGTGTTCGATTCATAGTGATGCCCCGATAATGTGTATTTTAAGCATGCAGGTCTGGAATAAGCTGGCTCTCTATCCGAGCGATCGAGTCTTTGAGTTTAAGTTTGTGCTTTTTCAAGCGCTTAATTTCAAACTGATTTACGACTAATTGTTCATCGATTTCTTTGATGGCCAAGTCTAATTCTCGGTGCTCTTGTTTAAGCTCCGCTACTGCTTGCAGCAATCGTTGTTTGTCGGCTTTGGTGATTTGCATAAAACCTCGTGCAAATCATTGTAACCAGTTTTAGGTATCTCTACAAAAATCGATTTTCGGCTTACTCAGGCAACTGACAATCACGCGACCACTCGGTTAAAATTTGTTGGTGACAAACACACAACCAGCCCTATCGGACACTTATGCTCATTAGAGATTCCTTTTATCTACTATCTTTACTTCTTCCCCACTTTCAAAAATCAATTCATTTCTGCAATCACCGACCTTACTCCCTTGATCGTTCACCACGTCGCAGAATACTTCTCGAAACGTCATATCGCCTCGAGCGTCGCAAGCGCCATTTAATTTCTCTGGCCAGACCAAAGTGCTCATGGGCTGAATAGATGGCGTGGTAAACCCGAGCCCAGTTGGCTCATTATTTGCAATCGTTTCAAGGTTGGTGACATTAAGACGAGTGATTTTTTCTAGACCGTTAATGAATACAAAATTAAGTTCGCAAGCCCGTGTATCAAAGCGAGTGGCCGCTCTTTTGTCGGCAGTCCTAATAATGAGCTGACCTAGGGCAATAGTTTCGCTGTCTTGTGAACTGGTTTGAGCGCTCGTCGATTGTTGAGATGAACAAGCAGAGAGCAGGGCGAGTAAAATAAGTGTTAAAGACGTATTTTTCACTAATCCTTTTACCGGGAAACGCAGTTAAGGCCGTGGCCTTAACTAATTTAACTTTAGGCCAAGTATCCATATGAGTATTTGAAAAGTGAATACACCAAATGGTGTAAAAGTCACTTTAAAAAGACTTTGAAACCAGAGTAAATAACTCCTCGGTTTTAGAAAAAATCAGAAGCTGGCCTTCATCTTCAAAAATACGAGCTTGCCATTGCAGCGCCTTGCACAACTTTCTAAGCTGTTGTTCTTCAAAGTTTAAGTTGTGACCTCCGATCACCGCTATCTTCTTTGTGTCGGTTGATAGCTTCTCAGTGAATTGGCTCCAATCTTTGGCCCAATAACTTACATCAGCCACCAGACGATCCGTGTCTTCAAACGAAAACGCTAATAACGCTTTGGTACATTTAAAGAAAAAAGGAATCTGTTGCGCTCGCTCAAGATCGTGAGGTTGTCGATCAAAAAAATAAGCAATCATTCGATTAACGCCTTCAGGCCCAGACTGAAAATCGTTGGCCGCTATCTTTTGGGGCGCCAACAATAAATTCGGCGTATAGCGAGCAAGCATAAAGGTTCGCCTTCCTACCTTTGGCATTCTTATAATCTGACCTATGCTCGTTAAAGGCGAGCGTTGGCGGCGATAAACTCTCCCTTATCATTGACGCCCTCGGTTTCACATAATTTATCCCACTCATCAATCATTGGCACAAAGTTGGGGTCGCGTGATAGCGCAGCCCACATTTTATCGACCAATGCAGTGTGATTTTGTGACATAAAAGAGATAGACACACGTATGACTTACAAATCTGAGTCTAGCAAGTTTTGTTTTTATCTTTTGTATGTAACGCACAATTTGATCGTTAAACGAAGCGCCGCGTTTACAAAATTCACAGAATATCGCTGCCGAGGTTGCTCGCTCTTTGTTATGCTTGAGCTCTATTTGAGCGGTCAACAAACTCGGAGGGCGTTGTGACAATTCGTAGCTTTATTGCACTTCCCATTCCCAAAGACGCGGCCAACGAATTAGGTGATTTGGCTGCCAAGATGGCCTATCAGGATAAAAGCAATGCTGTTCGCTGGGTAGATCAGGAAAACTATCATGTCACTTTGGCCTTTTTAGGTGAGCAGCGTGAATCTGATTTGGAGAACTTGGTTGAGGCCTTGGATCATCACATTCAGCAATTTGAATTTTTAGCTGAGCTGACCCATTTAAGCCCATTTCCTGAATCAAAACCCAAATTAGTGGCATCTATGTTAGAGCGAAGCGAGAGTTTGCTTAGCTTACATAGCGAGGTCTTATCGGCAGTGCGCAGTAGCAACATACTGCCAGATAAACGCAAGTTCCTTCCTCATGTAACCTTGGGGCGATTTCGTCACAGTAAAAATCAATACGCTGGCCATATTTCACACATGGATAGAATCGAATTCTATGTTGAAGAAGTGGTGCTGTTTGAGAGCATTCTCAGTAGCAATGGGGCGCAGTACGAGCCTCTTGTGCGCTTACCCTTGGATACCGCCAGTTATGCCGACGCCATTGCCGACTAATTACGACCTGCATACCCATTCGCACTTCTCCGACGGAGCCTTGAGCCCGACCGAGTTGTTGATGAGGGCGCAGGAGCGTGGTATCAGCCATCTTGCGCTCACTGACCACGACAGTGTGAGTGGTTTGGAAGAAGCCTATCAAGCATCGCAAGTTCACCGTGTTAACTTGATTCCCGGCATCGAGTTTTCCTGCCATTGGAATTTCCAGCTAGTGCATTTAGTTGGCTTAAGTATTGACCCAGATAACTCGCAGTTGCAGGCCGGTGTTGAAGAAAACAAAGCTCGTCGATGGCAAAGGGCTGATGCGATCCATGCGGATTTAAAAAAGAGGGGATACGATGTGCAAGACAAAGTAGAAGCTCTTCTGGTGAAAGACAGTGTGCCAACCCGGCCTCATTTTGCTCAAGCCTTGGTTGAATCGGGGTACGCCAAAAACAAGAAGCAAGCGTTTAAACGCTTTTTAGTTCCGGGTAAACCCGGTTATATCGCCATGCAATGGCCGAGCTTGGCGGAGGCCGCTGGTTGGATTCAGACCGCTGGTGGAGTAGCCGTCTTGGCGCATCCCATGCGCTATCGTTTGACTCGCACAAAATTGATCCGCTTAATCAAAGATATGCTGGATGTCGGCGTAAACGCTCTAGAAGTCGCAACACCAATTACCGAACCTCAGCAAATGATCATGTTGGCGCAGTTATGCAAAGAGCATAATTTGTTCGCATCACGAGGTTCAGATTTTCATTCTGATGACCAGCCTTGGGCTAAACTTGGTGGTGCTCCACTATTACCTGAAGCCGTGCAACCCGTTTGGGATCAATTTAATCCGACGATCAACCCAACTCCCAACTAAACCCTTACAAACCCTGATTCGCCCTACCATGTTAGAAAATGATGTTGCCCCCAAAGTAAGTCAAGCTACCGTTTATTTAAAGGACTATACAGAGCCAGACTTTTTGATCATACATGTTGATCTGGAGTTCTTTTTGGCTGTCCCCGATACCAAAGTCGTCTCGACCATGTCGGTTGTGCGCAACGGCAGCCACAAGCGGCCCCTTGTGTTAGATGGTGAAAAACTGGAGTTGGAATCGGTTTCAGTCGATGGCAAGAGCATCGATTTTGAACTCACCAAAACACAGCTTACGTTAGAACTGCAAGACGACGAAGCGCTGATCAAAATAGTCACCAAAGTACAGCCCAAGGCGAACACGTCGCTCTCTGGCCTTTATCAATCGAGCGGGAATTTTTGCACACAATGCGAGGCCGAAGGTTTTCGTCGCATCACTTATTTCCTAGATCGCCCGGACGTTCTAAGCACCTATACTGTGACGCTGCATGCCGACAAAGAACAGTATCCGGTGTTACTCGCCAATGGTAATCCACAGGCGCACGGCGACCACGAAGACGGTCAGCATTGGAGCCAATGGCACGACCCACACCCCAAGCCAAGTTATCTTTTTGCACTCGTCGCCGGCGACCTAAAATCGATTTCAGATCAGTTTGTGACTCAATCTGGTAACGCAGTCGAACTCAATATTTACACACAAGCGCACAACATAGATAAGTGCCAGCATGCCATGAACAGCCTTAAAAATTCCATGCGTTGGGATGAGCAAAAGTATGGTCGTGAATACGATCTCGATGTGTATAACATCGTCGCGGTTGATGACTTCAACATGGGCGCGATGGAAAATAAAGGCCTGAACGTCTTTAACTCAAAATACGTGTTAGCCAGTCAACACACCGCAACCGATACTGACTTTGAAGGCATTGAAAGTGTGATTGGTCATGAGTACTTTCATAATTGGTCGGGCAATCGGGTCACGTGTCGAGATTGGTTTCAATTGAGCCTCAAAGAGGGCTTTACCGTGTTTCGTGATCAACAGTTCAGCGCAGACATGGGGTCGCGCGCCGTTAAGCGAATTAAGGACGTGCAAATTTTGCGCGCGTATCAGTTTAAAGAAGACGCTGGGCCGATGGCGCATCCAGTGCGGCCTGACTCGTATCAAGAAATCAATAATTTTTATACGGCTACGGTGTACGACAAAGGCGCTGAAGTCATTCGCATGATGCATCGCCTAGTAGGCGCAGATGGCTTTCGACAAGGCACAGATTTATACTTTGATCGCTTTGATGGCCAGGCGGTGACTACGGAAGATTTTGTGCAATGCATGGAAGAGGCAAACCAAGCAGACTTACAGCAATTTCGTTTGTGGTACACACAGTCAGGTACCCCAGAGATCAAAATACAAAGACAGTTTGATCAAGGGCGATTAGTACTTTCGATAGCACAGAGCTGCCCTGCCACGCCAAACCAGCCAGCCGAATCGAAGCAACCATTTTGTATACCGGTTGCTGTGGCCTTATTTGATCAGGATGGGGCTAAACTTGAAGAGCGAGTACTAATTGTTGATAAAACACAACAAGACTTTGCATTTGAGGGTCTAGAGAAAATGCCGGTGGTCTCGGTTCTGCGAGATTTTTCAGCACCGGTAAAATGTGACTTTGATCGCAGTACCGAAGAACTCGTAGAATTGGTGGCGATGGATGACAATGGTTTTGCTCGTTGGGAAGCCATGCAAGAGCTTTACCTGCGTATACTATTGCCGGCATTAAGCAATCAAACGATAGATGCTAATCGCTATGCCTCGGCGGTAGGCGCGCTAGAGCAACTTATGTTGGACCCTCCAGCAGACAAAGCCGTTTTTGCGCAAATGTTGTCACTGCCGTCCAGTGCGTACATCGCTGAGCTGAGCTCGCCTATTGATCCTTTGGCTATATCAACCGTACGCGAAGCCTTAAAACAAAAATTAGCGCGCGATCTTGAATCTCAATTTCATGCGGTCTATGCCAACAACAATCATCGCATTGGCTTTGTGTTAGATGCCGAAGCAATGGCTGAACGCGCGCTTAAAAACACGGCCTTAGATTATTTGGTAGCAACCGAGCAAGCAGCCTATCACGCACTCGCGAGCCACCAATACCATGTGGCGACTAATATGACGGATCGTTTGGCCGCCTTTGGTGCGCTGATCAATTCGCAGTATCCAGAACGCGATGTGCTGCTTGATGACTTCTATCAAAGCTGGCAACACGAAACCTTGGTGCTCGACAAATGGTTTTCCATGCAGGCCCTTTCGTATCAAGACGATGTTTTAGAACAGGTGACTCGGTTATGTGATCACTCTGCGTTCTCGATTAATAACCCCAATAAAGTGCGGGCGTTGATTGGTGCATTTAGTGCCAACTTTGTCGGCTTTCATCGACAAGACGGTCTGGGTTACGCGTTTGTGGCTGACAAAGTCATTGAGCTTAACGACTTGAATCCGCAGATAGCCGCCCGCTTGGTCAGTGTGTTTAATAATTGGCGTGGCTTGGTTGCACCGAATAGCGAACTGATGAAAACCCAACTCGAGCGCATTGCATCGCAACCGCAATTAGCTCGCGATGTTAAAGAGATTGTTAGCAAGGCCTTAAGTGAATGACTAAGACCGTTTTAATCACCGGCGCCTCTTCTGGGTTTGGGCGAGCCACAGCGATTGAACTCGATAGCGCTGGCTATCAGCTCGTTTTGTTGGCTCGTCGCAAAGACAAGCTTGCAGAGTTGGCCGATTCACTTAACGCTAAGCCGCATATCATTCAAGCGGATATTACTGAACGGGAAACCTTGACTACGGCACTTCAAAATCTACCAGGGTCGTTTAAACACATTGACGTGCTTATAAATAATGCTGGTTTAGCTCTAGGGGTTGAGCCAACACAAAATAGCCGGTGGGAAGATTGGCAAACCATGATCAGTACCAACTGCGCTGGCCTAGCGTCAATGACGCATTTGCTGGTGCCACAGATGATAGAGCGCAACCGCGGGCAAATTATCAATGTTGGCTCCACCGCAGGCTTGCACGCCTATAAAGGTGGCAATGTCTACGGGGCAAGCAAAGCCTTTGTCGATCACTTTTCGATGAGTTTACGAGCAGACTTACTCGGTACCAAGGTGCGGGTTACGAATTTAATCCCCGGCTTGGTCGAAGGCACAGAATTCAGCCAAGTGCGTTATCACGGTGATGAGCAGAGCGCTTCCCAAATCTACGACCATTGTAAGCCACTGCAACCTGATGACATTGCACGCAGTATTCGCTGGGTCATCGAGCAACCCGAGCACATGAATGTGAATCGCCTAGAGGTCATGCCTACCTGCCAAGCCTCAGCGGGTTTGGCGGTGCACAAAGATACGGCCTAATTATCTTTATTATTTTTGATTACCAGCCAAACTAAGACGGCCGGCATTAAAAAGATAAATACGATAATGGCAAGTTTTAATAATGTGTTGGCATCCATACTGGCTAAAGCGCCTTTGCTTGTAACGACAGCGCACCGTTCTTGACTAAGTGTTTACGCAGTTTAAAGTACACATCGAACACCAGTTGTTTTTTTTCCTGCTCAACAATAAAGAACGGTGCGCGTTCCACTTGGTATTGTCGTGCGAGTTTCATGCCCGCCGACTCGGCATCGCGGCTGTCGGCGATGACCACCTCATTGATTAACGGCATGACACCGTCACTTTCTAGGCGCTCGTGAACCTCGCGGCATTTTTTGCAGAGTTGGCCGTCATCGAGAATCTTCTTAACAAAAGTAATGTGCATGTTACAAGCGCACTCTGAGACTAATGTGTGACGCGGCGGCGAGCGAAAATGAGTCGCCCTTCGTCGGCCGAGGGTTGATACACCTCGCTGAATTCTAAAAACGCTTTCAGAGCAGCTTGGTAGTCATCGCCTTCATGCAATTCAAATGCGTCGAAGCCCACACGGCTTAAAAACCCAAGCTGATCGAGCCGAACATAGCCTATCGCCCGAAGCTGGCCTTTAAAGCCATAGCGGGTTCGCAGTAAATACGCCAGGGAGTATGAGCGGCCATCAATTTGCGCGACAAAAGGCAGCACGATCATTTGAATGTCATTTAAGTGATCGGCAATATCGGCAACATCTTCGTCGGCCGCGACTTGCACGGCGACTTGCGATTCGCGCTCATGTAATGCGGCTTTGTGTTCTAAGTAAAACGTCAGTGGCACACTGATATCGCCGTCGGGCAATGTCTCGAGTGTAAGTTCGTCATGTTCCGCCACATGGTGTAAGGCGTTATCGACAAGCTGCTGGTCAACGATTGCTTGAGCATTAACGACATCGGTTTGGATGCGATCGGGCGATGCTTTGGCGCGCGCCTTAATGGCGCGATTAGCTGTGGCGGTACTCATTAGGCTTGCTCCGCGTAAACACGTTCTTTAAAAGGTTCAATACCAATGCGGCGGAAGGTATCTAATAGGCGTTCATCGTCGCTGCGTTGGTCGCGGTAGACATCCAGAATATCACCAATGGCGTCGCTGACATTGTCTTTAGCGATGGCGGGGCCGAGGCGGGTACCCAGTTCGGCGGAATTGGTGGCATCGCCGCCAACGGTAAGCTGATACCACTCTTCGCCTTTCTTATCGACGCCCAAGATTCCAATGTGGCCCACATGATGATGGCCGCAGGCGTTCATGCACCCCGACATTTTGAGTTTAACTTCACCAATGTCATACAGCTCATCATCGTTGTCAAAGCGTTCATTAATCTGCTTGGCCACGGAGATGGAACTGGCGTTCGCTAACGAACAAAAGTCTAGGCCGGGGCAGCAAATCATGTCATTCACCGAACCGATATTCGCGGTGGCTAAGTTAACGGCATCAAGGGCTTTCCAAACTTCAAGTAGGTCTTGTTCGCGAACATCGGCGAGCACTAAGTTTTGCTCGTGAGTAGATCGTATCTCGGCAAAGGAATATTGCTCGGCGATATCCGCAACGGCTTCCATTTGAGTATCGGTAATATCGCCTGGCGCCACGCTATGTTCTTTCAAAGAAATATTAACGATGCGATATCCGCTTTGTTTATGAGCAACGGTATTATTGTCGACCCACGCCTTAAAACGAGAATCGAGTTGGCGCCACTTTTCTACTCGCTCATCGCCTTGAGCTAAATCTTCGTAACTCGGTAATGGAAAGAATTTAGCCATCGCGTCGAAATCAACTTCATGCAGTTTAAGTTGGCTGTCTTTAATATGCGCCCACTCGGCCTCCACTTCGTCGCGAAACTTATCGATACCAAACGCATTCACTAAAATCTTAATGCGCGCCTTGTATTTATTGTCGCGCCGACCGTGCAAGTTATAAACACGCAGGATGGCCTCACAATACGACAGGATATCGTCGCGAGCTAAGAACTCCTTAATGACTTTGCCAATCACTGGCGTGCGACCCATGCCGCCGCCAACGTAAACTCTAAAACCAACCTCTGCATTTTGGTCGCCGTCTTTTCTAACAACTTCTAGCCCAATGTCATGAAACTGCACGGCGGCTCTATCGTTAGTTGCGCCGGTCACGGCGATTTTGAACTTACGCGGCAACCAGTAAAATTCGGGATGCAGCGTAGACCACTGGCGGATTATCTCGCAATAGGGGCGCGGGTCGATAATCTCATCAGGCGCTACACCAGCGTATTGATCAGAAGAAATATTGCGGATGCAATTGCCGCTGGTTTGCATGGCGTGCATTTCCACTTCGGCTAAATCGTGCAGAATGTCGGGTACGTCTTTCAGGTTCGGCCAATTGTATTGAATGTTTTGGCGCGTGGTGAAGTGGCCGTAACCTTTATCGTACTTACGCGCAATATGAGCCAAGGTGCGCATTTGATCGCTGTTGATCATGCCGTACGGAATTGATACGCGCAGCATGTGCGCATGGATTTGCATATACAAGCCATTGCGCAAACGTAAGTGTTGCAAATCGGCAGCACTGAGTTCGCCTCTAAGGTGGCGTTCTACTTGATCGCGAAATTGCGCAACCCGTTCGTTAACAATAGTTTTGTCGACCGCATCGTATTGATACATGGCATTACCTAACTGGATGTAAGTGCAAAAATGCTTTATTTACTTGGGCAAAGCAGACATAAAACCCATTAAAAAAGGGCGAAACCGCCCCTGATACCCACTCAATATATCGCGTGAGCGATATCAGTAAAAGGAATAAGAACTTATAGCCTTATAGCGTTTTGCGTATATAGCTCAAGCTTAGCAAAAACGTTTGTGTCCAGGGTTTGAGCCACGCTTTACGAGCAATGCTCATTTTATAATGAAAATGGTCACAGCTTGTGCAGCCAGATTTGATTATCATGCGAGGCCAACAAAAAAGGTAGAAAATCCACATGGCCCAGTCAAACGACCTTGCAGGCGAACTAGAGTACCCGTTTGAAAAACGATGGAGCCCAAAGATAGGCGAACCGTTCGAGGTCGCAAATGGGGTTTACTGGCTGCGCACGCCGCTTCCTATGGCCTTAGACCATATTAATCTGTGGCTACTGCGAGACGGCGAGCACTGGACGATAGTAGATACAGGCTACGACCATGAACCAACAAAGGAAGTTTGGCGCAATGTCTTCGAGCACTTTTTAGATGCGCAGTCGGTGAGTCGTATCATCGTGACCCACTATCATCCTGATCATATTGGTTTGGCCGCTTGGTTAAGCCGCGAGTGCGATAGCCCGGTTTACATCAGCCGCGGGGAGTTTGAAACTTACCGCAGCATGATCGACCGAGATCACAACGCGTTTGAGGCCATGAGCCGAGATTTCACGAAAGAGCTTGGTTTCCCCGATTCACATACTGATCGTTATTTGCAATTTATGAGCAGCGAAGACAAGTCTCCCGAGTCACGCCTGCAAGCCGATCAAAGTGTGTTTATCAAAGCCGGTGATGCGTTTTCAATAGGCGAGCGAAATTGGGAAGTCGTGCATGGCAATGGGCATTCGCCAGAGCACAGTTGTTTGTATTGCCAAGAACTCGGCGTGTTGATTTCAGGCGATCAGGCCATTGCACGTATCTCGTCTAACATTAGCGTGTACCCTTCGACTCGGCACGACAACCCCTTACGTGATTGGTTGGAGTCTTGTGAGCGATTGCGCGATACCATCCCCAAAGAGACTCTGGTTTTGCCTGCACACCAAGAGCCGTTTCGGGGGATTGATGTGCGTATGCAGCAGTTAATCGACGGCCATCTTGAGCAGTTAGAAAGTCTGCAAGCCGCCATGGATCAACCCATCGATGTCACCGCAGCCAGAAAAATCATGTTTGATAGAGAGCTCAGTTTAGTAGAGTCTTTATTCGCCACCGGTGAAACGTTGGCTCATCTAAATTATCTAATAGACCAACACAGCATCACCAGTGACCATGATGCCCAGGGCATGATTTGGTTTCAGCGGGCGAGCTAAGGCGCTAAAAAAAATCGAGATCCAATAGACGAACGGTCTCCGCAGGAATGGGAGAGCCGGCTTCCGCGTTTTGGGCAATGGCCTCAACCCGCGCAATGATTGTTTTAACTCGCTCTTGGTATTCCATTCGAAAGCTTTCTTCTTTGGACAGGATGTAGGCTTTTTCTAAATCCTTAAGCGCTGGAATATAGCGCTTTTTCACGAAATGAATTTTCGATCTCAGACCAAAAAATCGATGGTCTTCGTCGTAGACTCGAATGGCTCGCCGGATGGATTTCAAGCTTTGATCGTACTCGCTATCACTGAATTGTTTAAGCGCCACTTGGTATTGATAATACGGATTTCGTTTACGTGCTCTTTCTGCCTTTTTGGCGAAGCGATTCGCTTTTGCATTCTGCCCTTGTGCCCGATAAAGCCGCTCTAAATTGCTGGCTGCTAAATTATTTCGATCGCGCATATTAAATGCTTGCAAAAAGCTTTGTTCGGCTAGCTTTCGCTGGCCTTGGGCTTTATAAGCCGCGCCAAGGTTAACCCACATATCGGGGTTATTTGGAAAGTGCGAAATCGCCAGCTTAAGGTAATGAAATGCTTTCTCGAAGTTATCTTCTTTTAGCCCATCCACGCCTTTGTTACTAAACAACAGGGC